>NZ_JBIVOW010000014.1:123181-231291 GCF_044754325.1 Streptomyces sp. NPDC093097
GGGGGGGTGGGGGGGGGGGTGGGGGGGGCCGGGCGCGGGCGCCCCCCCGCCCCCCCCCCCCCACCCGCCCCACAGACCCGTCCCCTCCCGTATGTGGTCGGTGAAACAGGCAAGTGGGGTCAACTCCCGGTGGGCAAGCGCGGGTTGTGGGTTGAGTGGTGACCGCCAGAAGACCACTCGGCTCACCCCCAACCCACCGGAATCCCACCCACAACGGGAGGGGGCGGGGATGCGGGGGTGGTGTGCCGGACGTAAAGCGAAGCAGTCCGGCACACCACCCCCGCATCCCCGCCACCGCACCCAACAGCCCCGCGCAGCGGACAACAGCAACGCGCAGCGGACACACAGCGGACAATCAGCCAGCGCCGCAGGCGCAAAGACAAAGACAGCAACCCCCACGGCGGGAAAGCCGACAACGTGGGAAGCAGGCCCAGCGCAGCGTCACGGCCGGAAAGCCGACAACGTGGGAAGCAGGCCCAGCGCAGCGTCACGGCGGGGCAGCCGACAGCGTGGGAGGCATCCCCGAAGGCACGCTACGGTGGTGCCTCCAGCCTCTTGGCTGGGGCCCCGCAGACCTCGAAGCGGACATCCGTGGACGGATGACTGCCGGGCCGACATCCGCCGTACGAAGTGGGGGCACGACACCGCCATGGCACAGGGCTCGGTCCAGGTGACGCACTCCGGAACGTCGCGTTGGCGGCGCCGCACCGGGGAGTACAGTTCGCTCGCCGCCGCCCTGGAGGCCGCCGGGGACGGTGACGTCCTGACCGTGCCGGCCGGCACGTACCGCGAGAACCTGGTGCTGCAGCGGGCGGTGACGCTGCGCGGGCCGGAGGGGGCGCGCGGCTCGGTGCGGATCGCGCCGACCGACGGGGTGGCGCTGACGATACGGGCCTCGGCCACCGTCCACGACCTGCATCTGGAAGCCACCGACTCGGCGTCGCCGGCGCTGCTGGTGGAGGACGGCGCCCCCGAGTTGGCCGACATCCGCGTGGTGACCCGGTCCGCGGCCGGGATCGAGGTACGCGGCGGGGCCCGCCCGACGGTGCGCCGCTGCACGGTCGACAACGCCGGCGGGGTCGGCATCAGCATCCTGGGCGGCGCCGGCGGGGTCTTCGAGGAGTGCGAGGTGATGGCCGCCGGACAGACCGGAGTTGCGGTGCGCGACGGCGCCCACCCGCGGCTGGAGCGCTGCCGGATCCACCACGCCTCGGGCGCCGGACTGTCGCTGACCGGCGAGGGCAGCGCGGTCGAGGCGGTGGGCTGCGAGCTGTACGAGATCAAGGGCGCCGGCGTCCAGGTGGCCGAGCGCGCCACCGGCCACCTCACCGACTGCACGGTGCACCGCACCACTTCGGACGGCGTCACGCTGGACACCGACGCGGTGCTCACGCTCGCCGACTGCGCCATCCACGACGTCCCGGAGAACGCGGTGGACCTGCGGTCCCGTTCGGTGCTGACGCTGACCCGCAGCACGGTGCGGCACTTCGGGCGGAACGGCCTGTCGGTATGGGACCCGGGCACCCGGGTGGACGCCAACCAGTGCGAGATCCACGACAGTACGGGCGACTACCCGGCGGTGTGGGTCAGCGACGGCGCCACCGCCGTGCTGGACGCGACGCGGGTGCACGACGTCCCCGACGCGCTGTTCGTCCTGGACCGCGGTTCCCGGGCCGACGTGGTGGACTGCGATCTGTCGCAGGTCCGCAACACCGCGGTGTCGGTGAGCGACGGCGCCACCGTCCAGTTGGACGACTGCCGGATCCGGGACGCCTCGACCGGGGCCTGGTTCCGCGACCACGGCAGCGGCGGCACGCTCGCCAACTGCACCATCGACGGGGCGCAGACCGGGGTGATCGTCACCAAGGGCGCGGACCCCACCATCGAGGGCTGCACGGTCAGTTCACCGACCGAGGCCGGGTTCTACGTCTCCGCCGAGGGCCGCGGCACCTTCCACGGCTGCCGGGTCACCGGCAGTTCCGGCTTCGGCTTCCATGTGATCGACGGGTGCCGGACGACGTTGACGCGGTGCCGTACGGAGCGGTGCGCGCGCGGCGGCTACGAGTTCGCCGACGCCCTCGGCAACGGCGACGGGCCCACCGTCGAGGACTGCACCAGCGACGAGAGCCGGGCCGCGCAGGCGCCGCCGGTGACCGCGCCGGTGGTGCAGCAGGCCACGCAGACGGCCGGGCTGCTGGGCAACGTCCCCCACGCACGCCCGGAGCCTGCCGCCGCCCCGGAGCCACCCGCACCCGGCCGGCCCTCCGAGGAGGTGCTGGGCGAACTGGACACCCTGGTGGGGCTGGAGAGCGTCAAGCGGGAGGTGCGCAGCCTGATCAACATGATCGAGGTGGGGCGCCGGCGGCAGGAGGCCGGGCTCAAGGCCGCCTCGGTCCGCCGCCATCTGGTGTTCACCGGCTCCCCCGGCACCGGCAAGACCACGGTGGCCCGGCTGTACGGCGAGATCCTGCACTCCCTGGGGGTGCTGGAGCGCGGCCACCTGGTCGAGGTGTCCCGGGTGGACCTGGTGGGCGAGCACATCGGCTCGACCGCGATCCGCACCCAGGAGGCGTTCGAGCGGGCGCGCGGCGGGGTGCTGTTCATCGACGAGGCCTACGCCCTGGCCCCCGAGGACTCCGGGCGGGACTTCGGCAAGGAGGCCATCGACACCCTGGTGAAGCTGATGGAGGACCACCGGGAGGCGGTGGTGGTGATCGTGGCCGGCTACACCGCGGAGATGGAGCGGTTCCTGGCGACCAACCCCGGTATCTCCTCGCGTTTCTCACGGACCATCAGGTTCGGCGACTACGCGCCGGAGGAGCTGCTGCGGATCGTCGAGCAGCAGGGCGAGGAGCATGAGTACCGCCTCGCCGACGGCGCCGGCGAGGCACTGCTCACGTACTTCACCGCGCTGCCCAAGGGGCCGTCGTTCGGCAACGGCCGCACCGCGCGGCAGACGTTCGAGGCGATGGTCGAGCGGCACGCGGGCCGGGTCGCCAGGCTCACCGACCCGAGCACCGACGACCTGTCCCTCCTCTACGCCGAGGACCTGCCCGAACTCTCCTGAGCGGGAAGCTCCTTGGTGCGCCGGCACGGTACCCCCGGGCTCAGCCGGGTGAGCAGTTGGGCGCGCACCCGGTCGAAGACCGGGTCGGCCTGGTAGTCGCCGTGGCCCAGGATCTGGGCCGGCAGCGGGCTCTGGAGGCTGCGGCCGAAGCTGAGCGGGTCGCGCAGCGGCCCCTCGTCGACCGCCCGGCCGTCCTCGCAGGTGAGCCGGATCGGGCCGCCGATGGGGTCGGTGAAGCGCCAGAGGTTGCGCCAGTCGCCCATCTCCCGGTGCAGACCGGTGAGCACCGGCGGGCCGAAGAACGCGGGGAACCAGCGGCCGTAGAGGCGCTCCAGCGGACTGCCGTAGGTGAGCAGCGCGACCCGGCTGCGGGTGACCACGTCCAGCTGCCAGACGGCGGCCGCGGCCAGCACGCTGCCCTGGGAGTGGCCGGAGATCACCAGCCGGCCGTCGAACTGCTCGGTCCAGGTGGCCATCCGCCATGTCAGGTCGGGGACGGCGCGCTCGGCGTAGCAGGGCGGCGCGAAGGGGTGGGCGGCGCGCGGCCAGAAGGTGCCGACGTCCCAGAGGATGCCGATGGTGCGGCGGGCCGACTGGTCGCGGTAGGCGCGCCGGCCCATGGCGAGCAGCAGGACCACACCGGCGCTCATCAGCCAGGAGCCGAGGGACTCGGCGGTGGCGGCCGCGGCGTGCACGAACGGCGCGGCGCCCTCGGTGGCGCGGCCCGGCGCCCGGTTGGTGAGCCAGGCCCCGGCCACCGCGCCGGCGCCCAGCAGGAGCGTGACGGCGGCGACCGCGGCCACCAGGACGGGCGCCGCGTCGGTGAGGCCGGCGCGGGCGATGGTGCCCGCGATGCGTTCGGTGCGCAGCACGTCGGGACGCTCGCGCGGGTCGTAGAGGCCCGGCACGTCCTTGGCGACCTGCCGGCGGACGACCAGCACCCGGATCCCGGCCAGGACGACGATCACCGCGACCACGACCAGCAGCGCGGGCAGCACCGACGCCTGCCAGGAGAGCAGCACCGGCGGCCCGGGAACCGGCGCCCGGTCCTGGCCGGGGGCGGCGTCCGGCGCGATCCAGTCCCCGAACCGCTGGGCGACGCCCCCGGAGAGCACCCCGCTGAGCGCGCAGGACAGCAGGGCGACGGCCGGACCGCCCATCCCGCGCAGCGCGGTGCGGGCCTCGCCCCGGGCGGCGCGCTGGAGGAACCAGGCGGTCACCACCAGGGCCAGCACCAACGCCCCCTGGAAGACGGCGATCCCGCCGAACGCGGCGACCCCGGGCAGCGGGCCCTGGCTGCGCGCCTCCGGCCGCGCCCAGGCGGCGTAGCCGGCGGTGAGCGCGAGCACCGTCAACGCGGCGTAGGGCAGCGTCCGCACGGCGAAGTGGTCGGACTCCTCGTCCCTGGCCGCCTCGTTGCGGGCGGTGCGCCAGACGATGACCAGGGTGGCGGCTGCGAGCAGCACGACCAGGCCGGTCAGGGTCTGCCCGACGGCGGTCAGGGCGGTGGCACCGGCCCGCCGGTCGCCCCGGAGGGCGGCGACGAGCAGCGCGGCGGCGATCGTCAGCACCCCGGCCGTGGCGTGTGCGGCGCGCAGCCGGGCGACCAGCCGGCGGCCGTACCAGAAGCCGTCCAGGCCCAGCGCGGTGCGTTCGTGGGCGGGGGTGTCGCGGGAGGCGCCGGGGCGCCGCGGCGGCGGGGAGGCGGACTCGTACGCACTCCATGTGCGGTGCGAGAGCCACCACAGGAAGCCGACGACCGCCAGCGGCAGCACGGAGGCGAGGACCAGACGGCGGCCCGGCGCGCTCCACCAGCCCCCGCCCGCGGGGTTGAGGAAGCCCAGCCAGGACTTCCCCTCGACGCACACCGGGGTGCCGGCGCACTGCCAGGCAGTGAGATCGAGGGCGACCTCGCAGGCCGCGGCGGCCAACAAGGCGGTGAGGCTGAGCGCGAGCAGCCGCACCAGGAGGTCGTAGACCCGCTGCCCCCGGTGGTCGGGCGGGGCGGCCGGGCGCATCCAGTGGGCGAGGTTGGCCACCATGAACGGCAGCAGCACCAGCCACAGCGCGCGGGCCCCGTTGCCGGAGGTCAGATTGGACCAGCAGTACGCCTCGCGGACGGGTTCGGTCCGGCGGTCGTCGGGCCGCCGCTCGGCGTCCACGTCGCCGGTGCGCCGGTAGCAGGCGGCGGTGTCGTCGCCGGTGACCCGTTGGACGCGCGGGTCGCCGAGCATCTTCTCCGCCGTGGTGCCGCCGACGCCGTGGACCAGCAGCTCCAGGGCGAGCTGGGGTCGTTGCGGCGCGGTGGCGGGTGTGGTGGCGGGTGTGGTGTCGGCCGCCGGGCGCGCGTCCCTCGCGCGGGCGGACGATGGTGTGGCCGCGGTCTCCACTGGCTTCTCCCCCGATGTCAGTGCGGTGCGGTGTGCGCGGGCGTGCGGTCTCCCCGCTCCCCGGATTGTTCCCCGTCTTCTGGGAGCATCCGCACCCGGGTTGCGGTTCCCTGCGCGCCGGTTGCGGTTCCCTCATCCCGCCGGGTACCCGGATCGGGGCCGCTGTCGGACCCTCGTGGGAGGATGAGGACACCAGAAATGCGCAGGCGGCGGACAGCCGGCGGAAGGACCCCGGGCGGTGAGCCGGGCGGAAGGGACGGGCCGCGGTGGGCGACAACCAGAATCTCCTCGCGGAGCAGCGGCGGGCCCTGATCCTCGACGAGGTCAGACGGCGCGGCGGCGTGCGGGTCAACGAACTCACCCGTCGGCTGAGCGTCTCGGACATGACGGTCCGTCGCGATCTGGACGCACTGGCCCGCCAGGGCATGATCGAGAAGGTGCACGGCGGCGCCCTGCCGGTGAGCGAACCCAGCGCCCACGAGCCGGGTTTCGAGGCGAAGTCGGCACTGGAGCTGAGCGCCAAGGCGGAGATCGCCAAGGCGGCCGCCGAGTTGGCGGTGCCCGGCAGCGCCATCGCCCTGGCCGGCGGCACGACCGCGTACGCGCTGGCCCAGCGGCTGCTGGAGGTCCCCCAGCTGACGGTGGTGACGAACTCGGTGCGCGTCGCCGACGTGTTCTACGACGCCCAGCGCGCGGCGGCCAGCGGCGGCGAGGGGCCACAGCCGACGGAGGCCGCGACGGTGGTGCTCACCGGCGGTATGCGCACCCCGTCGGACACCCTGGTCGGCCCGGTCGCGGACGCCGCGATCCGGTCGCTCCACTTCGATCTGCTCTTCCTCGGCGTGCACGGCATATCGGTGGAGGCCGGGCTGTCCACGCCCAATCTCGCGGAGGCGGAGACCAACCGGCACTTCGTGCGGTCCGCGCGGCGGGTGGTGGTGCTCGCCGACCACACCAAGTGGGGCACGATCGGCCTGAGTTCGTTCGCCGCGCTGGACGAGGTGGACGTGCTGGTCACGGACGCCGGACTGTCCGCCGAGGCGCGGGCGGAGTTCACCGACCGGCCGACGGAGCTGCTGGTGGCGGGCGAACCGGCCGCCGGCGGCTGACAGTTGACGCCGCACCGGCTAGTGTCGCGGCAGGCGGCGTTTGCCCGTCAAGGAGCGGCGTCCAGAGTGCGTGCTCTCGGCGTGCCGGGCGCCGCGACGGGGCGAACGGTGCCTGCCGCGGCGCCAGGGTGGCGCCGCCCGGCCGACCGGCCCCAGGAGGTGCTCGTCCATGCACCGACGGCTCCGCCCCGTCGAGCTCGACTTCGCCGTAGCGGCGCCGCTGCGGCTGGTGTTCGCCGCCGAGATCGCGGCGCCGCCCGAGGTCGTCTACGCCGCGCTGGCGGACGACACACCGGGCTGGGCCGAGTGGTTCACGGGCGTGTGCGGGTCGACGCCGACGCACGACGGCCGCGGCCGGGAGATACGGCTCACCGGCGGCACCCGCTCCACCGAGACGGTGCTGGCGACCGAGCCCGGCGCGCGCTACGCCTACCGGGTCGACACCACCGACCTCCCCACGCTGCAGGCCCTGTTGGAGGACTGGCGGCTGACGCCGGCCGGTTCCGGCACGCGGGTGCGGTGGACGGTCGCGATGGACGGCCCGGCCGCGTTCCGCTGGCTGATGCCGATGGCGCGGCCCGGTCTGCGGCACGCGTTCGGGGGCTCGATGCGGGCCCTGGACCGGCGGCTCGCCGGAAGCTGACCGCGCCCCGGCCCGCGCGGGCGGCTCAGGCCTCCCAGGACCCGGTGGCGAGGAAGTGCTCGATGGTCCGGGCGTAGGGGGCGATGTCGAGCCCCTGGGCGGCCAGCCAGTCGTCCGAGTAGTACTTGTCGAGGTAGCGGTCGCCGGGGTCGCACAGCAGCGTCACCACGGACCCGGTGCGGCCCTCGGCGACCATCTCCGCGACGATCTTCAGGGCGCTCCACAGCCCGGTGCCGGTCGAGCCGCCCGCCTTCCGGCCGATCGCCCGCTCCAGCGCGCGGACCGCGGCGACGCTCGCCGCGTCCGGGACCTTCATCATCCGGTCGATGGCGCCGGGCACGAAACTCGGCTCCATGCGCGGCCGCCCGATGCCCTCGATCCGGGAGGCGGTGGTGCAGTGGGTCTCCGCGTCACCGGTGAGCCAGCCGTCGAAGAAGCAGGAGTTCTCCGGGTCGGGGACGCAGATCCGGGTGTCGTACTGCATGTAGTGGACGTAGCGGGCGATGGTCGCGGAGGTGCCGCCGGTGCCGGCGGTGGCGACGATCCAGGCGGGCTCGGGGTAGCGCTCCAGCCGCAGCTGCTGGTAGATCGACTCGGCGATGTTGTTGTTGCCGCGCCAGTCCGTGGCCCGCTCGGCATAGGTGAACTGGTCCATGTAGTGGCCGCCGGACTCGGCGGCGAGCCGGGCGGAGACCTCGTAGACGGTCCGCGGGTCCTGGACCAGATGGCAGGTGCCGCCGTGGAATTCGATCAGCCGGGTCTTCTCCGGGCTGGTGGTCGCCGGCATCACCGCGATGAACGGGACGCCGATCAGCGAGGCGAAGTACGCCTCGGAGACCGCCGTGGAGCCGCTGGAGGACTCGATCACCGGCTTCCCGGGACGGATCCAGCCGTTGCACAGCCCGTAGAGGAACAACGAGCGGGCCAGCCGGTGCTTGAGGCTGCCGGTGGGGTGCGTCGACTCGTCCTTGAGGTAGAGGTCGATGCCCCACCGCTCGGGCAGCGGGAAGCGCAGCAGGTGGGTGTCGGCGGTGCGGTTGGCGTCCGCCTGGACCTTGCGGACGGCCTCGTTGAGCCAGTCCCGGTACTCCGGGTCCGAACGGTCCACGTCGACGGTCGGCAGGACCGGGGCCGGGGCCGGCGACTGCTGTCCGGGCCGGCTCTGCGGTTGTGGTGCGGTGCTCACCGGCGCGCTCCTCAAGGGGTGTGGGGCTCGCCCGGAAGGCCGGGCAGGTTTTGACTATAACCACCCGGCGCACGCTTCTCACCTGCATAAACATCACTTTGAGCGGCTCCAAGAAGGCCCTGGGGGACCGCCGTTGCGCCTCTGCGCCCCGTACGGCCCTGGTGTACCGCGTGCGATGTCGGCAAAATTCCCTACGGGGGGCGGCGGACGGTATCCGCCCACGGCATCGGGGAGTGATGAGGATGGCCGAGCAGGACTACAACGCGACCGGCGTGCGGATCGAGCGCTCGTTGCGTTCCCTGACCCGGGCAGGACAAGTCCGCATCAGCGGGGGGCGGCTGGCACTGCTGACGAGCTACGGCACGGAGATCGACAGCGCCCCGCTCGGCGCCGTGGAGGCACACAAGCCCCTGTTCGCGACGCGCGGCCGGGCCCTCGCCATCCTCAACGGCAACCGCTACTCGCTGACGTTGGGCGCCCGGGACCGCTTCCTCAAGGCCGTCGAGGCGGCGCGTCTGCCACGCGCGTGAACGCCGGCCACGGCTGAGGCGGTGCGGTTGCGGGGGTACCCCCCCTGCACGAACCTGGACACGTATCACTGAGGGTTCACCAGCGGTGACGCTGTGGTGCAGCCGGCATCGCTGGTTCCGATCTTCGCCCCTCCCCGGCACGAGGGGCGCCCGGCCCATCAGGGAGTCGCGGTCATGATCAGGCAGCCCAGCAGACACTGCACGGTGGAGCTCCAGGCCCTTCCGGCCCGCATCGGGGACGTGCGCAGGATCGTCACCGCGCAACTACGGCACTGGCGCCTCGACGCCCTGACCGATCCGGCCGCACTCGGCGTGACCGAACTCCTCGCCAACGTCCACCGGCACGCCCGCCCCAGCAAGCAGTGCACCGTCGAACTGTGCGTACTGCTCGACCAGTTGACGGTCTCGGTGCACGACCTCGACCCCCGGCTGCCGCAGCTGCGGACGGCCGGGAGCTGGGAGACCTCCGGCCGCGGCCTGGCACTGATCGCCGCCCTCAGCGAGAGCTGGGGTGCGCGCCCGCACGCTCCGGGCAAGGTCGTCTGGTTCACCCTCCCCGCCCTCACCACCGCCCCCGCGGAGACCCGCACGCCACACGGCCACCGGGACGCCGCACCGCCGGCGGAGGCGGGCACCGACCCCCGGGCCCGCAGCGCACGGGTCGGCTGACCCCACACAGACCACCGGACCACCCACCCCCACCTGCCCCTTGAGCGCTGTAACTACTGTTATGTACAGTCAGCGCATGAGCAGTGCACAGAACCGGACGGCGACCGCTTTGCCCCCTGCCCCGGCCAGCGCCCAGGAACGCCTCGTCACCAGCACCCAGGAACTCCTGTGGGAGCGCGGCTACGTCGGCACCAGCCCCAAGGCGATCCTGCAGCGCGCCGGGGTCGGACAGGGCAGCATGTACCACCACTTCACGGGCAAGTCCGACCTCGCCCTGGCCGCGATCCGGCGCACCGCGGAGGGCATGACGGCGGCGGCCGAGGAGATCTTCTCCGCCCCCGGCACGGCGTACGACCGCATCGCGGCGTATCTGCTGCGGGAGCGGCAGGTGCTGCGCGGCTGCCCGATCGGCCGGATGACGCAGGACCGCGACGTGGTCCAGAACCCCGAACTGCGGGCGCCGCTGGACGAGATGTTCGGCTGGCTCCAGCACCGGATCGCCGAGGTCCTCACCGAGGGCCGGCAGCGCGGCGAACTGGCCGCCGGCCTCGATCCGGCCGCCACCGCGGCGAGCGTCGCCGCCGTCGTCCAGGGCGGCTACGTCCTGGCCCGGGCGGCCGAGGACCCCGCCCCCTTCGACGCGGCCGTACACGGCCTGTTGACGCTGCTGGCCGCACAGCGCACGACGGACGGGCCCGCCGCGCCCGGCACCCCCTGACCCCGCGCCCCCTCGGAGCCCCCATGCACGCCATGCACGCCATGCAGTACCGCATCACCCTGCCCGCCGACTACGACATGGAGATCGTCCGGCACCGGGTGACCACCAAGGGCCCGCTGCTGGACGACCTCCCGGGCCTCGGCCTCAAGGCGTACGGGGTCCGCGAGCGCGGCACCGACGGCTCGCCGGTCAACCAGTACGCGCCCTTCTACCTCTGGGCCGACCAGGAGGCGATGACCCGCTTCCTGACCGGCGAGGGCTTCCGCGGCCTGGTCCGCGACTTCGGGCGGCCGGCGGTCCACACCTGGCAGGGCCTGCACCACCGTCCGGGCCCCGCGGCCGGCCAGGCGCCCGCCTCCTTCACCCGGCGGACCGAGATCCTCCCGGAGGACGCCGACGCGGCCACCGCCATCGAGGAAGCCGTGGCCGGACACGAGGAGTTGGCGGCCACGGACGGCGTGCACTCCACCACCCTGGGCCTCGATCCCCGGCACTGGGAACTGGTCCACTTCACCCTCTGGGCGGACGCCGCCCCGCACTCCACCGACGGGGAGCGCTTCCGCGTACTGCACCTGTCCGCACCGGGCGCCGACCTGCTCGACACCACCGGACGACCGCGGTGAACCCGGCCCCCGTACGGGCGCCCGCCGCCGCCCCGGAGGAGCCCCCCGCCGGCGCCACCATCCGTACCGTCCTCGGCGACATCGCCCCCGACCGACTCGGCGCCTGCGACGCACACGACCACCTGTTCCTCACCAGCCCCCGGCTACCGGGCCAGGAACTCACCGACGCCGACGCGGCCGCCGCCGAACTGCGGGCGTTCCGGGCCGCCGGCGGGGCGGCGGTCGTCCAGTGGACGCCGTACGGCATGGGCCGGCACGCCGCCGAACTGCCGCGGCTGTCCCGCGAGTCGGGCGTCACGATCGTCGCCGCGACCGGGCTCCAGCAGGAGGTGCACTACGCCCCCGGGGTCCTGGCCGGCCTCCCGGCAGACCCGGCCGCACTGTTCGTCGCCGAACTGACCGAGGGCATCGGCAGCGCGGGCCCCCGTACCGGGAACGCCGCGGACTCCCCCGAACCACCGCCCCGGGCCGGCATGATCAAGGTCGCCGGCGGCTTCCACGGGCTGGACCGCCACGCCCGACGCACCATGACGGCCGCCGCCGAGGCCCACCGGGCCACCGGCGCGCCCCTCGGCGTCCACCTGGAGCTCGGCACCGGGGCACTGGACGTCCTCGACCTGCTCTGCGGCGAGTTGGGGGTTCCACCGGACCGGGTGATCCTCGGCCATCTCAACCGCTCGCCCGATCCGGCGGTGCACCGGATGGCCGCCGAGGCCGGCGCCTACCTCGCCTTCGACGGACCGTCGCGCGCCCACCACGCCACGGACTGGCGCCTCCCGGACGCGGTGGCGGCCCTCTGCGACGCGGGGTTCGCCGACCGGATCCTGCTCGGCGGCGACACCACGACGGCCACCGCCCGCGCGGTGAACGGCGGCCCCGGCATGCCGTACCTGCTCCGCAGGCTCCGCCCCCGCCTCGAACTCGCCGTGGGAACCGAGCAGGTGGGACGAATGCTGCACGACAATGCGGCGCGGGCGTTCAGCTTGCGTCTGGCTGCGCCTCCCGCGTGACGCTTGCGCTCGGCTGCGCCTGCCCCCGGGGACGCCGCAAGGGGGCGGGGTCCACGCGGCACGAGGGCACTTCTAATGGCGGGGGAATGAGCCCCCCTTGCGATTTGCGAGCCCCCGCGTGAGCCCTGACAGGCGCCATGATGGAGCTGACGACATGGCTGCATGGCAACGAACAACAAGCCCCGACCAAACAGCCCATGGCTCGAACTCCACCGCGGAGTAGCGCACTTGACCATCCAGCGCATTCCCTCACGGCTCATCACGCTCGTCACAGCGATGAGCGGTTCCGGAGTCGCCTGGTGGACCAGTCGCCAAGTAGCGGCCCCGAACTCCGCCCCGGTCTTCAACCGATGACTCCCACGGCACAACACCTGAACGTTCCGGTCCATGTCGACCCCTCCCGACGCGAGGGGCCGCACATGGTCCACCGCGATCGGAAGGCAGTTCGCGGGACGAGCGCACGCGCAACGGCTGGTATTACTGGGGCATGCAGGAAGAGACGGCACGCTCCGCGATCGACACGTTCATCTCCGCGTTCAACGCCTCGGACGACAGCTATGTGACTACCCTGCTCTCCCAGGCCCTGACCTCAGACGTGGTCTTCTGGGGGCCGTTGGGTCGCAGCGAAGGAATCGCGGCGGTCGAGCGGTTCGTGCTGGACATCCGGCGCCACCCGGCGGGGACCGGCACGATGGTGCGCTGCTCAGCGGTGGACATGCCTCACGAGTGGGCCCGGTACCAGTGGGTCTTCACCACGCCGGACGGAGGCCCCCGCCTGGCGGGAACGGACGTCGTCCATCTGCGGCGGAGCCTCATCGACCAGGTCATCGTCTTTGCGGGGGAGATCGAGCCGTCCGCCTCCTGAGTCGTCCCTCTGTCGCTGCCCTTCTCGTGAACGTGTCCCTTTCGGCACTCCGGGGCTGCGGTTCGCGGTCGCACCCAACAGCCCCGCGCAGCGGACCGGCATCGCACCCGGCAAGCCCGCGCGGCGGACAGAAGCCAAGCGCCGCTCAAACGTTCTTGCCGCCACGCAGTGGCATGGCGATGCCCGTGAACGCCTGTTGTTTTTCCGCGGGTAGTGGGATGTCCGCTCCGCCGCAGTGGTTGAGCGGCGAGTCGATCAGCAGCGCGGTGAGGAGGCCGTCGGCGGTGCCGCTGCCGTGTGTCGTCCCAGCGGTGTGCCGCATCGCCTTGCCCAGCTCTGCGCAGGTGTTGTCCATCGATGGCGACAGGACGGCGATGACACCACCCGCCGACGCGGGACCGGCGTTCGCCAGTCCCGCCCCGAGGGCCGTGAGGGTCCTACGTGTGGTCATGTCCGGCCAACGACGCGTGCGCAGTATCGGCGCGGCCCTTTCGCCCGTCCAGCCCAGCCGGTACGGGGCGGGTGGCTTGGACCGGTGGTGTTCCCGGTCCGGAGGCGGCGGCAGGGCGGGCACGCCAGGGCGCGAGCGCACCCGAATCACTCGCTTCCGGGAGCCGGCACCGCGGGACGTCAGACGATCAACGGATCGTCCAGCACCGGCTGCCAGGCCAACTCCGCCGCTCCCACCAGGCTGTTGTGGTCCAGAGTGCACGGCAGGATGGGGACCCCGCCGCTGCGTCCCCACAGGCTGCGGTCGGCGACGACGGCCCGTAGGCGCTCGGGGTCGGCCTCCAGGAGGGCTCGGTGGAGGCCGCCGAGGATGATGCGGTCCGGGTTGAGGATGTTGACCAGTCCGGCGAGGCCCAGGCCGAGGCGGTCGATGAGGAGGTCGGCGGCGGTGCGGACGCCGGGGTCGGCGTACTCGGTGCGGAGCAGTTCGTCGGCCTGGTGGAGGAGGGAGACCTCCGGGCCCGGTTCGCGGCCGGCGGCGACGAGGAAGGCGAGCGGGTCGGCCTCGACGTCCAGGCAGCCGCGGCTGCCGCAGTGGCAGGGGGCGCCCTCGGGCTTGACGGTGAGGTGGCCGACCTCCAGGGCGAGGCCCGAACTGCCGCTGTGCAGGCGGCCGTCGAGGACCAGCGCGCCACCGACGCCCCGGTGGCCGGAGGCCACGCACAGCAGGTGGCGGGCGCCGCGGCCGGCGCCGTGCCGGTGCTCGGCGAGAGCGACGAGGTTGACGTCGTTGCCGGTGAAGCCGATCTTCTCGGTGACGCCGGGGATGCCCGCGTCGGCCAGTGCGCGCAGGAAGAGTTCGCGTACCGGGGCGCCCGAAGGCCAGGCGAGGTGCAGGGGGTTGAGGGCCTCGCCGTCCGGTTCGGCGACCGCGGAGGGCACCGCGAGGCCCGCGCCCAGGCACCGCCGCCCGGTCTCGCGGAGCAGGGCGGCACCGGCCTCGACCACTTCGGCGAGGACCTGCGCGGGGTCCGCGGGGATGATGCCGCAGCTGGGCGTGGTGGCGACGATCCGGCCGCCGAGGCCGACCAGGGCGGCGCGGTAGCCGTCGGCGTGGATCTGCGCGGCGAGCACGACCGGGCCGTTCTCGTTGAGGGACAACCGGTGCGAGGGGCGCCCCTGGGAGCCCGCGGAGGCGTGCGGACGGGAGTCGACGGTGATCAGGCCGAGCGCTTCGAGCTCGGCGGCAACCGCCCCCGCGGTCGCCCGGGTCACGCCGAGTTCGGAGGTCAGCACGGCACGGGTGGGCGCGCGTCCGGTGTGTACGAGCTCCAGTGCGGGTCCGAGGGCGCTGCGGCCCCGCTCCAGCCTGGTTGTCCGAGTCTGGGTCACACCTCTATTCTGGCTTTGTGCCGACGCTAAACAAAATACGGACGGCCTTGACCCGTAATCGGACCCATGTCTCTTCTGAACCCTCAAATCCCTTGATGGGGGCGCATAGCGCAACGACGGACGCCGCTTCGGCCGCGACCGGCCGCCCCCTGACCCGCCGGCGCACCGCGATCACCGCGTTCTTCGCCATGGACGGCTTCCTCTTCGCCGGCTGGGTCGTCCGGATCCCCGCGATCAAGGCGCAGACCGGCGCCGGCGCGGGCACCCTGGGGCTGGCGCTCCTCGGTGTCTCGGTCGGGGCGGTGGCGTTCATGATGCTCACCGGGCGGCTGTGCCGGCGCTTCGGCAGCCACGCCGTGACCGTCGCCTCCGGCGTCGCGCTCGCGCTGAGCATCCTGCTGCCCCCGATGGCCCGTTCGGCCACCGCACTGGGCCTGGTGCTGCTGGTCTTCGGCGCCGCGTACGGCTCCCTCAACGTCGCCATGAACAGCGCCGCCGTCGAGCTGATCACGGCCCTGCGCCGCCCGGTGATGTCGAGCTTCCACGCCGCCTTCAGCCTGGGCGGGATGATCGGCGCCGGGCTCGGCGGACTGGTCGCGGGGCACCTCTCCCCCGCCGTGCACCTGCTGGGGCTGGCGATCTGCGGACTGCTGGTGGCGGCCGGCGCGGGCACCGTGTTGCTGCGGGAGCGCCCGCGGGAGGGGACGGCCGGGCCGCCCCCGGAGGAGACCGGGGCGGCGGAGCCGGGACGGCGGCGGCCGGAGCGGCCCGGCGGAGCCGGCCGGACCCGCCGACTGGTGCTCGTCTTCGGCGTGATCGCGCTGTGCACGGCGTACGGCGAGGGCGCACTGGCCGACTGGGGCGCCCTGCATCTCTCCCAGGACCTGGCCGCCTCGCCGGGTCTCGCGGCCGCCGGCTACGCGGTCTTCGCACTGACGATGACCGTCGGACGGCTCTCCGGGACCGCGCTCATCGAACGCTTCGGACCGGTGCGGGCCCTGGTGGCGGGCGGCGGCACGGCGGCCGCGGGGCTGCTGCTGGGGGCGCTCGCGCCGACCGCGTGGGGCGCCTGCGCCGGGTTCGCGGTCGCCGGTCTGGGGCTGGCCAACATCTTCCCGATCGCCATCGCGCGGGCCGGGTCGGCCGGCGGCCCGGACGGGGTCGCGGTGGCCTCCACGGTCGGCTACGGCGGCATGCTGCTGGGCCCGCCCGCCATCGGCCTCCTCGCCGAATCGTGGGGCCTGCCGGTCGCACTGACCACGGTCGCGCTGCTGGCTGCGGTGGCGGCACTGATCGCATATCTGACGCGCGGGGCGCATCGAAGCTGAGGGGCCGGCGCCGCCTGCCGTCCACGATGAGTTGACGGGTCCTCACATGCCCCTGCGCATCTGCCCGGTGGAGGACCGGCGCGGCATCCGCTGCTGGTCAGGGCGTGTGGGCGGGATGCGTCGGCACCGGGCGCGGGGGCGGCCACGGTGCCCCCGGAGCCTTCCGCTGTCAGTGGCGGCTGGCACACTCGGACGCATGGAGATCACTGAGTTCGTCGAAACCCTGCGCCTGGACGGTGGGCTGCTCGCGGATGCCGCCGACGAAGCCGGCCCCGACGCCCCGGTCCCGGCCTGCCCTGACTGGCGCATGCGGGATCTGGTGCGGCACATGGGGCAGGTCCACCGCTGGGCGACGGAATTCGTGACCGACCCCCAGGAGAAGCCGGTCCGCATCCCCGAGGCCCCGGAGCTCGCCGACGACGAGCTGGTGTCCTGGCTGCGCGAAGGCCACCACCACCTCGTACTGGCCCTCCACAGCGCACCGTCGGACCTCCAGACGTGGACGTTCCTCCCCGCGCCGTCCCCGCTCGCCTTCTGGGCGCGCCGCCAGGCCCATGAGACGTCGGTACACCGCGCCGACGCCCAGCTGGCGGCCGGTGTTCCGCTCACGCCGCTGCCGGCGCGGTTCGCGGCCGACGGCGTCGACGAGCTCCTGACGGGCTTTCACGCCCGCGACAAAAGCCGGCTGCGCCCCGACGCGCCCCGCACGCTGCACCTGCGCGCCACCGACACCCCCGACGCCGCATGGACGGTGCACCTCACGCCCGACGCCTCGCCGCGTACGGTGCGGACGCCCGCGGGAGACGAGGCGGCGGCAGCGGTGGACTGCACGATCGAGGGCCGGGCCGAGGAGCTGTACCTGACCCTGTGGAACCGCCGCTCCTGGGACGGGCTGACGGTCTCCGGCGACGCGTCCGTGCCGGAGCTGTGGAAGGAGCTCGGTGGCGTCTGAGGAGCACGGCAAGAGCTGAGGGAGGACCGGACGGTTCCGGACCGCTGCCGACCGGATCGCCGTCCGCTGCCGGCAACTCCCCGGATCCGACGGGCTGATGACGGGGCATGGCCGATGCGCAGCGAACGGGCCCCAACGGCCAGAACGGGCCCACGAGCCCTGACCGTCAGCCCGGACCGACGGGCCCCGACAGGCCCCACCAGGCAGCCCGGACCGACGGCCCCCATTGGCGAGCCGGACCGACACCCCGGCCATCAGGCCGGACCAACACCCCCCACAAGCATCGCCACCAGTCGCTCCGCCTGCGCGCGGGGGTCGGGGCCGCCCGCCCAGCCGGTCATCAGCAGATGGTGGACGGTGCCGACGAGGGCCAGCGCGATCGCGGTGGTGTCGGCTCCCTCCGCGAGCCGTCCGAGCCGCCGCTCTGCGTCCAGGCAGTCCGCGACCGCCCCTTGCATCGCGTCGAAGCCGGGCGCCCCGGACTGGAGCGCCTCGCGGATGCGCTCGGTGGCCGCGGACCGGGTGAGCGCGAGGCCGGCGCCCCGGGGATGTTCTCGCCGGCCGACCCGGACCGCATGCGGCACGTCCTGACCGCCGCCGGATTCACGGAGGTCACGGTGACGGCCGCGACGGCGTACGGGGTCTGGGGCCGGGACGCCGAGGACGCCGCCGGCTTCCTGCTCGGGTCCGGTCCGGCCCGCCACCTCCTCCAGCAGGCGACGCCCGAGGCCCAGGGCCGCGCCCGGGCGGCGCTCACGCAGGCGCTGCGCCGCCACGAGGACGGCGGCGCCGTACGGCTGCGCGGCGCCGCCTGGCTCGTCACCGCCGTTCGGGCGCCGGCTCCGGGTCGTCGACCTCGCCCGGCCGGGCGGCGGGCGCGGTGGCCTCCGTCGTCTCCGCCCGGTCGAAGGTGTCCAGCACGCGCCGGGCCATCGGATGCGTGCGGACCAGCTCGGCGAGCGTGGTGGTGCCGCGGGTGATCTTCGTGAACGCCCGCCACGCGGGCCGGAATCCGGTGATCGCGGCGTGGACCATCCCCGGGCGGCGCGCGAAGAACGCCAGCAGCCGGCGCCCGACCGCCATCTCCACGCCCAGCCCGGCCTTGATGGCGAAGGCGTAGTTCAGCGCCTGGCGGCGGGCGTCGACCGCGTCGTGCGCCTCGGCGATCCGCACCGCCCACTCACCCGCCAGCCGCCCGGAGCGCAGCGCGAACGAGATGCCCTCGCGCGTCCACGGCTCCAGCAGACCGGCCGCGTCGCCGCAGACCAGCACCCGGCCCCGGGAGAGCGGGGAGTCGTCGGCGCGGCAGCGGGTCAGGTGCCCGGAGGAGATCTTCGGCTCGAAGCCGGCCAGACCCAGCCGCCCTATGAAGTCCTCCAGGTAGCGCTTGGTGGCCGCGCCCTCGCCGCGGGCGGAGATCACCCCGACCGTGAGGGTGTCGCCCTTGGGGAAGACCCAGCCGTAACTGCCGGGGATCGGGCCCCAGTCCAGGAGCACCCGGCCCGCCCAGTCCTCGGCCACCGTCTCCGGCACCGGAATCTCGGCCTCCAGCCCCAGGTCGACCTGGTCGACCTTGACGCCGACGTGCGCCCCTATCCGGCTGGCGCTGCCGTCCGCGCCGACCACGGCCCGGGTCAGCACCACCTCGCCGTCGCCGAGCACCACCGCGACGGTCCGCCGGTCCGGGACGTTGGCGCCGTGCTGCTCGACCCGCGAGACGGTGACGCCGGTCCGGACCCGCGCACCGGCGTCCTTGGCGGACTCCACCAGCGCGGCGTCGAACTCGGGGCGGTCGACCAGCCCGAAGAGCGTGTTCTTGGAACGCCGGGTGCGGTTCAGCCTGCCGTTGAGCGAGAACGTCACCGCGTGCACCCGATCCCGCAGCGGCAGCTCGAAGCCGGGCGGCAGGGAGTCCCGGGACGGGCCGATGATGCCGCCACCGCAGGTCTTGTAACGGGGGAGTTCGGCCTTCTCCAGGAGCAGCACCCGGCGTCCCGTACACGCCGCGGCATGCGCCGCCGAGGCACCCGCGGGCCCCGCGCCCACCACCACGACGTCCCATACCTGCTGGTTGCCCTCGGCCGCCTGCTCGCTGCTCACCTGTGCTTCCGCTCCCGTCCGATGCCTGGCTGCGCCTACCGCCCGCATCCTACGGGCCGCCTCCGGCCGAAGCGCCTGTGGGAAGATCGAGGCACGCACACCACACGTCCGGCCCGCCCGGCCCACCCCGCCGGACGAGCCCCCGTGTACCCAACGCCGCGCCCACAAGGAGCGTTCCATGTCTGACAGCCCGCTCGCCCAGACCGTCGCCGCGCTGCAGCCGCGTGCCCGGACCGAACTCGCCGAGCTGGTGGCCTTCAAGTCCGTCGCGGACTTCGCGCAGTTCCCCAAGAGCGAGAGCGAGGGCGCGGCCCGCTGGGTCGCGGACGCGCTGCGGGCCGAGGGCTTCGAGGACGTGGCGCTGCTGGACACCCCGGACGGCACCCAGTCCGTCTACGGCCACCTCCCCGGCCCCGAGGGCGCGCCGACCGTCCTGCTCTACGCGCACTACGACGTCCAGCCCCCGCTGGACGAGGCGGCCTGGGTCTCCCCGCCGTTCGAGCTGACCGAGCGCGACGGCCGCTGGTACGGCCGCGGCGCCGCGGACTGCAAGGGCGGCGTGATCATGCACCTGACCGCGCTGCGGGCGCTGAAGGAGCACGGCGGCGTCCCGGTCAACGTCAAGGTGATCGTGGAGGGTTCGGAGGAGCAGGGCACCGGCGGCCTGGAGCGGTACGCCGAGGCCCACCCCGAGCTGCTGACCGCCGACGCCATCGTCATCGGCGACGCCGGCAACTTCCGCGCCGGACTGCCCACGGTGACCGCGACGCTGCGCGGCATGACGATGGTGCAGGTCCAGGTGGACACCCTGGAGGGCAATCTGCACTCCGGCCAGTTCGGCGGCGCCGCCCCGGACGCGCTGGCCGCGCTGATCCGCGTGCTGGACTCGCTGCGCGCCGAGGACGGCTCGACGACCGTGCGCGGCCTGGCCGCGGACGCCTCCTGGGAGGGCCTGTCCTACCCCGAGGAGGACTTCCGCAGCGACGCCAAGGTCCTCGACGGCGTCGAGCTGATCGGCTCCGGCACGGTCGCCGACCGGCTCTGGGCCCGCCCGGCCGTCACCGTCCTGGGCATCGACTGCCCGCCGGTGGTCGGCGCCACCCCCTCCGTCCACGCCTCGGCCCGCGCCCTGGTGAGCCTGCGGGTCCCGCCGGGCACCGACGCCGCGGAGGCCACCAAGCTGCTCGCCGCCCACCTGGAGGGCGCCGCCCCGTGGGGCGCCCGGGTCACCGCCGAACAGGTCGGCCAGGGCCAGCCGTTCCGCGCCGACACCGACAGCCCCGCCTACACCTCGATGGCGGCGGCGCTGCGCGAGGCGTACGACGGCCAGGAGATGCAGATCTCCGGCATGGGCGGCTCCATCCCCCTCTGCAACACCCTCGCCGGCCTCTACCCCGAGACGGAGATCCTGCTGATCGGCCTCAGCGAGCCGGAGGCCCAGATCCACGCCGTCAACGAGAGCGTGTGCCCCCGGGAACTGGAGCGCCTCTCGCTCGCCGAGGCCATTTTCCTGCGGAGCTTTGCCGACGGTCGGGGCTGAGCCCCATTGTTGGCCTCCCGCCGTGGGGGCTGTCTTTTGCGCCTGCGGCGCGGGCTGACTTGTCCGCTGCGCGGGGCGAGTCCGCTGCGCGGGGCGTTGCCGGTCCGCTGCGCGGGGCTTTCGGGTGCGGTGACGGGCCTGCGGGGGTGGTGTGTCGGACTGCTTCGCTTTACGTCCGACACACCACCCCCGCAGGCCCGCCCCCTCCCGTTGTGGGAGGGAAAACCCCGAGTCGCCAGCCAAGCCGAGTGGGCCACTGACGGTCACCACGCAACACACAACCAGCAGCAGCCCACCGGGAGTTGCCCCCACCCACCTGAATTCCCCACCACACACGGGAGGGGACGGGTCTGCGGGGCAGGGGTGTGCCGGACGTAAAGCGAAGCAGTCCGGCACACCCCTGCCCCGCAGACCCGGCACCGCGGCCGAAACGCCCCGCGCAGCGGACCCGCCCCGCGCAGCGGCACCGCCCCGCGCAGCGGACAACGCCAACGCGCCGCAGGCGCGAAAAACAGCACCCCCCGCGGTGGGAAACCCGACAACGTGGGGCTCACCCCACGGGAACGCCGGCCTCCAGATGCAAAGGACACCCCCGCTCCCGGGCGCGAAGCGCCCACCGCAGGCGGTTCCAGCGGACAGGCGGCAGCATCGTCTCCGCCTCCGCTTCCGTGACGAAGCGCCAGGCGCGGAGTTCGGGGCCGGGGAGCAGGAGTTCGCGGATGCGGTCGCCGGTGAGCGTGCCGCCGTCGAAGAGGAGGCGCAGGCCGCCGAAGCCGGGGGGCTTGGGGGCTTCCCAGTCCAGGACCAAGAGGCGTGGGGCGCGCGGGAGTTGGAGGCCCAGCTCCTCGGCGACCTCGCGTACGGCGGCGTGGGCGGGTGCCTCGCCCGGTTCCACGATGCCGCCGGGGAACTCCCAGCCGGGCTTGTACGTCGGATCGACCAGGAGCACGCGGTCCTGGTCGTCGAAGAGCAGCACCCCGGCGGCGAGGGTCTCCGCGGTGGGCTCGGGGGTCTGCACGATCTCGCAGGCGCCGGCGCCGGTACGGACGGCCTCGGCGACCCGCTCGGCGGTCTGCCGCGGCGTCAGCTCCGTGGTGTCCACGACGTGCGCGTCGCTCTTGAGCCAGCCCAGGGACTGCGCGTAGGGGCCCAGGTGCTCCAGGCACCAGCGGCGCACGGAGGCGTTGACCTCGGGGTCGCCGGGGGCTTCCTCGCGATGCGCTATCCGCTCGCGCAGGATCGTTTCCTCCGCATGGAGAAGGACGTGTTGGACGGGTATTCGGCGAGCGGCGAGCGAGCCGAAGATCTCGTCGCGGTACTCCTGGCGCAGCAGCGTCATCGGCGTGACCAGCGGGCCCGGCACCTCGGTGAGCAGGGCGGCGGCGGTGTCCACGACCAGGCGGCGCCAGGACGGCAGGTCCTGGTAGTCGTCGATCTCCTCGAACCGCTTGGCCGGCAGCATCGACCGCAGCCCGCCGCCGAGGAGTTCCGGGTCGTAGAGCGTGCTTCCGGGAAGCAGGTCGAGCAGTTCATGCGCCGCACTGGTCTTGCCCGCACCGAACGTGCCGTTCAGCCAGACGATCACGGTTTCCCCTCTTCCCTAGACCCAGGTGAGTTGCCCGCAACACCCTGCCACGGAAACGCTCGGGACCACGGGCCGCGCGCAGCACCGGGAACACCGCTTGAGGAACACACCGCACGGGGGACGCCGGTTCGCCTCCCCCGCCGCGTTGCCCCGGCTAACAAGCGCTCCCCCGCCCCTCCAGCACCGAAACCCCCACCGCGCACGGCGTCCGGCCGACCGGCGGCGGGCGGTACGTCGTATATGCCGGAGTCTCATGGGTGCCACGGCCGAGGGGACATGCGCCCGGAGCGCGCGACTCAGCAGACCCGCAGCCCGGGGACCGGCTGGTCGTTCGCCCCGCCGGTCAGGTACACCACGCTGATGTAGGCGCCCGCGTTGCCGCTGTCGTCGTCGGTCTTGGCCCACCAGACGTTGGTCCACTTCCCGAACGTCTCGCGGTGGCCCAACTTCGCCTGGCAGTAGAAGTAGTTGGTGCCCGCGTTGAGGTGGCCGATCTCCTGGAAGGCGGGGTTGTACGACGTCGCGGTGCGCCACACCTCGCAGTTGGCCTTGCCGCCGCCGATGCCCGCGCAGGACGGCCCGTCGGTCGGTCCGTGGGTCGGCCCCGTCCCCCCACCGGCGCCGCCGGCCGGGGACCCGGACCCGCCGGGGGCCGGGCTGCTGCCGGCATTGGGCTTGCCGGCGCTCGCGCTCGGCCCGCCCGCGGACGGCGAGGCGGCCGGCGGCGCCGACTGCCGCCCGCCGGCGCTGTCCTGCGTCCCGGAGCCGCCGACGAACGCGTAGACGATCCCGCCGGCGAGGGCCAGCACCCCCACGGCGGCCGCGACGGCCAGCAGCGTCCGGCGGTCCCGCGGGACCGGCAGGTGCGAGGTGTCGCCGCCGCGAGGTGTCGGATACGGGTGCGGGCCGGTGACACCGGGCCCGGCACCGGCCGCCCTCGGCGGCGGGCCGGCGGCGGGGTGTGCGGGCGGCACGTACCGGCCGGGCGGCGGTGCGACGGGGCCGCCCTGGGCGCCCGGTCCGCCGAGCCAGCCGGCCGGCGCCGGCCCGGCGCCCGCGGGACCGGGCAGCGGCCCGGCGCCCGCCGTCGCGTCGGTGGTGGTGGGCGCGTAGGGCGCGCCGGGCTGCGGGACGGGCGGCAGCGTCACACCCGGGTCGCGGCCCTGGGCCACCGCCCGGAGCATCTCGCGGGCCTGCCCGGCGGACGGGCGGTCGGCCGGGTTCTTGGCCATCAGGGCGTGCAGGACGGGCGAGAGCGGTCCGGCGCGCCGCGGTTCGGGCAGCGGTTCGGTGACGATCGCGGTCAGCGTCGAGAACACCGACGTACGGCGGAACGGCGCACCGCCGCCCTCGACCGCCGCGTACAGCGTCATGCCCAGCGACCAGATGTCGGAGGCGGGGGTGGGGCCCAGGCCCTGGGCCCGCTCGGGCGGCAAGTAGTCGAGCGAGCCGACCAGTTCGCCGCTGCGGGTGAGGTTGGTGGTGGCGCCGTCGCCGGGGGCCTCGATGCTGGCGATGCCGAAGTCGGTGAGCACCGCCCGGCCGCCGGAGCCGCCGGGGCGCCCCCACCCTTCCAGTAGGACGTTGCCGGGCTTGACGTCGCGGTGCAGCACACCGGACCGGTGGGCGGCGTCCAGCGCGTCCATCACCGCGGCGCCGATCCGGGCGACCTCCCGGGGCGCCACCGGACCGTACCGGCCGATGGCGTCGTCCAGCGACGGCCCGTCCACCAGCTCCATGACGATGACCGGGCGACCGGCCTCCTCGATGACGTCGTGGACGGTCACCACCCCGGAGTGCCGGATCCGGGCGGCGGCCCGGGCCTCGCGTTGCATCCGGGTCCGTAGGTCGGCGAGTTCCGGAGCGGAGGCGTCCGTATAGGCCCGCAGGACCTTGAGCGCGACCTCGCGGCCCAGGACCTGGTCCTCGGCCCGGCAGACCACGCCCATGCCGCCGCGGCCGATCCGGCCGGTGACGCGGTAGCGCCCGCCGATCACCCGCCCGGTCAGATCGTCGTCGGTGCCGTGCTGCGGACCGCTGCGGGCCGCCGACCGCGGCACCCCGCCGCCCGGCACGCCGCCCGCCGGCCCGGGGCCCTGCGCACCGCCCGCCGCACCGGCCCCGTACGCCCCGCGCTGCTCGTACTCCCCCGATGTCACCGTGCGATCCCCTCGCTCCGCGTCCTCGTGCCCCACCACGGTCCGTACGCCCCGTCGCCGGCGCATACTCCACGGCCCTCGGGCGTCGGGACCAGACTACGGGTCGACGGGGTGCCGCCGCGCCCCCTGGACCGGTCACCGCGCTCCCGTCCACCGCCCTTCCGGCAGCCGGGAGCGGGCGTGGCCACAGCGTCTACGGCACCGGGGCGAACGCGTCGAGACGGGACTGCTGCACGGCGGCCGCGGCGGCGCCCACCACCCCGGCGTCCGTCCCCATCTGGGCGGGGACCACGGCCAGTTCGGAGACGAAGGACAGCGTCGCGTACTCCCGCAGAGCGGCCCGCAACGGCGCGAACAGCACCTCCCCGGCGCCCGCGACGCCCCCGCCGATGACCGCTATGTCGATCTCGACGAGGGTGGCGGTGGCGGCGATCCCGGCGGCCAGCGCCTGCCCGGCCCGTTCGAAGGAGCGCACCGCCACCGGATCGCCGGCACGCGCCGCGACGGCGACCGCGGCGGCGCTGGTGTCCCCGTCGGGCCCCGGCCGCCAGCCGTTGGCCAGCGCACGCCGGGCGATGTTGGGGCCACTGGCGATCCGCTCCACGCAACCGCGCGCCCCGCAGGGGCAAAGGTCACCGTCGAGGTCGACACTGATGTGGCCGATGTGGCCCGCGTTGCCCGAAGGGCCCGGGTGCAGCTGCCCGTTGAGGACGAGACCGCCACCGACCCCGGTGGAGACCACCATGCACAGCGCGTTGTCATGGCCCCGCGCGGCGCCCTGCCAGTGCTCGGCGGCGGTCATCGCGACACCGTCGCCGACCAGCACCACCGGCAACTCCCCGGCCAGCGACCGCACTTCGGCGACCAGCGGGAAGTCGCGCCAGCCGGGGATGTTGACCGGGCTGACGGTCCCGGCCGCGGCGTCCACGGGGCCGGCGCTGCCGATGCCGACGGCCGCCACCCGCGCCCACTCCGGCGCGGCGGCGAGCTCCCGGACGACCTCGGCCACCGCGCGCATCACGGTGGCCCCGTCCTGGTCCGCGGGGGTCCGTCGGGCGGCCCGGACGACGATGTCGCCGTGGGCGTCCACCAGGGCGCCGGCGATCTTGGTGCCGCCGATGTCCAGCGCTGCGCTGAGGTCCGTCTGCATCGGTGTCGAATTCTCCTGGTGGGCCCGGGGGGCCGGGGTACCGGCCCGGCGTGAGAACGCCAGTCTTCCGGCATTTGACAACGTTGTCTAGGGGCTATGCTCGTCGCCACACGGCAGCCCCTCCGCCGGGCCCCGCCGCCGAACTCCCGTCGTCCGCCCCGAGGGTGGGCCAGGCCGCGCCCGGTGCGTACGCTCCGCGCACCGCCCGGCAGACGGGAGCCCGACGACAGGGCCCAGCCCCGCCCGGCCGCCCGCCCGCCCGGCACCGCACCCGCCCCCGGCAGACAGGACCGCACCCGTGACCGAGACCGCCCGCGGCACCTCCCATCGCTACGGCACCCGCCCGACGATGAAGGACGTCGCGACGCGCGCCGGCGTCGGCCTGAAGACCGTCTCCCGAGTGGTCAACGGCGAACCGGGCGTCACCCCCGACACCGAGCGCCGCGTCCAGGAGGCCATCACCGCGCTCGGCTTCCGCCGCAACGACTCCGCCCGGATCCTGCGCAAGGGCCGGACGGCCAGCATCGGCCTGGTCCTCGAAGACCTCGCCGACCCCTTCTACGGCCCGCTCAGCCGCGCCGTGGAGGAGGTGGCGCGCAGCCACGGCGCCCTGCTGTTCAACGGCTCCAGCGCCGAGGACTCGGTCCGGGAGCAGGAGTTGGCGCTGGCGCTGTGCGCCCGCCGGGTGGACGGGCTGGTCGTCATCCCGGCCGGCGACGACCATCGCTATCTGGAGCCGGAGATGGCCGCCGGCGTGGCCACCGTCTTCGTCGACCGCCCGGCCGGCCGGCTCGACACCGACACGGTCCTCTCCGACAACTTCGGCGGCGCCCGCGACGCGGTCGCCCACCTCATCGCGCACGGCCACCGCCGGATCGGCTTCATCGGCGACCAGCCGCGCATCCACACCGCCAAGGAACGGCTGCGCGGCTACCGCACCGCGATGGCCGAGGCCGGTCTGCCGCTCGACGACTCCTGGGTCTCGCTGGGCTCCACCGCCCCCGACCGGGTCCGGACCGCGGCCGCGGCCATGCTGGCCGCCCCGGAGCCGGTCACCGCCCTGTTCGCCGGCAACAACCGCGTCACCGTCACCGCGGTCCGCGTGCTGCGCGCGCACCCGCGCCCGGTCGCCCTGATCGGCTTCGACGACTTCGAACTGGCCGATCTGGTCCACCCGGCCATCACCGTCGTCGCCCAGGACTCCGCCCAACTCGGCCGCACCGCCGCCGGCCTCCTCTTCCGCCGCCTCGACGGCGTCGACGGCCCCCCGCAGCGACTGGAGATACCGACCCGGCTGATCCCGCGCGGTTCGGGGGAGGTCGGTCCGGCGGCGGACTGAACGGCCGAGAGCCCCGGCCCACGGACAGCAGGCCGGGGCTCCACCGGCCCGAGCTAGGGGCCGACACCGGAGGTCAAGCGCCTTGCCCTGTCACGTCCTTGACGTGGCTGACGAACGCCGACCAGGCCGACGCCGGGAAGGCCAGCACCGGGCCGTACGGATCCTTGCCGTCACGGACGGGGACGACGCCCGGGAAGTCGTCAGCGACCTCGACGCAGTCACCGCCCGGATCCTGGTTGCTGTGACTGGACTTTCGCCACGTCGCGCGGTTCAGATCGCTCCTGTTCACGGTGCCCCTCTCCGCCGGCACGTCGCTCATCCGTGAGTTTTGGCGAGGGCCACCAGTCCGGCGAAGCCCTCACGGGTCAGGGTCAGTCGGGGGCCACTGGGGTTCTTGGAATCCCGAACCTCGATCGCAGCCTGCGCCACGCGACGGTACTCAATGCATTCACCGCCCGGATCCTGGTTGCTGTAACTGGACTTCATCCACTTCATAGCTCCTCCATACGCTGGCTGATCAGGGCGGCAGACTGCTCTGCCGAGAGGGCGGACGGTCACCGGCCCTCATGAGCGCGCGAGCATAGCCCTTGGTCTGCAACAGGCCGGGAATGACGGAGGTCAACGCCGTTCCCGAGGACGGGCGTTGGTTCCCCGTCGGAGCCCACACCTTGGTCGGGTGAGGAACGTTGACGTCTCTCACGCTCCCCGTAGCCACCGTCCGACTCTGAAGCCGTGCGTCATCCCCACGTTCGGGGCAATTGACGCCGGTCGCACTCCGCCAGGAGGGCGGCTGAGGCCATGATGAATGATCAACCACCCTTCACGGAGGAGAAACAGTGAACGTTCGACTGGTCATCCCGTTTGCCCAGGGCGGCGCACACGGCAAGGACGAGGGCGAAGGGGACGGGCACCCCGGACAACCCTGGACGCCGACCGACGAGCCCCACCCGGACGGTTCGACACCTCCTGGCGGCGGGACGCACCGGAAGTGACGGGTTCCGCCGAGGAGCTGGGACGGCCCACGCGTGAGGAGCTGGGCCGCCTCCTCTTGGAAACCGGCGCCATGTCGCCAGACTGGGCCGAAGCCTACGAGGCCGTGCCCCGGTCCTCCTTCCTTCCCGACCTGATGTGGCCGCACGACATGGCCACAGGCCGCCACATCACCGTAGACAAGGTGCGGGATCCGCAAGCGTGGCAGCGTCACGCCGACTCGGATGCCCCGCTCGTCACCCAATGGGACGACGGCGCACACCAAGGCCCCGACCCGGGCACGTCGTTCAGCTCCTCGTCCTCCATGCCGAGTCTGGTCTTCTCCATGCTGTCCGACCTTGATGTCGGGCCGGGGCAGCGTGTCTTGGAGATCGGTACCGGCACCGGGTGGAACGCCGCGCTTCTCGCCCATCGCCTCGGGCCCGCCGACGTCGTCACGGTGGAGGTGGACGGCGCGGTCGCCAGGCAGGCACGGGAATCCCTCGACCGCTTCGGGCTCCCCCTCGAAGTGGTGCACGGGGACGGCTTCGTCGGGTATGCGGAACGGGCCCCGTACGACCGCATCATCGCCACGTGCGGCCTGCGCAAGGTGCCGTTCACGTGGGTCGCCCAGTCCGCACCGGGCGGGGTCGTCCTCGTGCCCTGGGGAACGTATTACGGACCCGGCGAAGCCACCGCCCGGCTTGTGGTCGCCGAGGACGGCCGGAGCGCGTCGGGACCGTTCACGCGGCCCGTGGCGTTCATGCGGATGCGCGCGCAGCGATGCGTCTGGCCCCGGCATGACGCATATGTCCCGGCAGGAGCGATGGACGCCGCCGAGATCTCCTCCACGACGATGAGAGAGACGGAACTCTGCGGCACCGGGAGCTTCGATCCGATGGGTTTCGCCCTGGGCCTACGGGTGCCCGACGTCGTCCACGTCGCCGACCGCAAGCGGGACGGCAGGCGCGCCGTGTGGTTCTACGGGCTCTCGGACACGTCATGGGCGGTCGTCGTCTTCCGCGATGACCGCACCGTTGCCAAGGTCTACCAGTCGGGCCCCCGCCGCCTGTGGGACGAGGTGGCGGCCGCCCACGCATGGTGGGAGGAGCAGGGGCGTCCCGGCTTCACCCGCTTCGGACTGACGGTGGACGGCGACGGCGAACACCCGTGGCTGGACTCGCCGGACAACTCCGTCGCGACGCGGTAGTCACATGGCCTCGCCGTCTCCCACCGCCCTGCCTCTGCACCGCACCGATGTACAGAGGCAGGGTTGTGCGACGGCAGCGGCTGGGGACACCGACCCGGCTGATCCCGCGCGGGTCGGGGGAGGTCGGGCCGGCGGAGGACTGACTCTGAGCCCGCCTCCACCCACCGGGCCCGACGGCCGTTCTCGCTGTGCCGCGCACGTCTCGGACCCGTGCTCGTCCCGCGCTCGTTTCCCAAGTAGGCGGTAGACAAGGGTTCTTCGCGTATTCGGGTCGCGCTGCCGGGCATACGCTGGGTGAGGAAAGGGACGGTGGTGGCATGTCCACTGGGCTGGCCGACAACGTGCGGAAGTACCGGCGGACGGCCGGTCTGAACCAGGAGGGTCTGGCCGAAGCGGCAGATCTGTCCCTGAGTACCGTTCGCAAAGTGGAGCAGGGCGGGCACGTCAGCATGGAAACGCTGCACGCCCTGGCCCGCGCACTGGGTGTCAACACGTCCGCGCTGTTCGCCACCGAGGCGCCGAAGTCCGTTCTGGGCCCGCAGGACGAGGCCAACCGACGCTATCTGGCGGAGCTGCGACGGGCGTTGATGCCCGCGGTGGGGCTCTCGGCTCCGCATTCCGATCCCGGAGAGGCCGGGGAGCTGTCGGCGCTCCGCAGGGGCGTACAGGAGGGGCACGCGCTCTACTGGGCCGATCAGTACGGGGCGGTTGCGAAGCGGCTCCCCGCGTTGCTCCGCAGCTCTGAGGCCGCCGTGGCCGCGTTCGAGGGCGAGGATCGGCAACAGGCCCTGATCGCGCGCTGTCATGCACTCCTGCTGACGGGCAAGTACCTGACCCAGGTCCGGCAGTACGACATGGCTTACTTCGCCTTGGTGGACGCCATCCGCCTGGCCCGAGAGACCGACCAGACACAGCTGGCATCGACCGGAGTCGTGGGGCTGTGCTGGCTGTTGCTGAGGCAGGACCGCTTCGACGAGGCGGAGCAACTTGCCGCGCAGACGGCAGCGGAGATCGAACCGCGCATGTCCGAGGCGACCCCCGCGCGTCTCACGGTGTGGGGTGAGCTGTGGCTCAGGGTCGCGTCCGCGGCAGTGCGGAACAACCGTCCGGATGTGGCACAGGACGCCCGCAGGATGGCAGGAACGGCCGCCGGCGGGCTGGCCTCGGAGTACCACGACTTCCCCCTCGCATGGGGCGGCTTCGGACCGATCACAGCGGAGTTGAAGGCTGTCGAGGACCTGTCACTGGTGGGGGACGCCCGGGGCGTTCTCCGGCGCGCCGATGACGGAATCCTGAGTGAGAGGTCGGTACGGAACTTCGGTAGGCCGACAGCGCCGAACTGGGGCCGCCACCGGCTGGACGTCGCCCGCGCCCTTGTCGGGCTCGGGTCCCACCAGGACGCCATGGACGAACTCATGCAACTGCGTCGCACGTCCGGGGCGTGGCTGACACATCAGCCCATGGCGCGGTACGTGATGGCCGACCTCCTCAAGACACGCAAGCGGACGCTGACCAAGGACATGCGGGGCATGGCGGCCCACCTCGGGGTCGCCGGTTAGGTACCCCGAAGCGTGTCACTTCGGTTCCCTGACCTGCCGAACTACCCCTGTCTGAACGTGGCTTGGCCCTGCCGTTGCTCCTACGGTCGCCGTACCGATTCCAGCGGACCGAGAGGACCGAGGTGACACACAGGACCAGCCGCGGTCGCCCGCCGCGGTCCGCACCGATTCAGGCTCCGACCTGCTGAGCGACGGCGAGTAGGGCAGCTCAGCGAGTCGGACGACCAACGAACGCCCGTCGCTGCCGATCGGAAACCGGAAGGTGTAGCGGCCGTGGCGAGGCAGCAGGGATGCGGGGACCGCCCCCGTGTCCACATGGCGCCAATCTGGAAGGAGCGCGCGAAAATGGGGAAGAAGGACTTCGAGAACGCGGGAGAAGCCTGGGATCCGCAGGCACATCAGGGTCAGGCAACCGATCCCGATACCCGCGTCTCTCAGAACGGGGATGTGCACAGCTCCCACGCTGACGACAGGGACCGGGAAGGGCAATGAAGCTGGGCGAGGATCTGATTCAGGACCTGAAGGAGCAGGGCTTCATGCGATGCGAGACCACCGCGGACGGCAAGGCCGTGATCATGCGCAAGCGTGACAAGTGGACCGTGGTCCCCCTGCGGTGGCTCACCGATGACGCGGTGGACACCATCAAGGCTCAGGCCGGAATCAGCCTCGTCTGAGTCTCACCTCAGTAGCCCCGGCCATGCCGCCAGAGTGCATGGCCGGGGCGCGGTCGTACACCCTGCCGCCCGTGCACCGGATGCCCCCGCATCAACCGGCCGTGCATCAAGCCGACTTCACCCCCCGCCCCGCCAACCCCTCCAGGTCCCCCCGGCTCAGCCCCGTGAGGCGGGCGACCTCGGTCGGGTCGACGGCGCCGCAGTCGAGGCCGCGGAGGAGGTAGGAGCTGAGGGCCTTGGCGGTGGCGGGCTCGTCCATCACGTCGCCGGCGGTCTTGGCGACGTAGGCGGCGAGCCGGGCGGCGGCCTTCGCCAGGCCCTCGCGGTAGAAGGCGTAGACGGCGGCGTAGCGGGTCGGGAGGTGGCCCGGGTGCATGTCCCAGCCCTGGTAGTAGGCGCGGGCCAGGGCGCGGCGGGTGAGGCCGTGGTGCAGCCGCCAGGCCTCGTGGACCTGGGCGGTGGGGCCGACCGGCAGCACGTTGGTGGAGCCGTCGGAGAGGCGGACGCCGGTGCCGGCGGCGGCGACCTGCATGACGGCCTTGGCGTGGTCGGCGGCGGGGTGGTCGCTGGCCTGGTGGGCGGCGCTGACGCCGCAGGAGGCGCTGTAGTCGAAGGTGCCGTAGTGGAGTGCGGTGGCGCGGCCCTCGGCGGCCTCGATCATGCGGGCGACGGTGGCGCGGCCGTCGGCGCCCAGGATGGACTGGGTGGTCTCGATCTGGATCTCGAAGCCGAGCCGGCCGGGCGCGAGGCCGCGGGCCTTCTCGAACGCCTCCAGCAGCCGCACCATGGCGGTGACCTGCTCGGCGTAGGTGACCTTGGGCAGGGTGAGGACCAGGCCGTCCGGCAGCCCGCCGGCCTCCAGCAGGCCGGTGAGGAAGATGTCCAGGGTGCGGATGCCGCGGTCGCGGACGGCCGCCTCCATGCACTTCATGCGGATGCCCATATAGGGCGCCGCGGTGCCGTCCCGATAGGCGGCGGCGACCAACGCGGCGGCGCGGGCGGCGGTTTCGTCCTCCTCGGCGTCGGACCGGAGGCCGTAGCCGTCCTCGAAATCGATCCGCAGGTCCTCGATCGGCTCGCGCTCCAGCTTGGCGCGGACCCGCTCGTACACCGGGCCGGCCAGGTCGTCGGGGAGGCCGAGGACGGCGGCCAGCGCGGCGGCGTCGGGGGCGTGCTCGTCGAGCATGGCCAGTGCCCGGTCCCCCCAGGAGCGGAGGGTGTCGGCGGTGAAGGCGTCGCCGGGGACGTAGACGGTGTGGATGGGCTGGCGGGTGCCGGGGTCGCCCGGGTAGCGCCGCGCCAGGTCGGCGTCCACCGCGGCGAGCGCGGCTTTGATGTCCGCGCGTACGGTGTCCGCGAGGCTCGTCGCCACGGTCTCCTGCTGCCCCATCTCGGTACCCTCCCGGTGCTCTTACCTGGTGCCGTCACCGGCCCAGGCATTCCGCGTAACGGAACCAACAATCCGCACAGCGAAGCTAATGGTGTCCCGTGGCAAGGTCAACACCTTCCCGGCCGCGGCTCGCGAGGCGCTCCGGCCGTAACTCCGTGGCGCGCGGCGCCCGTCGGGACCACAATCCCCGTCATGACTTGGATCGCACCCCAGATCGAACGCCAGGAGAGGCCGGCCGCCGCGGACGAGCGCGCGATGCTGGAGGGCTGGCTGGCGCACCACCGCGAGACCCTGCTCGCCAAGTGCGCCGGCCTCACCGCCGACCAGCTCGTCCGGCCCACCACCCCGCCGTCCTCCCTCACCCTGCTCGGCCTGGTACGCCATCTCGCGCTCGCCGACCGCTGGTGGTTCCGCGTGCAGTTCGCCGGCGAGGACGTCGCCCTCCCCTACCTCACCGAGGACGACAACGACGCCGACTTCAACGCCCTCGACCCGGCCCGGGCCGAGGCGGACTTCGCCGACTTCCGCGCGGAGATCGCGGCCTGCGACGCGGCGGCGGCCGGCCGCGACCTGGACGAGACCTTCACCGGCCCCCGCGGCGACACCCTCAACCTGCGCTGGGTGTACGTCCACATGATCGAGGAGTACGCCCGGCACAACGGGCACGCGGACCTGCTGCGCGAGGCGCTGGACGGCACCACCGGCGCCTGAGAACGGCCGAGTCCGCGCGACCGCCGACCGGCACGCCCCCCCATGGCCGAAGGCCCCGTACGCAGCGCGCGTACGGGGCCTTCGGCCATGCGGTGCCTGTGGGCCGGTGCGGCCCGACCGGGTCAGCCCTTGCGGGACGTGACCTCGTCGGTGAGCGCCGGGACGACGTTGAACAGGTCGCCGACCACGCCGTAGTCGACCAGGTCGAAGATCGGCGCCTCGGCGTCCTTGTTGATGGCGACGATGGTCTTCGAGGTCTGCATGCCCGCGCGGTGCTGGATCGCACCGGAGATGCCGGCGGCGATGTAGAGCTGCGGCGAGACCGACTTACCGGTCTGGCCGACCTGGTTGGTGTGCGGGTACCAACCGGCGTCCACCGCGGCGCGCGAGGCGCCGACGGCCGCGCCGAGCGAGTCGGCCAGCGCCTCGATGACCGGGAAGTTCTCGGCGCCGTTGACGCCGCGGCCGCCGGAGACCACGATCGCGGCCTCGGTCAGCTCCGGGCGGCCGGTCGACTCGCGCGGGGTGCGCGAGACGACCTTGGTGCCCTTGGAGGCGTCGGCGACGGTCACCGCGAGCTGCTCGACGGCACCGGCGGCCGGGGCGGCCTCCGGGGCGGCGGAGTTGGGCTTGACGGTGATGACCGGGGTGCCCTTGGTGATCCGCGACTTGGTGGTGTACGAGGCCGCGAAGACCGACTGGGTGGCCACCGGGCCCTCGTCGCCGGCCTCGACGTCCACGGCGTCGGTGATGATGCCGGAGCCGATGCGGACGGCCAGGCGGGCGCCGATCTCCTTGCCCTCGGCGGAGGAGGGCAGCAGGACGGCGGCCGGCGAGACCGCGTCGTAGGCGGCCTGCAGCGCGTCGACCTTGGGGGCGACGAGGTAGTCGGCGAACTCCGGGGCGTCGGCGGTCAGGACCTTGACCGCACCGTGCTCGGCGAGCACCGGGGCGGCGGTGTCCACGCCGGCGCCGAGGTGCACGGCCACCGGCTCGCCGATGCGGCGGGCCAGGGTGAGCAGTTCGAGGGTGGGCTTGCGGACGGCGCCGTCCACGTGGTCGACGTAGACAAGGACTTCAGCCATGGGAATTGCTCCTGCGAGAAGAGTGCGGGCGAAGGGAGGAGGACGGAAATGTTCCGACGGACCGTCAGGCGCGGTCGGGGAACCGGGAGTCGACCCCGGTCCTGGTCCCGGCCGCGGAGGCGGTACCGGCCCGGGGCCGGGCCCCGGGCCCGCGGCTCAGATGAACTTCTGGCCCGCGAGGAACTCGGCGAGCTGCTTGGCGCCCTCGCCCTCGTCCGTGACGATCGTGCCCTTGGTGCGGGCCGGACGCTCGTCGGCCGACTCGACCTTGGTCCAGGCACCCTCCAGGCCGACCTCGTCCGCCTCGATGTCCAGGTCTTCCAGGTCCAGCGTCTCGACCGGCTTCTTCTTGGCGGCCATGATGCCCTTGAAGGAGGGGTAACGCGCCTCGCCCGACTGGTCGGTGACGGAGACGACGGCCGGCAGCGCGGCCTCCAGCTGCTCGCTGGCGGTGTCCCCGTCCCGGCGGCCGGTGACCTTGCCGTCGGCGATCGCGACCTGGGAGAGCTGGGTCACCTGCGGGACGTTCAGGCGCTCGGCGAGCAGCGCGGGCAGCACGCCCATGGTGCCGTCGGTGGAGGCCATACCGCAGACCACGACGTCGTAGCCGGTCTTCTCGATGGCCTTGGCGAGCACGAGCGAGGTACCGAGCGCGTCGGTGCCGTGCAGATCGTCGTCCTCGACGTGGACGGCCTTGTCGGCGCCCATCGACAGTGCCTTGCGCAGCGCGTCGGTGGCGTCCTCGGGACCGACGGTCAGGACCGTGATCTCGGCCTCGCCGTCGTTGGCTTCCTTGATCTGCAGGGCCTGCTCGACGGCGTACTCGTCGAGCTCCGAGAGCAGACCGTCCACGTCGTCACGGTCGACGGTCAGGTCCTCGGCGAAGTGCCGGTCGCCGGTGGCGTCGGGCACGTACTTCACACAGACAACGATCCTCAAGCTCACGCCGGCTCTCCTACCTGCTTCGTCTCTTCAGAACTGCCTTGTGCTGGCAGCATAGGCGCCTCACGGGGCGGCTCCCGGTCGGTTACGGAACCCCGCGCCGACCGTCATATTACTCGCCAGTACATACAGTCTGGTGCCCCGAATCAAGGCCGTGGAAATGTGACCTTCCCAACGGCGGGGACGGCGACGAAGCAGGCCAGGAGAGGAACCCGTCAGTCCCGCAACGCGTTGAAGCGACCCTGGTGGTACAGGAGCGGGCGGCCCGGCCCCGCGGGGTCGCCGACGACCGGCTCGGCGAGCACGATCCGGTGGTCGCCGGCCGGCACCCGGGTCACCACCCGGCACACCAGCCAGGCCAGCACGCCGTCCAGCAGGGGCACGCCCTCGGGACCGGTGCGCCAGGAGGTGGCGGGCCCGAACCGGTCGGCGCCGCTGCGCGCGAAGGTGGCGGCCAACTCCTGCTGGTGCTCGCCGAGAAGGTGCACCCCTATGTGCTCGGCCTCGGAGACGGCCGGCCAACTGGAGGCGCCCACACCGATACCGAACGAGAGCAGCGGGGGATCGACGGCGACGGAGGTCAGGGAGGTGGCGGTGAAGCCGACGGGGCCGGAGCCGTACGCGGTGATCACCGCGACGCCGGCGGCGTGCTGCCGGAAGACGGAACGCAGCAGATCGGGGGAGGCGGTGCGGGGCGTGCCGAGGTCGGGCGAGGCCGTCATGGAGTTGTCCTTCTGCTGTGGGCTGCGGGCCCGGGCGGAGCCGCCGGCTTCCGAACGGCGCTCGGCGGCGGTTGCGTCGTCGCTGCTCACACGCCGGGACAGCGCGCGCTGGCGGTCCGCAGCAGATCGACGTGCGCGCGTCCGTAGAGAAGGAGGAAGAAACCTGGCCGCATGACGCCAGGCTGACGAGGCGTGACCCGGAGCGTCAAGGGGCGCCCGGCATCTGGGAGATCAATCACGGACCACCGCCCCCAGCGCGGCGATGACATCGACCTTCCGCGGCTGGCCCACGGCGCGCCGGAGGACCGCGCCGTGCGCGTCCAACACCAGCACCGTCGGCGTCCGCTGCACGCCCAGCCGCCGCACCAGCGCCAGCCGCTCCTCGGCGTCGATCTCGACGTGCGCCACGCCGTCGACCATCCCGGCGACCTCGGCGAGGACCCGCCGGGTCGCCCGACAGGGCTGGCAGAACGCGCTGGAGAACTGGACGAGGGTGGCCCGCTCCCCCAGCTCCGCACCGATCTCCGCGGCATCCAACCGCGCCTGGCCGTCCCGCTCGCGCACCTTCGTCCTCCCGTTTCACCGCGGCAGTGCGACAAGCCGAGGGCGCCCGCCGCCGCGAGCGCCGCGATGCGCACCCTCAAAGCCCCGCCGGCTCCGTCATCCCATGGTGCAGCGTCCCCGAGCCCCCGAAGATTCCCGGCATCGACCGCCGAACGTCCCCAGGACCCTGGAATCCGGCCCTCCGCAGCTGGCCGAGACGTATCGCCCCACCTCCTCCACGTGACGAGAATCTCCCGCGGAAAGGGGCCCCCCGGCTGGCCGCCACGGCGGACATCGGGCACGATCTCCCCCAGCCGGATAGTTACGGCTGCGTAGGTTTCTGCCGGGAGAACCCTCCCCAGGCACAGAGAAGGGGTCCCCGGACATGGCCGAGCTCGTCTACCCGCCCGTCATCGGCGCCGCCCGCACGCTCTTCAAGACGCTGGACTTGAAGTTCGACATCGCCGGCACCGAGCACATCCCGCAGCGCGGCGGTGCGGTACTGGTGAGCAATCACATCGGCTATCTGGACTTCGTCTTCTGCGGGCTGACGGCCCGGCCGGCCAAGCGACTGGTGCGGTTCATGGCCAAGGAATCGGTCTTCCGGCACAAGGTGTCGGGACCGCTGATGCGGGCGATGAAGCACATCCCGGTGGATCGCACACAGGGGGCGCACGCCTACAAGAACGCGCTGTCCGCGCTGCGTTCGGGCGAGATCATCGGGGTCTTCCCCGAGGCGACGATCTCCGAGTCGTTCACCCTGAAGAACTTCAAGTCGGGCGCCGCGCGGCTGGCCCAGGAGGCCGGCGTCCCGCTGCTGCCGATGGCGCTGTGGGGCACCCAGCGGCTGTGGACCAAGGGCCACAAGCGCCAGCTGGGCCGCCACCACTTCCCGATAACGATCCGGGTGGGCGAGCCGGTCGAGGCCGACCCCGCCGAGCAGGCCGAGAAGATCACCGACCGGCTGCGGTCCCGCGTCCAGGACCTCCTCGAAGCCGCCCAGCGTGCCTACCCCGTACGCCCCCGGGACGCCGAGGACACCTGGTGGATCCCGGCCCACCTCGGCGGCACCGCGCCGGCCCCGGGCGGCCGCGCGTAGCCGCCCGCCCGACGTCCCGGCTCAGCCCTACGGAGCCCACACCTCGCCCACTGCCACCCGCGCTCCCGGGCACACCTTCTCCAGCGTCTCGGCGAGTTCGGTGCCCGCGGCGGTCAGCGCCTCACGCGTCATCGGCGCCAGCCGCTCCAGCAGGAACAGCGCGCTGACCGACTCCTCGGTGAGCCGGGTGCGGACGCCCTGCCGCCAGTTCCACCGCCGGCAGGTGACGCCCACGTCGTCGCGCCAGACCACCTCGCCCGCGTCGGGGTGCTCCACGGCCTCCGCACCGCCGGCGGCGGTGTGGAACGGCTCGTCGCCGCCGGCCCGGACGAGCCGCATCTCCCCCTCGATACGGTCCAGGTCCTCCCCGCCCACGGGGATCAGGTGGGCGACGCTGATCGCGTTGTAGACGTCGACCAGCCGGTTGATCCGCGGCAGACCGTCGGCGAGCGCGCGCTTGGCCAGCGCCTCGGCGGAGTTGCGGGTACGGGAGGGCTTGCTGCCGAACGCGGAGTACATGGCGCGCCAGGCGGCGATGTGCGGATCGTCCTGCGGCCCCCGGCCGTCGAGGCGCTCGGCGAGGCGCCGCGCCGCGTCGTCCAGCAGCGCCGAACTGGCCTCGTCGCTGGGCCCGTTGGTCAGGCCGTGCGCCGTGACGACGAAGTACCCGAAGTCAGGCGCCAGGGCGCGCACTTCGTCGGACACGTGCAGGGGACGGAGCATGGACCGCACCTCGGAATTACTCGACGGACGGGGCGGCCGGTGGGCAGCCCTCGCCAAACGGTATCGCTGCGCTTGGCTCTGCTTCCCACGTTGCCGGCTTCCCCGCCGCGGGGGTGCTGTCTTTTGCGGCCTGCGGCGCCTGGCGTTGTCCGCTGCGCGGGGCTGTCGGGTGCGGTGGCGGGGCTGTGGGGCTGTGGGGCTGGGGGTGTCCGGACTGCTGCGCTTTACGTCCGGCACCCCCCCCCCCCCACCCCCCCGCCCCCTCCCGTTGTGGGTGGGATTTCGGTGCGTCAAAGCTGGGCTGAGTGGTCCCCCGATGCCACTCAGTCCAGAACTCGTACCGCTCCACCGGTAGTTGGGCGCACCCGCTCACGGGAGGGGACGGCTACTTCCCCATCTCCTCGCGGAGGGCCGACAGGAAGCCGTCCACGTCCTGCTCCGTCGTGTCGAAGGAGCACATCCACCGGACGACGTTGTCGGCCTCGTCCCAGAAGTAGAAGCGGTAGCGCTTCTGGAGGCGCTCGCTGACGTCGTGCGGGAGGCGGGCGAAGATGCCGTTGGACTGGACCGGGTAGAGGATCTCTACGCCGGGGACCTCGCGGACGCCGGTGGCCAGGCGCTGGGCCATGGTGTTGGCGTGGCGGGCGTTGCGCAGCCAGAGGTCCTTGGCCAGGAGCGCTTCCAGCTGGACGGAGACGAAGCGCATCTTGGACGCCAGCTGCATGGAGAGCTTGCGCAGGTGCTTCATGGCGCGGACGGCGTCGGGGTTGAGCACCACCACGGCCTCGCCGAAGACGGCGCCGTTCTTGGTGCCGCCGAAGGAGAGGATGTCGACGCCCACGGCATTGGTGAAGGCACGCATCGGGACGTCGAGGGTGGCGGCGGCGTTGGCTATCCGGGAGCCGTCGAGGTGGACGAGCATGTTGCGTTCATGGGCGTGCTCGCAGATGGCGCGGATCTCGTCCGGGGTGTAGACGGTGCCCAGTTCGGTGCTCTGGGTGATCGAGACGACCTGCGGCATGGCGCGGTGCTCGTCGTCCCAGCCGTACGCCTCGCGGTCGATCAGCTCGGGGGTGAGCTTGCCGTCGGGGGTGGGGACGGTGAGCAGCTTGAGGCCGCCGATCCGCTCCGGTGCCCCGCACTCGTCGACGTTGATGTGGGCGGACTCGGCCGCGATCACCGCGCCCCAGCGGTCGGTGACCGCCTGGAGCGCGACGACGTTGGCGCCGGTGCCGTTGAAGACCGGGAACGCCTGGGCGCGCTGGCCGAAGTGACTGCGGAAGATGCGCTGGAGGTGCTCGGTGTACTCGTCCTCGCCGTAGGCGACCTGGTGGCCGCCGTTGGCAAGGGCGAGCGCCGCCAGCACCTCGGGGTGCGCACCGGCGTAGTTGTCGCTGGCGAAGCCGCGGATCTGCGGGTCGTGATGCTGCCGGGCGTCGGTCCTGGCGCGGTTCACGGCTTGGGGGTCAGCCACAGACGCTGTCCATTCACTTCCTGGGCGGGCCGCTCCCAGGCCCCGGCGATGGCTTCGGCCAGCTCCGTGACGTCGGTGAAGCCCGCGAACTTGGCGTTCGGTCGCTCGGCGCGCATCTGGTCGTTGACGAGCGCCTTCACGACCAGGATGGCAGCCGCGGCACGGGGTCCGGCCTCGCCCCCCGACTTGCGCAGACCGTCCGCCATGGCGAGGGTCCACGCCTCGGCGGCCGCCTTGGACGCGGCGTAGGCGGCGTTGCCCGCGGTGGGCTTGCTGGCGCCGGCCGCGCTGATCAGCAGGTAGCGGCCGTTGCCGCTGCGTTCCAGTGCGTCGTTGAAAGCGAGGGAGGTGTGCTGGACGGTGCGGATCAGCAGCTTGTGGAGGGTGTCCCAGTCCGCCAGGTCGGTCTCGGTGAACGTCGAGCAGCCGCGCCACCCGCCGACGAGGTGGACCAGGCCGTCGACCCGGCCGAACTCCTTCTCCGTGCGGGCCGCCCACTCGCGGGTCTGGTCGAGGTCGAGGAGGTCGACCGTCTCTCCGACGACCGTGGCGCCGCCGTGGGCGTAGCGGGCCGCGTCGACGGCCTCCGCCAGCCGCTCGGGGTTGGAGTCCGAGCCGACCACCACCGCGCCGGCCTCGGCCAGGCGCAGCAGGGTGGCCCGGCCGGCCGGACCGGCCGCTCCGGCCACCGCGATGACCGCGCCCTCCAGCGGCCCCTGTCCGCCCGTCGAAGTAACCATCTCCGTCGCCTCCTCGTCCTGCCCCTGGACTGCCGCCCGCCGGATGTCCCGGTCGGTCCGCATGCTCTGCACCGTCTGATCCTGCTCGTTCCGCGCGTGCGTCACGCCGCCGCCGGCGTGTCGATCTGGGCGGTGATGCCCTTGGTCGAGGCGATCACCGAACGCAGCTTCTTGGCAAGCGCCTCGTAGAACATGCTCAGCGGGAACTCGTCGGAGAGCACCTCGTCCACGAGCTTGCGCGGCGGCTGGTCCAGGTCGAGGGCGTCCGGACCCTTGGCCCAGACCGAGCCGGGGTGCGGCGCGAGGTAGGTCGAGACGAGGTCGTATGCGGCGAACCAGTGGACCAGCTTGGGTCGGTCGATGCCGTCGCGGTAGAGCTTCTCGATCTCGCCGCACAGCTGGTTGGTGACCTTGGGCACCCGCTCCCAGTCGATGTGCAGTGTGTTGTCCGTCCAGCGTACGACGTCGTGCTTGTGCAGGTAGGCGAAGAGCAGCTGGCCGCCGAGGCCGTCATAATTGCGCACCCGCTCGCCGGTGACCGGGAAGCGGAACATCCGGTCGAAGATCACCGCGAACTGCACGTCGCGGGCCTGCGGGTAGCCCTCGGCCTCCAGCTTCACGGCCTCCTTGAAGGCGGTGAGGTCGCAGCGCAGCTCCTCCAGGCCGTACATCCAGAACGGCTGCCGCTGCTTGATCATGAACGGGTCGAACGGCAGGTCACCGTGGCTGTGGGTGCGGTCGTGGACCAGGTCCCAGAGGACGAAGGCCTGCTCGCAGCGGTGCTGGTCGTCGAGCATGGCCTGGATGTCCGCGGGGAGTTCGACGCCGAGGATCTCCATGGCGGCCGCGCTGACCCGGCGGAAGCGGGCGGCCTCCCGGTCGCAGAAGATGCCGCCCCAGGTGAACCGCTCGGGGGCCTCGCGGACCGCGATGGTCTCGGGGAAGAGGACCGCGGAGTTGGTGTCGTAGCCGGCGGTGAAGTCCTCGAAGGTGATCCCGCAGAAGAGGGGGTTGTCGTAGCGGGTGCGCTCCAGCTCGGCGAGCCATTCCGGCCAGACCATGCGCAACACGACGGCCTCGAAGTTGCGGTCCGGGTTGCCGTTCTGCGTGTACATGGGGAACACGACGAGGTGCTGGAGGCCGTCGGCGCGCTGCCGGGCGGGCTGGAAGGCGAGCAGCGAGTCGAGGAAGTCCGGGACGCCGAAGCCGTCGTCCGCCCAGCGGCGCAGGTCGGCGACGAGCGCCTCGTGGTAGGCGGCGTCGTGCGGGAGGAGGGGGGCGAGCTCGCCGATGGCGGCTATCGCGCGGTCGACCTCCTCGCGGACGGCGGCGGCGGTCGGTGCGCCCTCGGCGGCCAAGTCGATCGAGCCGTCCTTGGACTGCCACGGGCGGATGCTTTCCACGGCGCCCTTGAGCACCGGCCACGCGGGGTGCGCGACCACGGTCTGGTGGGACAGGTGACTGTCCCGGACACCCACAGGCGAAAGAATTTCCGTCATGACTGCCCTCCGGCGGTAGATCGTCCTGTCTCACCACGGTAACCAGCCGAGGATCACCCATTCAAGTGGGGTTGCCGAAAAATATTCTGCTGACACCCATGGTCACGGCTGTTTTTCCTGTGGGTTACGGTTTCGGGCTCACTTCCTGCCTTCCCGGGGTCGGGCTACCGCGTTTTCTCCGGCATAGGAGGGGGTAGGTGCGGAGGTCGCTATGCCGCCGAACGGGTGACGGGGTCGGCCCGGAGACCGTTCTCCGCACCGGCGGCGAGAGGGGCGCGCGGCGGCCCCGTCCACCCGCGACCCACCGCCGGGCCCGACACCTCGGCACGGCGACAGGATCGGCGAACCGGCGTCACGAGTACTCGAAAGCCACGGAGGCCGCCGGCCGCCTCAGGGTCAACTGGCCTACCTCAGCCAAGACATGACTATGCGTCAGATATCGCGAGCGGTCGGGCGGCGGCGCGTAGAGGGCGCGGCGCGGGGGCACTCGTACGGGCTAGAGGGCACTTGTCCCTACGGCGTTGCCGCTCGTCAGCGGATTAGGCTGTGGGCCATTTCGGGCAGCAGTGCGCCGGTGGCCGACATGTGCGCGGAGCCGACAGCAACCGAGCCGACAGAAGCGAGGCAGCCTTGTCCTTTCTCACCATCGGGCACCGCGGAATGATGGGTGTGGAGCCGGAGAACACCCTGCGCTCCTTCACCCGGGCCGAACGCGAGGGCGTCGACGCCATCGAACTGGACCTGCACCTGAGCAAGGACGGCGCGCTGGTGGTGATGCACGACCCGGACGTCGACCGGACCACCGACGGCAGCGGCCCGATCACCGAGCACACCCTCGCCGAACTGCGCGAGCTGGACGCCGGGCAGGGTGCCCGGATCCCGGTGTTCGAGGAGGTCGTGGACGCGGTGCGGCTGCCGCTCCAGGCGGAGATCAAGGACGTCGCGGCGGCACGGGCGCTGGCCGAGGTGGTGCGCTCGCGCGATCTGGCCGACCGGGTGGAGGTGATCTCGTTCCACGACGAGGCGCTGGCCGCGGTGCGCACCCTGCTGCCCGGGGTGCGCACCGGGCTGGTCGGCCAGTACTACGGCGCCGAGATCGTCGACCGCGCCGGGGCGGTGGGCGCGCAGCTGGTGTCGCTGGACATCCGGCGGCTCACCCTCGAACTGGTCGAGCGGGCACACACCGCGGGGCTGCGGGTGCTGGGCTGGACGGTGAACACCCATGACCAGCTGCGGCTGGCACGCGGCCTGGGGCTGGACGGGGTGGTGACCGACCTGCCGGAGATCCGGCGCGCGGTGCGCTTCACGGCGTAGCCGGCAGCCGTCGCGGGCGGGAGCCTCCCGCGAGGGCGCCCGAACCCGGCGCGCGGGACGGCGGGTTGGGGACATCCGCAGTTCACAGTGGTGCAATCTGCGTCCGACAGATGAACGTTCGGCCCGTTGATCTCGACAGACCGGCCGGTGCGCTGCCACGCTCCCGGCATGTACCCCTCCCGACGCCCCGTGCGTCTCACCGTCTGCGCCGCCGCCGTGCTGCTCACCACGGCGGTCGGCTGCGCTCCGCAGGAGGCCGCCCCCGGCGGCTCGCAGGCCGCCGGGACACGGAGTTGCACGCCCGGCAAACTGGCCACCGTGACGCCGGGGACGCTGACCGTCGGCACCGACAAGCCCGCCTACGCACCCTGGTTCCGCGACGACGACCCGGCCAACGGCAAGGGTTATGAGTCGGCGGTCGCCTACGCCGTGGCGAAGGAACTGGGCTACGGCAAGGACGCGGTGCGCTGGCGGACCGTACCGTTCAACAGCGCCTTCGCGCCCGGCGCGAAGACCTTCGACGTCGACCTCAACCAGGTGTCGATCAGCCCGCAGCGCAAGCGGGCGGTGGCGTTCTCCTCCGGTTACTACGACGTGCGGCAGGCGGTGGTCGCGCTCAAGGGCTCCAAGGCGGCGGGCGCCAGGAGCGCCGCCGACCTCAAGGACGTCAGGCTCGGCGCCCAGGTCGGCTCCACCAGCCTCGACCTCATCAACGACACCATCCGCCCCAGCCGGCCCGCCGCGGTCTTCCAGAAGAACGACCTGGCCAAGTCCGCCTTGAAGAACGGCCAGGTGGACGCGCTCCTGGTCGACCTGCCGACCGCCTTCTTCCTCACCTCGGCGGAGCTGAAGAACGCCGTGGTCGTCGGCCAGTTCGCCCAACAGGGCCCGGCCAAGGAGCAGTTCGGGATGGTGCTGGACAAGGAGAGCCGGATCACCGGCTGCGTCACGGCGGCGGTGGACGCGCTGCGCCGCAAGGGCACCCTGGCCGCGCTGGAGAAGCGGTGGCTGGCCGACGCGGTAGACGTCCCGGTGCTCAAGTGACGTACGAGACACCGAAGATGACGAAGGCGGGGCAGCCGGCGCCGGGAGCCGGGGCCGCCGCCGAGGACGGCTATGTGCCCTCGCCACGGCGGATCGAGCGCGAGCGGTACCGGCGCTCCAGAGCGCGGCGGGCGGTCGCCGTCGCCGCGCTGAGCACGCTGGTCACCGGTGCGCTGCTGGCCGCCGTGATCACCAACTCGCCCGGCTGGCCGCGCACCCGCGAGACGTTCTTCAGCGCCGCGTACGCGCGGATCGCGCTGCCGAAGGTGCTGGAGGGGCTGCTGCTGAACCTGCGGCTGCTGGTGATCTGCGGGGCCGCGGTGCTGGTGCTCGGACTGCTGCTGGCGGTGGCGCGGACGCTGCGCGGGCCGGTGTTCTTCCCGCTGCGGGCGCTGGCCACCGCCTACACCGACTTCTTCCGCGGGATGCCGCTGATCATCTGCCTGTTGATGGTGGTGTTCGGGGTGCCGGCGCTGCGGTTGCAGGGCGTCACCACGGACCCGGTGGTCCTCGGCGGGGCGGCACTGGTGCTGACGTACGCGGCGTACGTGGCGGAGGTCTTCCGGGCCGGTATCGAGTCGGTGCACCCCTCGCAGCGGGCCGCGGCCCGCTCGCTGGGACTCACCAGCGGCCAGGCCCTGCGCTTCGTGGTGCTGCCGCAGGCGGTGCGGCGGGTGGTGCCGCCGCTGCTGAACGACCTGGTGTCGCTGCAGAAGGACACCGGACTGGTGTCCATCGCGGGCGCGGTGGACGCGGTCTACGCGGCCCAGATCATCGCCGGCAAGGACTTCAACTACACGCCGTACGTGGTGGCCGGGCTGGTCTTCGTGGCGCTGACGATCCCGATGACCCGCCTCACGGACTGGGTCACCGCCCGGATGGACCGCCGGCGCGCCCAGGGAGGGACGGTATGAGCACACAGGGCAAGGCCACGACCGACGGGGCCGACGGGCCGGTGCTGCGGATGGAGGCGGTGCGCAAGACCTACGGGCGCGGGCGGAGCGTCGTCCTGCGGGACGTGGACCTGGAGGTCGCCCCGCACAGCGTGACGGTGCTGATCGGGGCGTCCGGCTCCGGCAAGTCCACCCTGCTGCGCTGCGCCAACCTCCTGGAGGAGATCGACGACGGGGCAATCTTCCTGGACGGCGAGGAGATCACCGATCCGCGGACCGACCCGGACGCGGTGCGCCGCCGGATCGGCGTGGTCTTCCAGGCCTACAACCTCTTCCCGCACATGAGCGTGCTGGACAACATCACGCTGGCGCCGCGCCGGGTCCACGGGGTGCCGCGCGCCGAGGCCGAGGAGCACGCCCGCGCGCTGCTGGCGCGGCTCGGGCTCGACGGCCGGGCCGGGGAGTACCCGGACCGGCTCAGCGGCGGCCAGCAGCAACGGGTGGCGATCGCCCGGGCGCTGGCCGGGCGGCCGCGCCTGCTGCTGCTCGACGAGATCACCGCGGCGCTCGACCCGGAGCTGGTCGGCGAGGTGCTGCGGGTCGTCCGGGACCTCAAGGAGGACGGGATGACCATGGTCATCGCCACCCACGAGATGGGCTTCGCCCGGGAGGTCGCCGACCAGGTGTGCTTCCTGGAGAACGGCGTGGTCCTGGAACGCGGGGCTCCCGGGCAGGTCTTCGGCGATCCCCGGCACGCCCGGACCCGGCAGTTCCTCCAGCGGATCATCGAGGCCGGGCGGCTGTGAGAGCCCGCCGCGGCCGGCCCGGCGGTCAGCCCAGCGTCTTGACCAGCAACTCGAATTCCAGGTCGGCGCGCTGCGGGATGCCGAACCGCTCGTCGCCGTAGGGGAACGGGGTGAACTCGCCGGTGCGGCGGTAGCCCCGCCGCTCGTACCAGGCGATCAGCTCCTCGCGCTGCCGGATCACCGTCATCCGCATCTCCCCGGTGCCCCAGGTGGCCGTGGCGACCCGCTCGGCCTCGGCGAGGACCGTCCGGCCCAGGCCGCCGCCCTGGAGTCCGGGCCGGACCGCGAACATCCCGAAGTAGGTGTGGTCCCCGCGGTGTTCCAGCTGGCAGCAGGCGATCAACGCACCGTCCCGCTCGGCGACCAGCAGCCGGCCGCTGCCGTGGCGCACCGCCGCGCCGACGCCCTCGGGGTCGGTCCGCTGGCCGTCCAGCAGGTCCGCCTCGGTCGTCCACCCGGCCCGGCTGGCGTCCCCGCGGTAGGCCGACTCCACCAGCTCGACGAGCCCGGGGATGTCGGCCTCGGTGGCGGTGCGGAAGGTCAGCGAGGTGCTGGGCATGGTGGGCGGGGTCCTCTCGGGCACGTACAGGGTGACTGACAGCGAGGCTAACAAGAGGCGGGGCGCCGGCGGCAGGGACGGGAGCCGCCGCTCCGGCCCGAGCGCCGTGTCAGGGCCGCCGGCGCCGCGGCGCGGCGTAGGGTCCGTGCCATGGTGCAGGTACTGAGCAGCCGGGTGCTGTTGCGGCCGGCCGATCCGGAGCGGTCGCGGACGTTCTACGGCGAGACGCTGGGCCTGGCGGTCTACCGGGAGTTCGGCACGGGGCCGGAGCGCGGCACGGTGTACTTCCTCGGCGGCGGCTTCCTGGAGGTCTCCGGGCGCACCGCGGACGCGCCGACGCCGACGCTCCAGTTGTGGCTCCAAGTCGCCGACGCGGCACGGGCGCACGAGGAACTGGTCGCGCGCGGGGCGCAGGTGCTGCGGCCGCCGGTGCGCGAGCCGTGGGGGCTGATCGAGATGTGGATCGCCGACCCGGACGGGCACCAGGTCGTCATCGTGGAGATCCCGGCGGACCATCCGCTCCGCTACCGCCCCTGACGACAACGCCGGCGCGACGTGTCCGTCGGCTCCGCGGAGCATCGACCTGCGCCACCGACTTGTTCAATCGACTAGGTCGCTATCCTGATGCCATGGCTCACGTATCCGCGGCCGAGCGCCGCCCCCAGCTGATCAAGGCGGCCATCGCGCTCATGACCAGGGAGGGCGTCGCCGCGGGCAGTACGCGCGCCATCGCCGCCGAACTCGGCGTCGCACAGGCCACGGTCCACTACACCTTCGGTACGAAGGCGGACCTGTACCGGGCGGTCATCGAGGAGCTCACCGACGAGCTGATCGCGCGGGTCGAACGAGCGGCGCCGCAGGATGCCGGTTTCGAGGAGACGATCATCGCGCTGGCCGGCGTCTCATGGCAGACCGTCCGGGAGGACGTGACGCGCTCCCGCCTGCTCACCGAGTTGAGCATGCTCGCCCTGCGCACCCCCGGTCTGAGCGAGGCCCACGCGGACTACTACCGCGGGCTGAGCGAGGTGACCGCGAGGCTGGTGGCCGAGGCGGCGGCGCGGACCGGATACGAGCTCGCCCAGCCGGCGGAGACGATCGCCCGGTTCTACCTCGCCGGCTTCGACGGGTTGACCTTGCAGTACCTCTACGCGCCGGACGAGTCCTCGGACAACGTCGGCCTGCGGGCCCTGGTCTCCGCGACCATCGCCCTGGCCGGAGGGAGTCTGGACCTGGTGGAGGTGCCGACGGGCTGACCGGCCGGCGGGGGCCCGGGCTGCGTCCTGCGGCCCTCCCCCAGCCGATGCCGCGGCGAACGCCCCCAGGGGGAGGGGGCGTTCGCCGATACGACGGCCACGGGCGCGCGGCGCGCCCGTGGCGTGAACGGAGTCGGGTGGCCGTGGTCAGCCGGCCCAGACGTCCTCGACGTAGATGCCGGACTCGACGAGTGCGGCGAGCCAGGCGGCGGCCTCCTCGTGGGACGCGCCGGTGTGCTTGCGGTAGATCGCCTGCAGCGCCTCCCGCACCGCGGGGGCCATGCGGCGGCCGTCGCCGCAGACGTGGATCCGTCCGCCGGCCTCCAGCGCGGCCCAGACCTCTTCGCTCTCGCGCGTGAGGCGGTCCTGGACGAAGCGGGCGCCGCCCTCGGGAAGGTGCATGAAGGTGGGGCGCATGCTGACGGCGCCGGCCGCTTCGGCGGCTTCGAACTCCTCCCGGTGGAGGTAGTCGACGTCGGGGTGGTCGCAGCCGAAGTAGCACAGCAGCGTGCCGGTCGTCCCGGTGTGCAGCCGGTCCAGGACCGCGCCGCGGAAGGGCGCCAGTCCGGTGCCCGCGCTGATCAGGATCACCGGCACGGACGGGTCCTGGGGAAGGCGGAAGGCGTCGCTGCACGGCAGTACCCGGGCCCAGAGGACGTCGCCGGCCGTCACGGTCTGGAGGTGGTGGGAGGCGATGCCGTGGAAGGTGCCCTGGCCGCTTCGATGGGGCGCGGCCAGCAGCGACACCATCAGGTCCACCTCGCAGGGCGAGGCCGCGGCGGAGGAGGAGATCGAGTAGTGGCGCGGGCGCAGGACCGGCAGCAGCTCCAGGAAGCGCGCGAAGGGCAGTTCGCAGGCGCGGTAGCGCTCCAGTAGGTCCAGGACGCTGGTTCCGGGCGCCGTCACCTGCTCGTGGAAGGTCGCGGGGGACGCAGCGGCGAGTTCGGCCAGGGGGCGCTTCTCCGGCGGGCAACCGGTGTGCTCGGCGAGCACGGCGACCTGTTCGGGGGTGGCGGGGTCCTGCAACTCCACGAAGTCGGTCAGCAGGCGGCGCAGGCTCAACGGCCGGTCGACAGGCAGGGTGTTGCGGCTGCGGCGGTGCGTGTGGAGCCGGACGGTGCGGCCCAGGTCGAGGGCGAACCGGTCGGCGACCCGCTGCACGAGGGTGTCGGGGTTGCTCGGCAGCACGGCCAGGTGGTCACCGGTACGGTAGGTGACACCCTCGGGCAGCCGCAGCCTCACCAAGCGCTTGGAGCGCCCGAGTTCATGGCCCAGGTCGACGAGCTCGTGCGCGTCGAGCACCTCCATCGGCTGCACACCGTGCCGGGCCGCCAGTCCGCCGATGACCGACTCGGCGGTGTCCTGGAGCGTGTAGAGAGCCTGCTCCTCCACCGGCCCGGCGGCCGCCGCGGCCTGCGCCACCGGGTCGCCGTACCGCTCCAGCAGGGCGGTCCACAGGTCGCCCGTCCACCGGTCCACCGCGCCCGCGAAGTCACCGGAGGCATCGGCGGCACCGCGCTCCAGCAGTGCGGTGCCGCCGGCCGCCGCCAGGCGCTCGTCGATGAGGGTGGGGATGTGCTGGTAGGTGGCCGCCCAGTTGCGGTCGCCGACGCCGAGCACGGCGTACCGGAGGCCGTCGAGCGCGCCGGGCTCCAGCCCCTCCAGCCAGGCGACGAACGCGGCGGCGTCGCCGGTGGGCCGGCCGTTGTAGGAGGCGGCCACGATCACCACCGGGCCCTGCGCGGCGGCCAGTTGGCCGACCTGGTCGTCGAGCGGGGCCACGGTCGCGGTGAATCCGTGCTCGTCGCCGTCGGCCGCCAGATCGCGGGCGAGGCCCGCGCAGGTGCCCAGGTTGGAGCCGTGCAGCAGGGTGAGGGCGGTGCCCGTGGCCCGGCGGGCCGCGGGACCGTCCTGGCCGGCGGGGGCGCTGCTCGCGGCGGCCACCGGCAGACGGCGCTCACCGCTGGTGCGCCGGGCCAGCTTCAGGGTGAACCCGTCGGGCTTGAAGGTGAGGGCCTGCTTGACCTTCAGCCGGTAGTCGGTGTGGTCGATCAGCCGGTAGCGGTGCACCAGCAGACCGAGCAGCAAGGTGGCCTCGTGCAGGGCGAACTGCCGCCCGATGCAGGCGCGTTCACCGCTGCCGAACGGCTTGAACAGGTGGACCGAACGCTTCTCCTCCTGCTCGGGCGTGAAGCGCGCGGGGTCGAACAGCTCGACGTTGTCCCCCCAGGCGGGGTCGCGGTGCAGGGCCGGGGTGTAGACCGTCAGCGCCTCGCCCTTGCGCACGGCGTACCTGCCGCCGACGACGGTGTCCTCAAGGGCCTCCACGGCGAAGCCGGGCGCGGTCGGCCACAGCCGCAGACTCTCGCTCAGCACCTGGCGGACATACGTGAGCTTGCCGATGTCGCCGTAGTCGGGCTCCGGAGTGTCCGTGTCTCCCCACAGGGCGTCCACCTCGGCCTGCGCCCGCGCGAGCACCTCGGGGTGCTTGGTCAGGAAGTACAGGGCGAAGGACAGCGCCCCGCTGGTGGTCTCGTGCCCGGCGATCAGGAAAGTGATCACCTGGTTGCGGATGTTCACGTCGTCCAGGACCGCACCGGTCACCGGGTCCGGGGTGTGCAGCATCCGCCCCAGCAGATCGTCCGTGCGCGTGTCGCCCGACCTCCTGCGCTCTCGGATGACCTCGTCGACCAGGTCGGTCATCAGCGCGGAGTCCTCGCGGAACTGCTCGGCCTGCTTCCGCTTGAACAGCTCACTGCCGGGGACGGACTCGGCCTTGTCCTGGACGAACGCCAGCGCCCGGCCCATCGCCCCGACGAACGGATGCAGCTCCGCGCGACGGAACGACTGGAAGTCGTAGCCGAAACCGCACAGCCCGATCGTGTCGAACGTCAGCCGGGTCATGTCCTCGGGCACGTCCACCGCCCGCGCCCCAACAGCCCCGTCCCACTTGGCGATCAGGGAGCGAGCGACACCGAGCATGGTGCCGTGGTAGTCGCGCATCGCGCCGAGGGAGAAGGCCGGCATCAGGATGTCGTGGGCCTTGCGCCAGTTCGGCTCGTGGTGGAAGGCGGTGAACAGGCCGTCCCCGGCGAACTGGCGGATCTCGACCAGTTCCGGGGGCACGTTCTTGCGGAACCGGGACTCGTCCGACAGCTCCGCCACCAGGTCCAGGCCGCTGACGATGACGCTCTCGGTCCCGAAGATGCGGAGTCGGAAGACCGGCCCCATCTCCTTGACCTCCTTCATCAGGACGGTGTGGCCGTCGGCGCCCTTGAGCATGTCGAGGGCGTGGCCGATCAGGGGCAGCCCGGGGCGCTCGGGGATCGCCTGGGCCGCACCGACGGACGCAAGAGTCATGAGCCTGCCTTTCGCTTCGCACCAGCAGTCGCTTGACGACGACGATACAGGCGACCTTGTCACTCGACAATGTCGATCGATTGTATTGAGCGACACGGTCCTCCGACTCAACCAAAGGGGGGCCCGCGACGTCGCACCCGAGCCGGCCGCCGCCGCTGATACCGGTGGATGCGACGGACCGGCCCCGCCGCGTGCCGGGGCCCGGGACGGCGGAGCCGTCGGGGCGGTCCGGAACCCCGCGCGGCGCCGGACCGGCCCCCGCGGAACCGGCTCCGATCCGCCGGACAGGCGCTAGCGTCGCGGCATGACCACTACCGAACACCCGCTCGGCGGGGAGCACTTCGACGTCGTCATCGCCGGCGCCGGCCCGGTCGGCCTGGCGCTGGCCGCGGAGTTACGGCTGCACGGCGTGACGACGCTCGTCCTGGAGAAGGGCCGCCCCGGGGAGGGCGAACTGCGCACCCTGAGCCTGCACTCCCGGACGCTGGAGTCCCTGGACCGGCGCGGCCTGCTGGCGGAGTTCGCCCGGGCCCAGGAGCGCCTGCCGGGACTGGCGGACTTCCGGCGGGACCTCGACGACAGCGGCGCCCGCGGCCACTTCGCCGGACTGTTCCTGCTCGGCCGGCACACCGCGGAGCCGGTCGAGCAGCCGCACAACCTGATGCTGACCCACGAGATCCTCACGGAGCTGCTCACCGGGCGGGCCGACGCGCTCGGCGCGGTGCTCCGCTACGGCCACGAGGTGACCGGCCTGGCGCAGGACGCCGACGGGGTCACCGTCCGGGTGCGGACCGCAGGCGGCGAGGCCGCGGTCCGCGGGGACTTCCTGGTCGGCTGCGACGGCGGGCGCAGCGCGGTCCGCAGGGGCGTCGGCATCGACTTCCCCGGCACCGACCCGTCGCTGGTCAGCCGGATGGGACGGGGCACGATCGAGGTCCATGACGGCGGGGAGCTGCCGGCCACCTGGCAGCGCACCGACGGGGGCTGGTTCATGCGGATGCCCGACGGGCGGATCGCCGTCACCGAATGGGACGTACCGGAGGACCTGGAGAGCCCGGCGACCGCCGCGGAACTGGCCGCGAGCATCGAGCGGGTGACCGGGACCCGGATCACCCTGACCGACGTGGACATCGCCCACCGCTTCACCGACAGCGCCCGGCAGGCGAGTCGGTACCGCGCGGGCCGGGTGCTGCTGGCCGGCGACGCGGCGCACATCCACTTCCCGGCCGGCGGGCAGGGCGCCAACCTCGGCCTCCAGGACGCCTTCAACCTGGGCTGGAAGCTGGCGGCGGAGTGCCGGGGCTGGGCACCGGCGGGGCTGCTGGACAGCTACGAGAGCGAGCGGCACCCGGTCGCCGCGCGGGTGCTGGAGAACACCCGCGCCCAGGTGGCACTGATGCGGCCCGGCCCCCAAGTCGGCGCGCTGCGGGCGCTGTTCGCCCATCTGATGGAGATGGACGAGGTCAACAAGTACCTCAGCGAGATCATCTACGCCACCGGCATCCGCTACGACCCCGGCCCGGACGGGCACCGGCTCGCGGGCACGTTCCTCCACGACCTGCCGCTGACGACGGCGAACGGGCCGACCCGACTGGTGGAACTGCTGCGCCCGGGACGGCCGTTGCTGCTGGGACTGGACGGCCCGGGCGCCGGCGATGCCCGGGCGGCCGCGGCGGGCTGGGCCGACCGCGTCGGCATCGTCCCGGCCGCCGCCGAGGGCCTCGGCGCGGCGGCGCTGCTGGTGCGGCCGGACGGCTATCTCGCCTGGGCGGGCGACGCGCCGGTGACCGAGGACGCGCTGCGGGCGGCGCTGACCGCCTGGTGCGGCCCGGAGCGGCCGACGGCGGACTGAGCCGCACTGCGACCGCCGCCCGGCCCCGATGCGGCATACCGGGCGGCGGTCGCGGCCCGGCCGGGCGGCACCCGCGCTCCCGTGTGCGCCCGTGCGCTCCCCGTGTACCGGGCCCCGGCCGGGCATCCTGCGGGTGCTCACCGTCCCCGCTCCGCCCCGGCCCGGGAGGTCCGCCATGCCCATACCGCCGCTGGTCGGCTGGTTGCTGGTGCTGCTGTGCGCGGCGACCGGCGGCTACTGCCTGTCCCGTATCCGCACCGGCCCGCCGGCCCAACGGGTGGCGGCCCGCGGCGAGGCGCTGATGGCGTGCGGCATGGCGGTGATGGCGCTGCCCGCCTCCGTGGTGACGCCGCCCGCCTGGATGCCCTGGCTGTTCACCGCGGTGTTCGGCGCGGCGGCGCTGTGGGCGCTGGTGCGGCGCCATCCGCACCACGCGGTGGACTCGCTGGCCATGGTCTACATGGCGCTCGCCATGGTCGGGATGCCGGACATGGCGGGGATGCCGGCGGACGGGCGGATGGCCACCGAGATGGCGGGGATGCCGGGCATGGCGGGTATGACGGGAGCGGCCGGCGGCGCGCACGCCGCCCCGCCCGGCATCCCGCTGCTGACCGGACTGCTGCTCGCCTACTACGCCGTCTACGTGCTCATCGCCGGCAGCCGGCTGGTGCCGACGGGCCCGGCGTCCGTCGGCGGCGCCGCCGTGCGCCCGGACACGCCCGTCGTGCTGCGGGCCTGTCAGGTCGCCATGGGGCTGGGCATGTTCGCCATGCTCCTCGCGCTGTGAAGACCCGGCGGCCGCACGGGCGTTGCCCCGCCCCGCACCTCACACCTTCCCGTGGCGTGGTGTACGTCACTTCCGCCGCAGGACCGTACCAAGTGGCAGTCGGCCGCTCATAGGCTGACGCCATGATGGTCCCCCTCACGCTGATGATCCTCGGCGTGCTGGCCGCGGCGACGGCGCCGCGCCTGATGGCCCGTTCGGACTGGCCCGACCGTGAGCCGGTGCTGGCCTTGTGGGTGTGGCAGTGCGTGGTGGCCGGTGTCCTGCTGTGCTGCCTGCTCGCCATGGCGCTGACCGCGGCCGCCGCCTGGGACGCGGTGCGCAGCCCGGTGTTCCGCTTCGCCCCGCGGGTGGTCGTCGAGGCGTACGCGCTCAACACCTACGGGCCGTGGGCCGGTGTACTGGCACTGCTGCTGGCGGGCGGCGGCGCGTGGACGGCGGTGGCGCTGACCCGCGAGGTGCGGGCGGCGCGGACCCGCCGCCGCCGGCGCCGGGCCGAACTGCGGCGCCGCTCACCGCTGCTGCCCGGCGAGGACCCGCGCGGCGGCCGCCTGGTGGTGCTGGAGGGCGACCGGCCGAGCGCCTGGTGGATGCGGCACCACCCCGCCTCCCAACTCGTCATCACCACCTCGGCGTTGCAACGCCTCAAGGGCCGTCAGCTCGACGCGTTGATCGCTCATGAGCAGGGCCACCTCCGGGCCCGGCACGACCTCCTGCTGTACTGCGCCTCGGCGCTGGCCGCCGGCTTCCCGCAGATCCCGGTCTTCGCCGCGTTCCGCGACCAGGTCCACCGGCTGGTCGAGATGGCCGCCGACGACGTCGCCTCGCGCCGCTTCGGCCGGCTGACGATAGCTCTGGCCCTGGTCGAACTCAACGAGGACCGCGGGGTGTTCGGGCCGTGCCCGCCCCAGCTCGCCCAGGTCCCCCAGCGCGTCGACAGGCTGCTGGCCCCGGCGGCCCGCTTCACCCCCGGCCGCCGCCTGGGGATGACCGCCTGCGCCATGCTGCTCCCCGTCGTCCCGCTCCTGGTGACGTTCTGGCCCGGCCTGAACGCACTGGCCTGACCCGCCGGCCGGGCAGGGGCCACCATGGACCCATGACGACCACCCATGGCGCACCTGGCAGCACGGCCGTCGGCGCGATCACCGGCGTCCTCTTCGACTTCTCCGGGACGCTGCTGCGCATCGAACCGGCCGAGAGCTGGCTCCGGGCGTCCCTCGCCACCTTCCACGCCGCCCCCGGCACGGCCCCCTGCCCGCTCACCGACGCCGAGATCGCCTCTTTCGCCGCCGCCCTGGAGCAAGCCGGCGCCCTCCCCGGCGGGCACGCACCGGCCGCGGTCCCCGACGCCCTGGCCGCCCTCTGGGAACTCCGGGACCGCGACGCCCGCCACCACCGCGCCCTCTTCACCGGCCTGGCCCGCCACGTCCCCCTCCCCCACCCCGAGGTCTACGACCCGCCGGGCGCGGCCCCCTCCCTCTACGACGTCCTCTACGCACGCCACATGACCCCGGACGCCTGGCAGCCCTACCCCGACGCCGCCGAGGTGCTGTCGGACCTGCACCGCCGCGGCATCCCCACCGGCCTCCTCAGCAACATCGGCTGGGACCTCCGCCCCGTCCTGCGCGCCCATGGCCTCGACCGCCACCTCACCGCCTGCGTCCTCTCCTTCGAGCACACCCTCCAGAAGCCGGACCCGCGCCTGTTCACGCTCGCCTGCCGGGAGTTGGGCGTGGCCCCGCCGCACGTCCTGATGGTCGGCGACGACCGCACCGCGGACGGCGGCGCCACCGCCGTCGGCTGCGCCTACTTCCCCGTCGACCCCCTTCCCGTCCACCGCCGGCCCGAAGGGCTGCGGCCGGTGCTGGAGCTGGTGGACTGACCCGCCGACCGGGCGCCCCCGCGGCGGGACGGCTGCGGGACGGCTGCGGGGTGGTGCCGGCCCGGACGCTGTGTGATCGTCGAGGGGCCCGGCGGGCCGCCGGGCCCCTCGACCGTCGCACCCGTCCGATCAGGAGGCCGTCCCCATGCCCAGCCCCGCCCCGTACCTGGACGCGCTGTTCTCGCTCACCGGCCGGCGGGCCCTGGTGACCGGGGGCAGTTCCGGGATCGGCTGGGCGATCGCCGAGGCGCTGGGCCGCGCCGGGGCCGCGGTCGTCCTGGTGGCACGCCGTGCGGAGCCGTTGCGGTCCGCGGCGGAGGAGCTGCGGGCGGCCGGCGTCACCGCGGACTGGGTCGCCGCCGATCTCGGCGACCGGGCGGCGGTGCAGGCGGGCGCGGACGAGGTGGTGCGCCGCTTCGGCGAGCCGGACATCCTGGTCAACGCCGCCGGGGTCAACCCCCGCCCGCCGATGGACGAGTTGAGCACCGAGGAGTGGGACCGCACGATGGCGGTCAACCTGGACGCCCCGTTCCTGCTGGGCCAGCGGTTCGGGCCCCGGATGGCGGAGCGCGGCTGGGGGCGGATCCTGCACATCGCCTCCCAGCAGTCGGTCCGGGCGTTCGGCAACAGCGGCGCCTACGGGGTGTCCAAGGCGGGACTGGCGGCACTGACCCGCTCCCAGGCCGAGGCGTGGTCCCGGCACGGCGTGAGCGTCAACGCCCTGGCCCCGGGCTTTGTGCGCACCCCGCTCACCGCGGCGGTCTTCACCGACCCGGACCGCACCGCGGCGATGGCCCGCCGGACGCTGGCCGGCCGCAACGGCGAACTGGCCGACTTCGCCGGCGCCGCGGTGTTCCTGACCGGCCCCGGCGCGGCGTATGTCACCGGCCAGACGGTGTTCGTGGACGGCGGCTTCTCGGTGACCTGAGAGGCCCGGGGCGCAGAGGGGAACCTCGGGCCCCCGCTCTCCTTACCCGCGAGGTAATCGCGTCCGCGGCCCGCCCCCGCCAGGATGGCTCGCAGAGCGCGCACACGGCGCGGCACCGCCTCGACCGTCTCGACGAGGCTTCGACGAGCCGCTTTCCGTGCTCCGTCGCGACACCCACCGCACCGGAACGAAGGGACGCCCCTCTCATGGCCGTTACCGCACCGTCGACCACCCGCTCCGTGGTGGAGGAGCTGCTGCGCCGGATCGGCGAGGGCGACCCCGAGCGCATCGCCGAGCTGTACGCCGAGCGCGGCGACTGGAAGCTGGACTGGCCGGAGGCCGAGCACGGCCGGACCGCCACCCCCTGGATCCGCCACCGCACCACCCGCGCCGACGCCGCGGCCCACTACCGCGAACTCGCCGAGCACCACGTGCCCGGCGCCGCCGCCACCCAGATCGAACGGCTTCTCGTGGACGGCCCGGACGCGGTCGTCCTCGGCGAGATCCGCCAGACCGCACGCGCCACTCGACGCGCCTACCGCGCCCGCTTCGCCCTCCATCTCACCGTCGAGAACGGCCTGGTCACCCGGCACCACGTCTACGAGGACAGCCTGGCCGTGGCCCGGGCCTTCGCACCGGAGAGCTGAGAGACGCCGCGTTCGCCGGACCGACGTCGCCGCGTGCCGAGGCCGCCCGCTCCGGCCGGTCGGACGGGCGCCGCCGTCCTCAGAGGGTGGGGTGGTCCGGCGGCGGTGAGGAGGCGACCACGTCGTCGACGATCTGCTCCCGGGCCGAGTTGACCATCTCGTTGATCGCGGCGGCCAGGGGGAGGATCTCACCGGGCCGGTCCCAGGTCACGAACCGGTCGGTGGACTCGTCGAGGAAGGCCATGGTCCGGCGCATGAGCCGGCGCGCCTCGGGGGTCGTGGGGAGTGCGTCGGCCTTGATCAGGTTGAGCATCGTCTCCAGTGCCTGGGCCAGTTCACGGACCACTTCGCGCATCTCGACTTCGTTGGAGCCGTGGGAGTTCATGCGTCCACGATCGCGGATCGCGGGCGGGGAATCCAGGTTGCCCCTTTCCGGCCGCGGGGTGACGGGAGCGGGCTGTGACGGGTGGGTGTGGAGGGGGAGTTGTGGTGGCGTCCGCCCTCGTCGCGCGGGGGCGGACGCCGGCCGGTCCGACGGTGCGCTCAGTCGCGGCCGAAGCGGCGCAGCGCGGTGGTCGCCAGGACGACGGCCATCAGGGCCGCGGCCGCCAGGACGGTCATCGGCGGCTGTACGGTGGCCAGTTCGCTGCTGTCGCGCAGTGCGCCCATGAAGTCGAAGAGCGGCAGCCCGTTGGCGACGGAGTACCACAGCGGTACGTAGACGGCCTGGAAGAGGCGGTGGGTGCGGCTGAGCGTGCCCAGCGCCATGGCCAGCGACGGGATGAACAGGGCGCCGCCGGTCCAGCCCGCCAGCGCGAGCCAGTCCCCGGCCGCGATCACGCGGACGAGGGGGCCGATGCCGGCCGCGGCGGTGACGGTCAGGCCCGCGGCCCACTCGGCCAGCACCCGGCGGCGGACCGCGGGGCAGGCGCCCAGCATGCCCTCGACGCCGTGTTCGTGGCGCTGGGTGCCCAGTCGGGACCAGATCAGCACGGGCCAGATCCAGGCCAATGGCAGCATGACGCGGGTGACGCCGTGCAGCGCCGGGGCGGTGAGCCCGCAGACCACCAGGAGGGCGGCGCCCAGCCACCACCACCAGCGCACGCCCTGGAGCAGGACGCGGACCTCACCGGCCCACAGCCGCAGGGAGACCGCGCCCCGTTCCGGACGGGTGCGCAGCACTCTGCCCAGGATGGGGCCGGAGGCGGGATCGGGCCCGGCCTCGTCGAGGAACACCAGTTGGACGGCTGCGGGTTGGGCGGTGCCGGCGGCCCGGGCCTGGGCCTGTTCGTCGGCGGCCCGGTGCCCGCGGCCGCGCGCGGGGTCGAAGCGGCCGAACCACAGCGCCGGCAGCAGGGCGAGGAGGGCGGCGATCAGCAGCAGCGCCACCCGGCCGAGGACATAGCCGGCGGTCGGCGTGAAACCGTGCCAGGTGAACAGGCCCAGCGGCTTGTCCAGATAGGTCAGGCCGAGGCTGAACGACCCGGTGACGTGGACGTGTTGGGCGGCCATGTCGGCGGCCATCGACCTGGCGACGCTGTTGACGCCGATGCCGTCGAGCGGCAGTCCGGGCCCCTGTCCGGCGACGGCGACCACCAGCCAGACGCCGAACCACAGGACGGTGCCGACGCCCGTGCGCAGCACCGGCAGCGACTCGAAGAGCAGGGCCAGGGCGGCGGTCAGCGCGACCAGGGGCAGCGCGATCAGGACGAACGGCTGCCACAGGGCCACCGGATCGATCTCCCGTGACTCACCGCGGGCCAGCTGCATGACCAGCGCGGTGACCGCGAGCACGCCGAGCATCGAGGCCAGCACCAGCAGGTTGCTGAGGAACTTGCCGGCCAGATAGGCGGGGGTGCGCAGCGGGGTGGCGGCGAGCAGTTGGCCGACGCGGGTGCTGCGGTCGCGTTCGATGGAGTTGCGGACGATCGAGAAGCCGCCGAGGGTGATCCACAGTCCGGCGGCCAGCGCCGTCACCATGCCGACATAGGCGCTGTTGTAGATCCCGCGGTGGTCGCCGACCTGCATGATCATCCACGGGGTGTCCGCGTCCGGCACCGCCACGTACCCCAGGGCGACGGCCGCGGCCAGCACCGCGAGGTAGGCGGGACGGCGGACCCGGTCGCGGAAGTCGGCCATCGCGAGGCCGGTGAGCGTCTTCAGCACCGCGTCACACCGCCCCTGCCCGCAGGGACCGTCCGCCGAAGCCCTGGGCGGGCCGGCCGCCGTCGGCGGACCGGATGATGCCGAGGTAGGCGTCCTCCAGATCGGGCGTCAGCTGGACGGCGCCCTCGTAGGGCTGTTCGTTCGACAGCAGCCGGATCCGGACGCCTTCGGCGGTGCGCACCAGGCGGCTGACGACGTACTGCGCCTGTACCGCCGGCACGGAGGACGGGTCGACCAGTACCTCCCACACCTGGCCGGCCATCGCGCGCAGCAGCTCCTCGGGGGTGCCGCGGCGCCGGAGCCGGCCGCCGGCGAGCACCGCGATGTCGGAGGCCACCGATTCGACGTCGGAGACGATGTGGGTGGAGAGCAGCACGACCTTGTCGGCGGCCAGTTCGCTGAGCAGGTTGCGGAACCGGACCCGCTCCTCGGGGTCGAGGCCCGCGGTGGGCTCGTCCACGATGATCACCTGGGGGTCGGCGAGCAGCACCTGGGCGATGCCGACCCGGCGCAACATGCCGCCGGAGTACGTGCCCAGCGGCCGTTTGACCGCCTCGGTGAGGTTGACCAGCTCCAGCAGTTCCTCGATACGGGCCTTGGCGGTCCGGGCCGAGACGCCCTTGGCCGCGGCCAGATAGCGGAGGAACTCGCGGGAGGTCAGGTTCGGATAGACCCCGAAGTCCTGCGGGAGGTAACCCAGCGCCCGGCGCAGCGCGTCGGGGCGGGACACCACGTCCTGCCCGTGGAACAGCACCGAGCCGCCGGTGGGCCGGGTGACGGTGGACGCGATCCGCATCAGGGAGGACTTGCCGGCACCGTTGGGCCCCAACAGCCCCGTCAGCCCCGGCTCCAGACGCAGTGTCAGATCTTCGACGGCGCGCTTGCCGCCCTTGTAGACCTTGGTGACGTCGACGAGTTCGAGCATGGTCAGCCCTTGCCGCTCAGGATCCGGTCGCCGTCCTTGGACACCGCGACGCCCTTGGGGACCTCGACCTCGAACTTGGCGTCGCAGAGGGCGATACCGCTGCAACCGGCGTCGATGTCCAGGGTGTCGCCCCGCAGAACCCACGTGAGGTGCTCGGTGCCCGCGGCGGCGTCGAACCAGCGGGTGACCTTGATGTCCTTGCGGTCGGCCGCGACGATCTTGGTGGCCACCTCGTGGGCGGTGACGTTCAGGGACTTCCCGGCGTACGCGAAGGTCTTCGACACCGGCTTGACCTTCGAGGCGTCCACCGAGCAGCCGGTGAGGCCGCACACGGCGACGACGGCCGCCGCCGCGGCGGCGAGTGGGGCGGGCCGCATCGAGCGGGCGCGTGAGAACATCGGTTCCTCCAGGATCACGGGCGGTGCACTGCCCAGAGGATCCCGATCCCCGCCCGCCGCCACATCTGCCGATCGGCAGATATCGGCTCACCGCACGGCCGCCCCCGGCAGCAGACACCGGACCCGCCACCCGGAGGCGTGCGGACCGGCCTGCAAGGTGCCGCCCAGGGCGCTGACCCGCTCGTCCAGGCCGGCCAGGCCCGTCCCGCCGCCCTGCCGGGTCCCGGCCGGTGCCGCCGGGCCCGCGTCGTCGACGACCCGGACCTCCACCGCCCGGTCGGCGGTGCGGCCGGCGAACACCTCGACCCGCCCGGCCCGCGACGCATGCCGCCGCACATTGGTCAGGGCCTCCAGCACCACCCGGTAGGCGGTGTCCTCGGCCTCCCGCGACAGCACGCCCGCCACCTCGTCCTCCAGCGACAGCGCCACCTCGGCGACGGCCATCGAGGAGAAGCGGCCGACCAGTTCGGGCAGGTCGGCCAGGCCGTGCAGCCGGGTGGGCGGCGGCTCGTCCCAGGTGCGGCTCTCCGCCTCCCGCAGCGCGGCCACCATCTGGTCCATGGAGTCCAGCGCCCGCAGCCCGGCCTGCTCGATGCGCCGGAGCAGCGCCCGGGCCTCCTCGGGGTCGGCGGCGTCGCCGAGCTGCGCCGCCTGCGCCTCCAGGACGATGCCGGTCACCTCGTGGGCGACGAAGTCGTGCAGGTCCCCGGCGACCTCCAGGCGCTGCTCGCGCCGGGCCGAGGCCACCGCGTGCCGCCGGCGGTTGTCCAACGCCCGCAGATACAGGCCGATGCCCGCCGCGACGGCGACCGGGAACAGGGCGACCAGCGCCCCGGCGACCGACTCCTTCAGCCCCGTGTCCGGTGCGTGCAGGGTGAACCGCAGCGGCAGCAGCACCGCGGCGGCACCGGTCAGCGGAGCGACGAACGCGACCCGCGGACCGGGCACATGGCGCACCACCCGCTCCAGCAGGACCAGCAGCGCGAGCGTCTCGAACGGGTACCAGAGGAGCACCAGCCCGGGCGGCCCGAAGTAGCCGGCATCGGCGACGAGGGACAGCAGCGCCGCCCCGGCCGCCGCCCGCGCCAACGAGACCCGCCCGACCGGCCACACCAGCAGCGCCACGACCAGCGTCAGCGCGGCAACGACCGCCGGCGGGGCGGCACTCGGCGGCGAGACGAGCGCCGGCAGGAGCACCAGGCCCGCCAGCCACCCGGCCCACCGGCGGCGCCGCAGCCGCTGCCTCTCCCCCGGCCGCTGCCCAAGCCCCCGAGGCATGACGTCGTCATCCATGGGGCGAGGCTACGCACACTCCGTCGGGCGGACCGGCCGAGGGGCGGGCATCAGCCGGGCAACTGCCCGGTGGCGTACCCCAGTTCCCAGGCCCGTACCGCGATCCCGACGCGGTTTCGCACCTGGAGCTTGCGCTGGATGCTGGCGACATGGGTCTTGACCGTCCCCGCCGAGATGAACAACTCGCGGGCGATATCGGCGTTGGACCGGCCCTCGGCGACCTTCCCGGCGATCTCCGCCTCCCGCTCGGTCAGCGCCCCGTCCCGCGGCCTCCGGGAGCGCCGGCCGCCCGCCGTGCCGGTGACGTGGTGCAGCAGCCGCGCCGTGATCTGCGGGCTGATCAGGCTGTCCCCGGCCATCGCCGCCCGGACCGCCTCCACCAGCAGCGCCGGCCCCGAGCGCTTCAGGACGAACCCCGAGGCACCGAAGCGCAGTGCGGGATAGACGTACTCGTCGAGGTCGAAGGTGGTCACGACGACCACCCGGGTCGGATGGGGAAAGGCCGGATCGGCCAGCCGGCGGGTCACCTCCAGACCGTCCATCCGCGGCATCCGGATGTCCACCAGCGCGACGTCCGGACCGAGCGCCCGCGCCAGCTCCACGGCCTCCACGCCGTTCGCCGCCTCCCCGACCACCTCCATGTCGGGCTGGCTCTCCACGATGCGGCGCATGCCCCGACGCACCATCTCCTGGTCGTCGGCGACGAGCAAACGAATAGTCACGAACGAGAATTGTGCCGCATGGCGGGTGGTGGGGAGCACCGTCCCCGGCGGCCTCGCCCACCTCCACAGCCTCGCCCTCACCGGACAACTCCGGCTCCCCGCAGGAGAGATGCCCTCAGCGGCGCAGGGACGTCGCCCGTTCGACGCGGGAGAGCTTCTCGGGATTGCGTACCGCGTAGAGCCCGGTGATGCGGCCGCCGTCGAGGCGGGCCGCCAGGACGGTGTCGATCCGGCCGTCGATCCGGAAGACCAGCGCCGGGTGGCCGTTGACCTGTGCTGGCTGGAGCGACGCCGCGGTGCCGAACCTGCCCAGTCCGGCGGCCAGTTCGGCGACCCGGCCGGCGCCGATGACCGGGACCTGCACGGCCTGGACGACTCCCCCGCCGTCGCCCAGGAGGACGACATCCGGCGCGAGGATGTCGAGCAGGCCCTGCACCTCGCCCGTCTCGGCCGCCCGTTGGAACGCGGCGAGCGCCTCGCGGGTCTCGTCGGCGGAGACCACCGCGCGCGGTCGGCGCGCCGCGACGTGCACCCGAGCCCGGTGCGCGATCTGGCGGACCGCGGCCGGGCTCTTGTCGACGGCTTCGGCGATCTCGTCGTAGTCCACGGCGAAGACCTCGCGCAGCACGAACACCGCCCGCTCGGTCGACGCGAGGGTCTCCAACACCAGCAGCACCGCCATCGAGACGCTGTCGGCCAGTTCGACGTCCTCGGCCACATCGGGCGTGGTGAGCAGCGGCTCGGGCAGCCAGGGGCCGACGTAGGACTCCTTGCGCCGGCGGAGCGTGCGCAGCCGGCCCAGTGCCTGGCGGGTGGCGATCCGGACCAGGTAGGCGCGCTCGTCCCGCACGGTGTCGAGGGCGACGCCCGCCCAGCGCAGCCAGGTCTCCTGGAGGACGTCCTCGGCGTCGGCGGCCGAGCCGAGCATCTCGTAGGCGACGGTGAAGAGCAGCTTGCGGTGGGCGACGAACGCCTCGGTCGCGCGGTCCGTGCGGCCGTCCCGAGCGAGCGGCTCGGCCGTGCCCCCTGTGCGCCCGCTGCCCTTGCCCATGGCTGACTCCCACCTGTTCGCCGTCGACCGTTGCCGCACACCAGACGTCCGCGCCAAGGGAGTTGTGACACCCGCGGCCGGTGGCCCACGTCACACCGGACGGCTGTCACAGGCGCGCGGGCGGCGGCATCTCCATGTCCGTACCGCCGCCGGGCGGACGCTCCGCACGGCACATCACCCGACGGACAACAAATGAGGACGAAGGCATGGAAGCCCGTATCAACCTGTTCGAGAGCCCGACCGCCGCGAAGATCGCCAAGCGGTTCTACAACGTCGCCTCGGTCCTGGAGCAGTCGCCGCTGCCCAAGAGCCTGTGGGAGCTGGTGGAGCTGCGGATCGGCCAGCTCAACGGCTGCGGTTTCTGCGTGGACATCCACACCAAGGAGGCGGCGGCCGCCGGTGAGACCGCGCTCCGGCTCAACCTGGTCGCCGCCTGGCGGCACACCACCGTCTTCACCGAGGCCGAGCGGGCCGCGCTGGCGCTGGCCGAGGAGGGCACCCGGCTCGGCGACCGCGGGGTGTCCGACGAGACCTGGGCCGCGGTGCGCGAGCACTTCGACGACGACCAGGTCGGCACGCTGGTCTGCCTGGTGTCCCTGGTCAACGCGGCCACCCGGATGAACGTGATCGTGCACAACCCGGGGGGTTCGTACGAGCCGGGCATGTTCGCCGGCCTGGCGAGCTGAACGGCGGACGCGGCCTGGCCCGGCCCCGGAAGCACGCGCTCCGGGGCCGGGCGTGCCCGCCCGCCGGTACGACGGCAACGGCCGGCCGGCTCCGGCTGGTTGAGAGCCGGTGCGGCCCGGGCTCGCCGGCCCTCAGGGGCGCGCCCTGCGCGGCGGGCCGGCGGAGGTGGGCGCCGGGTCGGTGGTGAGGTAGGGGCGCAACGCCTGCCGAGCGGCGTGGGTGGCCGCCTCCGCCAGCGGTGCGCTCGCGGTCGGCGCGAGGGCGAGGGCCAGCGGCAGGGAGCCCGGGACCGGCAGCGACGGAAGCGCGTTGGGGAGCAGCCGGGGCACGGTCCGCGCGTCCGGACCGTGCGCGGGCAGACAGGTCAGACCCAGGCCGGCGGCGACCGCCGCGCGGAGGCCGGGGACGTCGGGACCCTCGTAGGCGAGGTGCCAGGGCTGCTCCTGGGCGGTGAGCGCGGCGAGGACATGCCGGCGCAGGCTGCACGGTTCGGCGCACAGGGCGATCGGGAGCGAACCGGGCTCGGCGGACGGGATGCTGCCGTACCAGGCGAGCCGTACCGCGCCCACCGGCCGGAAGGCGGGGTTGCGCGCCGGGTGCAGCACCAGGGCGACATCGAGTTCACCGGCCGCCACCCGGGCCGCCAGCGGTGTGCTCAGGCCGGTGTGCACGGTGGGGCGGATCCGCGGCATCAGATCCACCAGGGCGGCGAGGAATTCCGGCAGGGCGCCTTCGAGGTAGGGGGAGACGCCGATGCCGATGCGGGTCGGGCGCTCGGCGGCGTTGATCCGGCTGGCGGCCTCGTCGTTGAGCGCCACCAGGCGGCAGGCGTAGTGGTACAACTCGCGCCCCGGGTCGGTGAGTTCGAGGGTGCGTCCGGTGCTCGCGAAGACCGGGCCGCCCAGGACCGCCTCCAGGCGCCGGATGTGCTGGCTGACGGCGGGCTGCGTGAGGGACAGGGCCTGTGCCGCCCGCCGGAAGCCTCCGGTGCGCATGATGGTGACGAGCGTCCGGAGCTGACCGACGTCCAGATTACGGTGCACTGGCCCCTCTTTCCTGTACCACCGGTCTTCGCTTTCGGCTGGCCGATCAGGTGTCTTCACGGCTTCCACGGCACCCCGTACGTACGGGAATTCCCTTACCCGACCACTTTCGCCTTCCTCCTGGTGGGCGACCGTTTTTCGGCGTGTGCAGAGTACCCGGGAAGATGAGCCACCGGTCATGATCAAGACGTCCGGTCCGAAGTGCTGCGGCGCTGGCCGAAAATTGCCCGTTTAGCGGGGAGAAAGAGTCGGCCCAGGTGGCGGCGAGCCCGGACACCGCTCCTCTCCACCCTCCTCCCACCTGCGTGAACAAGCGGCCCGGACAGCGGCGTGAAAACTTCCACTGATCAGCACGATAAGAAACAGAAGTTTGCCTGCCCATGGTGAACGAAGTTAGCCTCACGGCAGCTCTCGGGGATGATCCCGAAGACACCCCACAACAATTTCCCGGGAGCCGGCAGAGCATTATGGCATTTCCGGAAACCCCTCAGGACCTGCCGCGTTCCGCCTACCGCCGTAATCCCTCCAGAAGAGGAAATACGGAGCATCTTCGGGAGAAGGTTCGATCATGTCGCAGACAATGGCCGCCGGCGGTTCCGCGCACACCGAGCTGTGGAATCCGAAGACCTATGACGCGCTGCGCAGGCAGCTCATTCCCTCCTTCGACCTCCTCTACGACAGCGCGGTCGCCGCGGTGGCCATGTCGGTCGGCCCGGCGCCCCGCATCCTGGACCTCGGCGCCGGCACCGGGCTGCTCAGTGCCGCGCTGCGCGAGCGCCTCCCCGAGGCCGATCTGGTGCTCCAGGACCGCTCGGAGCAGATGCTCGCCCAGGCCCGGCAGCGCTTCGCCGCGGACGACCAGGTGTCGGTACGGATCGCCGACCACCTCGACGAGCTGCCCGCCGGCCCGTTCGACGCGGTGGTGTCCGCGCTCTCCATCCACCATCTGACGCACGAGCAGAAGCAGGATCTGTTCGTCCGTATCCGGAAGATCCTTCGCCCCGGCGGGATTTTCCTCAATGTCGAACAACTCCTGGCGCCGAGCGAGGCGTTGGAGAAGATGTACGACCGGCAGCACGAGGCGCATGTGCACGCCGCCGGAACTCCCGCCGAGGAATGGGCCGCCGGCCGGGAGCGTATGAAGCACGACATTCCCATTGACGTCGACACCCAGCTCGGGTGGCTGCGCGAAGCGGGTTTCGGCACCGTCGACTGCCTCGCCAAGGACTGGCGCTTCGCCACCTACGCGGGCTGGAACGAGGCGTGAGGCGGCAGTTGAGCCGCCCGGCACGCAGCAGGAGCCCCCGCGCGGCGGCACCGCACGCGCCCCGTCCGCTTCCGCACCGGCACCGCCCCGCTCCGGAACCGGTGACCGATCCACTCATCGAGGTGAAGCGTGCTCTACCAAGCCCTGTGTGACGTCGCGCAACGCCGGCCCGACCAGCCGGCCGTGACCACCACCGACGGCCAGGCGGTCGGCTACCGGGAGTTGGTCGAGCTGGTCGACCGCACCGCCGCCGGACTGCGCGACCACGGCATCGGCGCCGGTGACGTCGTCGCATGCGCCCTGCACAACAGCGTCGGCTATGTGGCCCTGATCCTGGCCGTGGCCCGGACCGGCGCCCGATACGTGCCGCTGATGAGCAACTTCGACGCGGCCGACACCGCGACGGCACTGCGGCTGACCGGCCCCCGCCTGATCGTCGCCGACCACGACCGCCCGCTCCCCGCGGACGCCCCGCCCCGGATCCGGCTCGACGACCTCACCTCCGCCGCGCCGGCGCCCCGCGCCCCCGGCGAGCGGCAGGCCGGGATCTTCCGCGCCCTGTGGACGTCCGGATCGACCGGCTTCCCCAAGCAGATGGTGTGGCGGCAGGACCGGTTCCTGCGCGAGCGCCGCCGCTGGCTCGCGGACACCGGGATCACCGCCGACGACGTCTTCTTCTGCCGGCACACCCTCGACGTGGCCCACGCCACCGACCTGCACGTCTTCGCCGCCCTGCTGTCCGGCGCCCAGCTGGTGCTCGCCGACCCGCATGCGGCGCCCGACGTCCTGCTGCGGCAGATCGAGGGCCACCGCACCACCGCGATGAGCGCACTGCCCCAGCACTACGAGGAGTATGTGCGGGCGGCGGCCGGCGGCCCGGCGCCCGACCTGTCGCGGCTGCGCCGGCCGCTGTGCGGCGGCGCGTACCTCAGTGCGGCCCAGATGCACGACGCCGCGGACGTACTGGGCATCCACATCCGGCAGATCTACGGATCGACCGAATTCGGCCTGGCGCTGGGCAACATGGCCGATGCGCTCCAGGCGGGCCGGGGCATGCTCCCCGTGCACGGCGTGGGCACCCGGCTCGAACCCCTGGCGGCGGACCGGCCCGACCTGGGCGAGCTGGTGCTGATGTCGGACTGCACCAGCGAGGGCTACGTCGGCAGCGACGAGGCGAACGCCCGCACCTTCCGCGGCGAGGAGTTCTGGACCGGCGACGTGGCCCGGCGCGAGGCGGACGGCTCGCTGCGCATCCTGGGCCGGGTCACCGAGATCCTGGCGGCGGCCGGCGGGCCCCTGCCCGCCCCGGTCCTGGACGAGGAGATCGCCGCGCAGTGCCCCGTCCTGGAGTCGGTGGCACTGCCCGCCCACCCCGGCACCTACGGCAACGAGGTCCTGCTCGCCGTGCACCCCGATCCCGCCCGGCCGGAGAACGAGGTCCGCAAGTCCGTCGAGGCGGTCCTGCACGGCCGCGGCCTGTCCGGCACCGTCCGGCTGACCGCCGACATCCCGCACACCCCGGTCGGCAAGCCCGACAAGCCCCGCCTGCGCACGCGGTGGGAGGCCGAGGCCGCCGCCGGTGACGGCACGCAGGACCCGCCTGCGACGGCCCCTGCTCGGCGGAGCCCGAACGACCCCGCCGCGTGAGCCGCGCCGGGACCGCACGATGATCGGGCCGTCACCGACCGACGCCCTGCCCGCGCACGCCGGGAAGCCGGCCGGCGCGGGCGGGCCGGCCGTTCCGGACACCGCGCGGGAGGCGACCGCCCTCGCCGCCGGCGGCCCGGCGGAGCTCTCCACCCCCACCGCGGCGTCCGGAAGGAGTGCACAGTCATGAGCCTGCTCCAGAGCAACGGCACCGGGGGCGGATCCCCCGAAGCCATGCCGTCCCTTCGCTACGCGGCACCGCGGCCCGCGGACCTGCCCGACCGCACCTGGCCCGGCAACTCCCTGACCACACCGCCCCGTTGGCTCTCCACCGACCTGCGCGACGGCAACCAGGCACTGATCGAGCCGATGAGCCCCGACCGCAAGCTCCGGCTGTTCGAGACGCTGACCGCCATGGGCTACCGCGAGATCGAGGTCGGCTTCCCGGCCGCGAGCCGCGCCGACCACGAGTTCGTACGGCGGCTGATCACCGAGGACCGCATCCCCGACGGCGTACGCATCTCGGTGCTCACCCAGGCCCGCGACGAACTGATCGAACAGGCCGTGCGCAGCCTGGCCGGCGCCCCCGCCGCCACCGTCCACCTGTACAACGCCACCTCACCCCTGTTCCGCCGGGTGGTGTTCGGCGTCACCCGCGAGGAGTGCAAGAACCTGGCCGTGCGCGGCACCGAACACGTCCTGAAGTACGCGGAGCGGCATCTCGCCGACTGCGACCTGGGGTTCGAGTACTCGCCCGAGTTGTTCAGCGAGACCGAGGGCGACTTCGCGCTGGAGGTCTGCGAGGCGGTGCTGGATGTCTGGCAGCCCGGCCCCGGCCGCGAGACCGTCCTCAACCTGCCCGCGACCGTCGAGCGCAGCACCCCCAACGTCTACGCCGACCAGGTGGAGCGCATGAGCCGCGGTCTGACCCGCCGCGCCCAGGTGGCCCTCTCCGTCCACCCGCACAACGACCGGGGCACCGCGGTCGCCGCCGCCGAACTGGCCGTTCTCGCCGGCGCCGACCGCATCGAGGGCTGCCTGTTCGGCAACGGCGAACGCACCGGCAACGTCTGCCTGGTCACCCTCGGCCTCAACCTGCACGCCCAGGGCGTCGACCCCGGTATCGACTTCTCCGACATCGACGCGGTCCGCCGCACCGTCGAGGAGTGCACCGGCCTGCCCGTCCACCCCCGCCACCCCTACGCGGGCGACTTCGTCTACACCTCCTTCTCCGGCTCCCACCAGGACGCGATCAAGAAGGGCTTCGAGGCACTGGAGCAGCGGGCCGCACGCGACGGCGTACCGCTGCACCGGGCCCGGTGGGAGGTCCCCTACCTGCCGATCGACCCCACCGACGTCGGCCGCTCCTACGAGGCCGTCATCCGGGTCAACAGCCAGTCCGGCAAGGGCGGTGTGGCCTATCTGCTGCGCCAGGAGCACGGCCTCGACCTCCCCCGCCGCCTCCAGATCGAGTTCGCCCGCGTCGTGCAGCGGCACACCGACGCACACGGCGGCGAGGTCACCGCGGAGCGGCTGGGCGCACTGTTCCAGGCCGAGTACCTGGACGCCGCGGAGCCCGCGGACCCGCCCGGGGCGGACCCGCGGATGCCCTCCCCCGAGGTACGGGTGCTCTCCCACATCGAGCAGCCGCTGCCCACCACCGACGGCACGTCCGAGGTGGTCGTCTACGCCGAGTGCTCCGTCACGGGCCCGGCGGCGACGAGGACCGTGTGGGGCGTCGGCCGCGCGGCGGATCCGGCGGCGGCACTGGAACGGGCCCGCTCCAGCGCCGCCGGACGGGCACGACGCACGGCGGCCGCCGCCCCGCGCCCGACACCCGGCCGCTGACCAGTCGCCGGGATTCGGCGGCCCGTATCCCACGAAACGTCACGGTGGATCCGGAACTCCAAAAACCTCTCGCCGCTGTTCTCGCATTCACGACCCAGCCGCCTCGTGCCGCATTCCGGATCCGCCGGCCTCGCACCGCCGACGGCGGCACACCCTCGTATGTCACTGCGGGAGTCGTCCTTACCGGCCGGCAGGTGTGCCGGACCCCCTGTCGACGGCCCGTCAACTGTGACTCCGCGCCATTGGATGGCCCCGCAAGCCCGTGAAGACTGTCGGAGCAGTGCCGTGGACCAATCGCACACGGTTATTCGGCGGCTTGCGCCTGCGGTCGGCAGACGCGAAGTGCGTTCAGGTTCCGCCCGGACTCCGTCATGTGGTCCCGACCTGCACCCGTGACATTTGACATCCGAACGGAACCCTCAATGACCAATACCGTCTCCACGAGACCCACTTCGCACAAAGCCTCGCGTCACAGGTGGAGCTGGACCTGGGTCATGCTGTCCTCACTGGCGATAGCCGGCTACTTCGTCGGCCAGTACGGCGAAGGCACGCTCGACGAACTCGCCCACGGCAACGTCGGATTGGCCACCACGTATGCGGATCGAAGCTGGCCGGTCCAGGTGGCCTTCTATATCCACATCGTCAGTTCCGGGCTCGCGCTGGCACTTGGGCCCTGGCAGTTCTCCAAGCGCCTGCGCACCCGGCGCCCGCGCGTGCACCGGTGGATCGGGCGGACCTACATGATCACGCTCGGCCTCGGGTCGGTGGCGGCGTTCGTCATGTCGATGTTCAACTCGGTGGGCATCAGTGGGTTCTTCGGCTTTGCGGCTCTGGCGGTGCTCTGGGGATGGACGGCCCTGCGGGGGTACCAGGCCGCGCGTGCCCGGCGGTTCCGCGAACACGAGGCATGGATGATCCGCAACTTCGCCCTCACCTACGCCGCCGTGACACTCCGGCTGTGGCTGGGCGTGCTGATATTCGTGCAGTTGCCGTTCTCCGACGGCCGCGAATTCCCGGACATCTTCAGTCAGGCATACGGCCCGCTTCCCTACCTTTGCTGGATACCCAACATCGTGGTGGCCGAGTTCATGGTGCGGCGCCGGAACCTCCCCTCCCTGCACATGACCACCTCCACGCCCGACCCCCGGCTCACCACATGACGCTCCCCTCGCCGCTCTGAGCCATCCCACCACCGTGGTCGCACACGCCCGGCGGTGGCCCGCCCGGTGGACAACCTGTCCACCGGGAATCCGGGTCGCCGCCGGGCACACTCATGCGGGGAGTGTGCCTCCTACGTCGAAGCCGATCAGGACGGTCAGCTCGTCGGTGATCTCGTCGGCCGGCTCCAAGGGGACACAGTCATGCGTCCCCGGAGCCCCACGGGTTCCATGGCGCCCCGCACACGCCGCGGCTGCCCCGCCCGCTGCGCGCGTCCAGGCCGTCCACCCGTCGACGAGCGGCACTTGAGGGTGCCTGGATCACCGGCTCTCCTGGGAGTCCCGCGCAGCCGGCGGCGTCACGCCCGATCGCCAGCGCACGTGGGGGCGGATCGTGTTCCCCGCGGCGACGCCGCTCGTTCCGCCTGTTGTGCTCCGGTGGCCCCACCCTCCGGTTCCCAACGGCTGGGCGAGGCGCACGGGCCGGCGCCGGAGCAACGTGCGAGCCGTCTGGCGCCCGACCGGTTCAGTACGGCACAACCGACCGGGAGACGTACCTGTTGAGGGGCCGTTCGTACGGCGGGGCTTCGCGCACACGCCTACGGCCGTCGCCGCGACACCGCTACAGGGATGTCGCCACGACGGCCGTGTTCGTCCGCCTCACCAGACGTGTGGGGATGGTTGTGGGGCCCTCCATCCGAGACGGCGGGCCCCACACGGTCACTCGTCCGGCAGCCAGTTGCCGTGGAATCCGAACGGGACACGACGGGGCAGGTGAATCGTGGCCACCGGCGGCGCCACGACGTCCTGAGCGTCCAGGATCACCAGGTCACTCTTGTCGGTGCTCGCGTCGTACACGAAGCTCAGGAGCCATCCCGGCCCACCAGGTGTGCCGTCGGCCGCGGCGAACGACGCCTCGTTGGCAACACGGCCCGCGGGGAGCTCGTGGCGCATCGCGTTACCGGTCTTCAGGTCGTAGCGGATCAGGTAGGAGTGGGAGAGTCCGGTGCCGATGTTCGGGGTGTCCGACACCGTGACGTGTCCGAAACGGGAGTCCAGACCGGCCAGGCGATCGTCCACGCGAGGGAACTCGCAGGGCGTGTCGTCAAGCTGGGTTTCGATGACCTTGCCGGAGTCGAGGTCGAGTTCCCAACGCCACAGAGTGGCATGGGTCTCGCTGTAGACCGGGTAGCGGGTCACGTACATGGTGATCCGACCGCTGTCCGGCCCCTCGTCGAACGCGTTCATCGGGTGGAACACGTAGCACGGTTCGATGGGCAGCCAACGGACCGCGCCGAACGGGTCGTTGCGCCGCAGCACACCGAGCCTGGCCCCGTAGGTCGGGCGCCACTTGTACGGAAGGTCATCGCCGCGGAGAGCCGTCTCCTGGTCGAAGACGACCGGCAGGTCCATGAAGACGACGTAGTTGGTGGTCAGGTGGAAGTCGTGCATCATCGTGTGCGCCGGCACGTCGATGGGGCGGCTGATCGTCAGGGCACCTGAGGCGTCCGCACGGTGGTAGGTGAGGAAGGGGGGCTTGAAACCTCCGTACCCGAAGAAGTGCAGCTCACCGGTGATCGGGCAGATCTTGGGGTGGGCGGTCATGGCGGTGTGCAGACGCCCACCGAAGTCGTAGGGGCCGATCGTGTCGAGTTCGCGGCCGGGACGGAGGTCGAGTTCATACGGAAGGGACCCCTCCACCAGCGCGAACGTCCGCCCGGCGTGCCGGACCACGTGGGTGTTGGCGGAGCCGGCGGCCAGGTCTTCCTGCCCGTCACCGAAGGTCGTCTTGCCATCCGTGAACTTGGTGGTGCGGACCCAGCGGTTGCGGTACGAGGTTGCTCGGCCACCTTCCAGACGGACACCGTGCACCATGCCGTCACCGAAGAACCAGTGGGGGGAATCGACGTCCTGGGGGTTGGGCCCGTTCCGCACGTACCAGCCGGTGAGCTCCGGGGGAATCGCCCCGGTGACCTCCAGGTCCTGGATGGTCATCTCGTCCATCACCGGCGCGTAGTTCTTCGCGAGGTGCGGGACGGGTGGGTTGTTCATCACATCAAACTCCCTGCGTGATGGTTGCGTTCATGCGTGCCTGAACGCGCTTCGGGTACTGCACCGTGACGATGGCCGGAATGATGAGCCCGGCGGCCTGGAAGAAGACTCTGAATCCGACGTTCAGATGAGCGACGACGACCAGGCCCAGGGTGAGGGTGCTGATCGAGAAGGCGATGGCCCAGACCCTGGTCAGGATCAGGTTGACCCGGAGAAAGCCGGGGTCGTTCCACATCTCGCGCGGGACGTCCCGCTTCGCGATGCCGGTGGTGAACGGGTGACCGACGAGGATCGACCCCCACGCCGTGGCGGCCAGCCAGGCCATGGAAACCGGGCCGTCCAGGTGTTCGGCCGGACTGCTCGGGTCAGCGAAAGCCAGCACGGTCCAGAGCGCGAAGAACACCGTGTTGCTGTATTCCAGAACGAGAGCTTCAGCCTTGAAGCCTCCCTTCACTCCTATGAGCAGGATCCAAGCGCTGACGACGAGGGCCCCCAGAGATGCCCACTGCCATCCGAAAGCGGACATCCCAGCAAAAGCCACCCAGGGAAGAAATCCCTTAGCGAATTGCATTTCATTCCTCATTTATTCAAGAGAGAGCCGATGACGTTCCTGCTCCGGCAGGTCGGATACGAACGGGGATCCGGTGCCAAGGTGGGCGATCCCGCCCCGCCGCCGTTCCGCATCTCCTGCACGAAGTCGGCCAGCTGTTCGTCATGTGCTTCGGATGCCACATCACCTTTGTTGCGCGGTGCGGCGCGGCCGATCCCGCCGGCCGAAGCCCGTAACCGCTGGGGTCATCCGGACCGTGGTCCCGGGATGAGGAGACCACTCGCCGCCACGGCCGCCCGGGGTTCCCGGCGGCCGTAACCGTCTCCGGCCGGACTTAAAAGCCCAAGGCCACTCGTGCCGGACATCCGAATGTGATCCCGAGGGCAGAGAGCACCGAAAGAACAGTGGACTCACCGGCGGCGATGCCGCTTGCCGGAACTGATCTGCCGTCGGAACAACAATAGACCGATCAATGGAAGGGCCGCGCCACTCTTGGGCCTTTCGGCCTCATCCCTATGCCCTTTGGGGAACCCGTTCACACGTTCTCCAATTCTTCTCCGCACTATGGATCGGAGAAAGGGCTTCGACACCCGCCCGCCCTTCCCGCGCATGGGTGTCCGCAGCGATCCGGGCGGCCCTACGAGGCATCGAGAGCACCGCCTCCCAGGTGGGTCTGGAACGCGGAGATGCGGTGCGGTGATCGTGACGTGAGGCAGGCTGCGGGCGATGCGGCATTCCAGGTGGTGGCGCGCAGTGGGTGGTCGCCACCCGATCCCCGGAACCCGTCCTGGAGAAGACACAGTTGAGGTGGGTCTTCACGGTATGCGCGCTCAGGTACAGCTCGCCGGCGATCTCCGCGTTGCCCCTGTCCCGCGCGGACAGGAGCATGATCTCCGCCTCGTGACCTCAGTCCCATCCATCACCGGCATGCACAGATCCAACAAGATCGCATCCGGCCCATGCTCGACGGCCATGGCGCTTTCCGCGGAGCAGGGGTGCCGTGAATGTCCATCAACGAGACCTCACACGCCGCGTGGTGAGGGTGCCGGCCCCAACCATCACCCATGCTCATCGCCAGTCGTTGTACCTGCGCGCCCGGCGCTGCCGCCTGCGGCCGCGAAGAGAGTCCAGTCCGTCGCCCTGCGGGTAACGGGTGTACGGCGGCGGCTGGTTGGCGCCGTACACCTGCCCGGGAGGCTGATTGTCCAGCGGCGGAGGGGAGAATCGCTGTGCCATCTGATCCGGGAACGTCCGGCCGTCCCGCTCCGGGGCGAACTCCATGCCGGAGGACAGCAGTCGCGGGACGAGAACGACGGCCTGGCCGAGCCGGTTGATGCCCAGTGCAAGGAGGATGGTCGCCGAGGACGCCGCCACCTTCGCGTCCAGGGTGTGTGCGACGACGGTCAGGCCCAGGCGCGTGACCACCAGCAGCGCCCACAACCACAGCCCGGCGGCGGGCATGCGGGCCCACGTCACACCGGCCCGCGGTTCCAGCCGGGTCATCGCACCCTGCCCGGCTCCGATGCCGAAGGCGAGCAGTCCGCCGGCGACAAGGCACACGACGTCGGTGGAGGTCGGGTGCTCGTTCCTCAGCAGAGCGAGGCCGATCACCGTGAGGACGACCGGCAGCACCATCACGCGCCGGCCCGTGAGCGCCTCTCCCCGCAACTGACGTGCGATGACGGCTACCACGATGGCTATCGCCACCAGGATCTCGATGTAGCTCATACTTCTTCCTGTCCGTGGGTTGGAATTGGTGCCACCGCGGGCGGACCGGCCCCCAAGGTGTGGGCTGACCGGTCTCGGGCGTCCACGGCCAACCGGAAGGGCGGTTCGGCCGGTGCGCGCGGATGCCAGGCCGTACCGGCACCGGCGGCCTCACCCCAGGCGGTGACCTCCGAGGTGACTCCCGGCGCCGGGCGTGGTGTCCTGTGGATCGTCGCGGTGGGGGCCCGTGCTGCGATCTCCTACGGCTCCGTCCACTGGTTCCGCGTTGAGCTGGGACAGTGGACGGTCGACAACGGCGTGGCCGCGGCCGCCGTCACCGGCCCTCTGGCTCCCGACCAACGACGGTCCGCCGCAGCGGCGTTACATGCTTGGCGGGCGGAACGGCATCCTCGGCGAAGACCGCCTTCGAACTGATTCGAGGCCGGCCGGCGCCTGTGTCAGAGAGCGCCGGATCGCATCGCGTAAGCGATGGCGTGGGCACGGTTGCGCAGCCCCAGGCGGTCCATCATTCCCGCCAGGATGTTCTTGATGGTGCGGTCCGAGTAATTCAAGGCGTCCGCCACCTCCGCGGTGTCGAAACCCTCGGCGAGCAGTTTCAGGACCTCCACCTCGCGCTCCTTCAGCCGAGCCATGCAGGGGTCTTGCGACTCCCGAGGCCCGTCCCGGAGGGTTCCGATCTGATCCATCAACGACCGTACGAGCACGTCGGGCGGCTCGGCCCGTCTCTTCCGGCTGTCCAGCACGGCCTGAAGCACGCTCTCCAGACCGGCCTGCGCGCGCGGCACGAAGCCCACCAGGCCGTACCGCACGGCCCGCAGCATCCTGGCCTCGCTGATGCCGTCAGCGCTGAGCACGATCGACGTCCGCGACCTCGATGGCGCGGCCGACAACCGCCGCATCGACACGAGTGTCTCGTCTGTCACTTGAGTGGCGAACATCGCGACCACTTCGGCCTCTGAGGGACGACCGGGCGCAAGAAGTCTCACCTGGTTACACGCCTGGAAGTACGCGCGGGCCCCTTCACCGGTGATCGGGTCGCTGGCAAGCACCGCCAAGGGCATTCCGGCCATGGCGTCTCCTCTGCGCGGCACCGCGCATTCCCTCAAGCCTCCGCCATGCACCACACCCTGGATCACGTTCGAACTCCCTGGCCGCTTCGTCCATGCCGACGGATTCGACTGCCACGAGACCCGGCAGCACCTGCATCCCATCCATACCCGGAAGCCTACATGTCAGTCTCGACAGGTCAAGTATGGCGTCTGAACTGCACTGGCGCCCAGATCGGGGGAATCCCGGAACTTCATCACGAAGCACACTATGAAATTGACATGTCGAGATCACCAAGTGCAGAGTCACTTCGAGTGACGGCCAGAACGACCCCGAGCGACCACGCCTCGGGCCGTGCGCCGCGCCTGCCCTGCACCGAGGCACGGCCCGCATGGGCTGAGCACGGAGAAGAACGAGGAGTCCTGCCAGTGAGACCTCTGCACGGAATCGACGTCGAGCGGGTGCGAGCGTTCGCCGACGCCGTCTTCGCCATCGCCATCACGCTCCTCGCGCTGGAAATAAGCGTCCCGGAGGATGTGCCTTCCGCCGAACTCGGGCATGCCCTCAAGGAAACGCTCCCGTCCGTCGCCGGCTACCTGCTGAGTTTTGTCGTCGTCGGGGCGCTGTGGATCTCCCATCACCGCCTGTTCCGGGCAGCGGAACAGTTGGACGGCCCGCTGATGTACCTCGATCTGGCGCTGATGGCCCTCGTCGCCGCACTGCCGTTTCCCACGAAGCTCATCACCAGGTACCACAGCAACCCGTTCGCAACCTCGCTGTACGCCGGCACGATCGCCCTGTCCGCTCTGCTGATCACGGTGATGGCGCTGTGGCTCCGCAGGCGCCCGGCGTTGTGCAACCCCAGGGCCCCGCACGAGCTGATCACCAAGCCGCTCCACAGCGCGATGGGTGTCGCAGTCATCTTCGGAAGTTCGCTGCCGGTGGCCCTGATCTCGCCCGACGTGGCGGAGTACTGGTGGGTCGGCCTGGGTATCCCCGTCCGGCTCTACGTCGCATGGCGCCACAGCAGGACGGCCAGGCACGCGGCGGCGATGCCGCCTTTCCGCCCCACCCGCTGACCACTGGCGCGTGATGGGCCCGGTCGGCCACAGCCGTGACCTCCACGGGCCCATTCCGCCGACCTCCGACGAGGAAGAGAAGGCCGCGGGTCGCAGCCGGAGGTCACACGACAGCGCCCGAAGCCGCCAAGACCCCCTCCAGACACCAGGGGAACAAGGGCTGGGCGGATCGTCGTCGTGCCCGCCCAACGAGCGTCGCGGCACGTCGCACTTCGCGACGGTTCAGATCACACCGGCTCGCATCGCGTACACGATGGCCTGGGTCCGATTGCGCAGGCCGAGGCGGAACAGAAGCCCAGCCAGGGTGTTCTTGATGGTGCGCTGCGAGTAGTTCAGCTGCCGTGCGACTGCCGCGGTGTCCATTCCGTCGGCCAGCAGCTTGAGGACCTCGATCTCCCGGTCCTTGAAACCGGCTACGTTCAGGCCGCGCGGCTCCAGAACGTCCTCCTGCAGGCTCCGCACCTGGTCGATCAAGGACTTGACGAGTACGTCCGGGAACTGGACCCCGCCCTCCCGACCCCTCAGCACGGCCTGGAGAACCTGGTCCATGCACCCCTGCGAGCGGGGCACGAAGCCGACGAGACCGAACCGGACGGCACGTATCAGCTCCACCTCACCGATGTGGTTCGCGACCAGCACGAACTTCATCGCCGGCGTCGCCGCCCGCTTCACAAGCTGCCGCATGGTCGCCAAGGTGTCCTCGGCCACCTGATGGGCGAAGAGCACAGCGACATCGGCATCAGCCACCACACCGGGCGGAAGCAGTCTCACCGAGCCGCTCGCACGGAACCAGGAACACACTCCGTCGCGCGTGACCGGGTCACTGGCAACGACAGTCAGCGCGGGCGGCGGCACGACTTCTCTCCCTGTTCGGTTCCATGCCGTTCCACGGGGCCGCGCTTGCGATCCCGTCCGCGCCACCGGTCGCTCCCGGAGGCACTGGCATGGCTGCTCACTGCCTGAACGGTATGCGGCATCAGAGCCGGGCATCATGTCGCCGACGCACAGAAGCCAGGCCAGTCGGTGTCAAGTCCCCACCGGCCAGGCCCCGTAGAGGGTGTGAAGGCGTGTCTCCACGGAACGACAGGCCGGGTCGGCCCACGGGGTCCCGGGCCCATGGAGAGAAGGCACCTGGACCAGGTCCCCCGGCTCGGATCCTCGCACGACGGCCCGGCTTCGCAACAGGCGCGACCGGGTTGGCCCACCCAGGGGATATTCTACTTTCGACATGTCGGCGTTATAGTATCGAATATGAGGTGTCGACGGTGAGCGTGTGTTCTGACGCAGAGTTGCTCAAGGAGGCATGCGGACCGAAGGTGGCGCCCGGTGCGCAGGACTTCGAGGCCCCCTGGATCGATCGGCTCTGCGACGAGATCACCTGCGAGATCACGAAGGACGTGTTTCCCACCCGACAGGGCAACGTGCCGTTCCACAACGGGCTCAGGCGTTTCGTCCGGACGAATGTGCTGTCGGTCGCGAAGGCCCACAACGTCGCGCCCCCTCCCGCGGAAGATGTCACGAGCCAGGTTCGCGACTTCGGCGTATGGGTCGCCGAGCAGGGGTTTTCCCTGGTCTGCATACGGCAGGCCTACTGGACCGGCACGCGCGAACTCATCGACCGGTGGGGCAGGATGGGCTGGCCCGGGCTTGCACCGGACCCTGCCGCCAACGGCGGGCGCATCGCGGTGTCGGGCGAGATGGTCTCCCGGGTGGCGTTCTGCGCCTTCGACTTCGCCGAGCGCGCCATGCGCGAGTCGGTGCTCGCCCACCAGGAGGCCACGGCCGGCCTCCGCCTCGGTGGGGATCTACGCCGACGTGACGTGATCACCACGATCCTCGCCACCGACGACGGACGCGTGAACCCGGCCTGGGACGCCGCGCTCGGCTATCGGTTGGGCGGCACCCACATCGGTCTGCTCATCAATGCGACCGACCGCGCACACGCCGAGCAGGTCCTTCAGCGCGCGAAGAATGCCACCTCGGCACGCGAGCACCTGTTGTTGCCGCCGCTCGCGACCCACTGGACCGCCTGGCTGGGATACCGGAAAGCCGTCTCGGTGGGCGTCCTGGACACCTTGCGCCGGACGCTGCTGGCGTCGGATGCGCAGACGGCGATGGGCAGACCCCGACCGGGGATCGCGGGCTTCCGCGCGAGCCACCGTGAAGCCGTGCGAGCCGAGGACATCCGCGAGAAGTTCCATGACGCACCCCGCTGCCTGTCCTTCCACGACCTCTCGCTGGAGGACCTGTTGTTGCACGATCCGCCGTCCGCCGCCACCTTCGTCCGGGACGAGTTGGGCCCACTCGCGGACAGTACCGATCGGGCGGCTCGTATGCGGGAGACCCTCTCCGTCTGGTTGTCCTGCGGCACGCACACGGCGACGGCGGCCAGGCTCAGCATCCACGAGAACACCGTCCGGCTGCGGCTGAACGCGGTCACCGAAATGCTGGGCGCCGGGTACCTCGGACGGAAGGCGGAACTGCTCGTCGCCCTCCGCCTCTGCGATGTGTTGGCCGCTCCACGACCGTGACCTGCGCGCCGCGCCGAATGCCGACGCGGCCCCCTGCGCAGCAGGCTGCCCTCGACCCGGCAGCCACTCCGCCCTACAGCGGTGCCCGCCAGGTGTCGGCCCCGGCGTGCTGCGCCCTTCGCATTGCTTTCCGCGTGTGCCCCGCGCAAGGGCTGGGCGAGAGCGTCAGGCCGAAGGGGCCGTGCGGCGCCGGTTCAGGTGGTCGAGGGCCCACAGCGCCCAGTCGTGCATAGCCTGGTACTGCCGCAGGCCGAACTCGGCCGCCAACTGCCCCAGCACCTCACGGCCGTCGGGCGGCTCGGCCTCCCGCCTGGCTCGGTGTTCCCGAAGTGCGGAGACATTGTGTTCGGCGTACTCGATGACGCCGCGCAGCGCGGTGGCCGCCTCCTCCGGCTCCAGCGCCTCCAGGAGGAACATGCGCAGAACCTGCTCGTTGCGCACGACTCCCTGTCCCCAGGGCGCCTGTAGCCACGCTCGCAGTTCCTCGCGCCCCTTGGCTGTCACCTCGTACGTCTTTCGCCCGCGAGGGCCTTCGTGAGTGACCTCGATAAGGCCGCGCTCAGCCATCCGGACGAGCTCCGGATACACACTCGGGTGTGCGGCCTGCCAGGCCCACCGCCCGATGTCTCCCTCGAACTCCTTCGTCAGCTCGTACCCGCTGGCGGGCTCCACCGCCAGCAGCCCCAGTAGTGCCTGTGTGAGTGACATGTCAGTACTTTACATGTCACGCTCCGACCATGGCCCGGCCTCGGCGCGGGGATCGGGATCGCACCGAAGGGTGAGGCTTCGCGAAACAGACACGTCGCCGGGCACGGACCGCGTCTGCGGGCGTTCGGACGGGCACAGCCCGCCCGGAGAACCCGGCAGCCACACCTGCGGCCGGGACGGACGAAGGCCTCACGCTCCCACGACAGGCAACCACTGGCGCGTCAACACCGGGTAGAGCATCGCGGACGGCCGCATCGGACCGGCGCGGCACAGGAAGCCCCCAGGCCGGCGGCCACACCCCTCCCGCATCCGGCCGGTCTCGGGACCGACCCGCAGCGGCCTCATGCGCCGTGTCGGTTGAGGTTTCCGTACCCGATGCACGCCCGGCGCCGCGTACGCGCGACGCGCCGTCACGTCGATCAGGCCGCCGGAGTCCGGAACCGGCGCTCGCACTCACTGGAGTCGTCCGCCGTTCCGGCCGGGCCGCTGGTCTGCGCGACGGCCCAGCGGGCCCAGTCCTCCTCCATTGCACGTAGCCGCAGCCCGTACTCCAGGGCCAACCGGCCACTGGCGCTGAACGGGGCCCCGTCGTCCCAGTCGATCGACGCTTCGATGTCGACAAGTGCCGCACGCTGCTCGGCGGCGATCTCGGCTTGCCGAGCGAGGCGTTGGACGACCTGCTCCCGTGGAAGCAGTCCGAAGAAGAAGACCTGCAGGAGCATCTCGTGGCGTTGCGGCTTTCTGCCTTCGGTACGGGCGAGCCATTCCTGCAGCTCCGCCTCGCCCTGCGACGTGAGGACGTACTCCTTGCGGCCGCGGGGACCTTCCGAAGTGACCTCGATCACCCCGACGTCGGCAAGGCGATTCAGCTCGCCGTAGACCTGGCTCTGCGAAGCGACCCAGACATTGCCGAGCGAGCGCCGGAAGCGCTTCATCAGGTCGTAACCACTGCCGGGGCGGTCCATGAGTAAGCCCATCACTGCGTATCTGAGAGTCACACCTCTAGAATATGTCATACTCGACATGTCACCACTATAGTAATGCGGCAACGTTCTGGCCGAAAGTCCCATTGACCGCAACAGGGGCTTTCCTCCCCGGATGAACCAGGAACGACGAGAGCCGCCGCCCGACCATCCGGCGGCCGCGCCGAGAAACCTGGCACCGGGAACAGTGCTTCGGGTCCGACGCGAGGACCGGCAGCCCATGCGGTCGACGCGGCCCGCCGGGGCGGGGGTACGACGCACCAGTCCTGGCGGCTTCCGACCGGGAGGCGTGGCGCGTGACGCCGGCACAGTCGAGCCCAGCCGCCCGCGCCTTGACCCACACCCAAGCCCTCCTCCGCCTCGCCCGCCACCGCATCAGCGCCCTGTTCGCCCTGCTCCGCGACGGAACCCTCCACCAGCCACGCAGCCCCGAACCAGCCACCGCACGACCAACTCGGACTTGACCAAGGACATAGAGGCACCCCCGGGATGGCGGCCGGGCAAGCGCGCAGGCCGGGCCGGTCGAGCGAGACCCGATCGCAGGCGGCACACCCTTGCACGCCCTTGCACTCCCATGCGCACCCTCTTCCGCACAAGTAAATATTGACATGTCGAAGTCGACATGTACAAGATCGGGGCGACGACGGAACGGCGCATACCTGCCACCGCCGCACGGGGCACGGGGGTACGGGCCGGGGCCTTCCCGTCGCCGCCCACCCCCGAACAACACAACCGCAGAAGGAGAAACCCATGGCAACGACCCGGGGCCTGACACGACCCACGCGGACAGGAAAACCACGCAAGGCGGCCATCGCGGCCCTGCTGGCGGCCCTCGCCATCCTGGGCCCCATGGGCATGCAGCCGGCAGCCGCGACCGAAGGCGACTGGCAGCTCCTCGGCGACCCTCACGCGCGAACGCCCGACACGCCCGTCGGGATCGACACCGGCTCCGTGATGCGGGGCGAGGACAACAGGATCTGGTGGTCGCCGGGCGGGGCCGACCCCATGCGGCCCATTCCCGGGGATTGGCGGACGAGCGACGCGCCTGCCGCAGTCGTACACAACAACCGGCTGTTCGTCTTCATCCGCGGCAACGACCACCGCCTGTACTACGCCCAACTGATCGACACCGTGAACAATCGGTGGACCAGTTGGACCGGAGTTCCGCAGTCAAACGCCCTCGGCACTCCCGCGGTGGTGAGCATCGGCGGCCAGTTGTCGGTGTTCTACACGAACAACAACCACCAAATCGTGTGGAGTCTGTATCACTCGTCGGCACCCACCGGCTGGGAATTCCTCAACCGTGCCCTGCCGGGGAACGCGAGAAGCAACTCCTCGCCGGCGGCCGTGGCCTACGCTCCGGGCCGGGAGAACCTGGCCGTCTTCTACCGCGGCACCGACAACCACATCTACCGGCAGAACTACTACGGGGCCAGCGAGCTGTGGGACAACCGCTGGACGCGGGTCGGCGGCGCCATCACCCACTCGCGGCCCGCTGCCGCCGTGAGCGGATCCCTCTCCGACACGATCGTGCTCGCGGTGCGGGGTGAGGACAACTATCCCTGGGTGACGACGATCGAGGCCGGCCGGACCACATCCGACTGGCACCCACTCCGCGGCGCGCAACTCACCACCCACGCGCCCTCCCTGTGGACGACGTTCCGGGCCTCCATCTACCTTGCCATCTCGGCCGCCACACAGATCGGCCGTGACATCCCGCTGTACAAGCGAGTGAACTAGCCCCAGAAGTCGCCTCGGAAGCGTGACAGCCTCTCTAAAGCCTCCTGCTCGTCCCGCTGTTGCAGCGCGTTCTTCTCCACCGCCTCGGTCTGGTCGGTGCGTCCTTGGTCGCAGCACATGAATCACGCCGAGGCCGCCCCTGCATCCGGTGAATTCCCAGGCGGGCGACCCAGTTCGAGGCATATTTCGGCCTCGCCGGATAAACGAGAAACCGAGGGGTGGAAGCGCACATCACCGAGGCCAGGGAATGTGGGATCAGCACATCCAAAACCTGCAAAGGTTCGCATACGGTTCACGAGACCACCGATCCCGCATTCCAGTTCATCAAGGAGTCGCAGCCTGATGCGTGTCAGCAATACCCACACACCTTCGCCCTTCGGTTAGGCGCGGGTCATCAGGAGGCTCGTCCTGCTCGCCGGCCAGGACCCGGGGTCGCTCTAACTCGACCCCCACGCCGGAACGGTAAGCAGCAGCCGGATCACCTCGCGCCTGTGGATGGATCCGGGTCACCCCGACCAGGCCGGTTCAACCGGGAATTGGTGGGGGACCGAGCTTAAAGATCACTCAAGGGCCCTCAGTTCGGCTGCTGCGTTGCGCGGCGATGTCCACGCCCTTACTCCCAGTGGGGCCGCGATCGATCTCGATCGCGCCCTCATGACCTTTTCGACGCCCCGTCAGAGCGTCGTCTCAACCATTCAGGGCTTCAAGCCTCCGGCCCACGCGGCCGGACCTCAACCACTGACAAGCCTGGAGCATCACTCATGACCTCCGTTCTGTTCGTCGTCACCGGCGCCACCCACTGGACCCTGACCGACGGCACCGCGCACCCCACCGGCTTCTGGGCCGAGGAACTCGCCGAGCCGCACCGGATCTTCAGCGAGGCGGGCTACCGGATCACCGTCGCCACCCCCGGCGGTGTCGCCGCCCCGGTCGACCAGGGCAGCCTGAGCGCCACCGTCAACGGCGGCGAGCCCCGGGCCGACCGCCTCGCCACCTACCTGGAGAGCATCAGCGAGGTGCTGGCGCATCCGGCCAAGCTGGCGGAGGTCGACCCGGACGACTACGACGTGGTGTTCTACCCGGGCGGCCACGGCCCGATGGAGGACCTTGCGGTGGACGAGGACTCCGGCCGGATCCTCACCCGCACCCTGGAGTCGGGCCGGCCGCTGGGCATGGTCTGCCACGCAGCCGCCGCGCTGCTCAACGTCCGTCACAGGGACAGCAGTTGGCTGTTCGCCGGTTACCGGATGACCGCCTTCAGCAACGTCGAGGAGATCGCGACCGGCCTCGCCGGGAAGGCCCCCTGGCTGCTCCAGGACCGCCTGGTCGAGCTCGGCGCCGACTTCGTGGCAGCCGCGCCGTTCACCCCGCACACCGTCGTCGACCGCAACCTCTACACCGGCCAGAACCCCGGCTCCTCTGCCGAGCTGGCCCAGCTGCTGGTCCGGGCCGCCGCCACCGACCCGGCTGACGTGGTGGCGCGGCTGCGCGGCACCTTCGACACCGGGCGGACCAGGCCGCTGGCCTGGCGACTGGCCCAACTGGCCGCCCTGCGCACGCTGCTCACCGAGCGGTCCACGGAGTTCGTGGCCGCGCTCCACGCCGACCTGGGCAAGAGCCCGACCGAGGCCTACGGCGAGGTCAGGTTCCTGCTGAACGAGGTGGACCACACGGTGGCGCACCTGGAGGAGTGGCTGGCCCCGCGCCCCGCCGCCGTCCCGGCCACCTTCCAGCCCGCCGAGGCCCGAGTGGTCCGCGACCCGCTCGGCGTGGTGCTGCTCATCGCGCCGTGGAACTACCCGCTGCACCTCGCCCTGGCCCCGATGGTGGGCGCCCTGGCGGCCGGCAACACCGTGCTGCTCAAGCCCAGCGAGCTGGCCCCGGCGACCTCGGCGGCACTGGCCCGGCTGCTGCCGCGCCACCTCGACCGGGAGGCCGTCGCCGTGGTCGAGGGCGCCGTGCCGGAGACCACCGCGCTGCTGGAGCAGCGATTCGACCACATCTTCTACACCGGCAACGGCACGGTCGGACGGATCGTCATGGCGGCCGCCGCCAAGCACCTCACCCCGGTCACCCTCGAACTCGGCGGCAAGAGCCCCGCGGTGGTCGAGCCGGGCGCCGACCTTGCGGTCACCGCGCAGCGGATCGCCCGCGGCAAGTTCCAGAACGCCGGCCAGACCTGCGTGGCCCCCGACTACATCCTCGCCATCGGCGACACCGCCGCAGCGCTGGAAACCGAACTGACCGCCGCCGTCCAGACGTTGTACGGCCCGGACCCGGCGGCCAGCTCCGAGTACGGCCAGGTCATCAACGAACGCCACCACGACCGGCTCACCGCGCTGCTGGGCGACGGCCGCCTGGTCACCGGCGGCGCACACGACCGGGGCGCGCGCTACATCGAGCCGACCGTCCTCGCCGACGTCTCCCCCGAGGCACCGGTGATGCGGGAGGAGATCTTCGGGCCGGTTCTGCCGATCATCCCCGTGCCCGACCTCGACGCAGCGATCGCCTTCATCAACGAGCGGGACAAGCCGCTCGCGCTGTACGCCTTCACCGCCTCGGAGCAGACCAAGCAGCGGCTGACCCGCGAGACTTCCTCCGGCGGCCTGGTCTTCGGCCTGACCATCTCCCACCTGTCAGTACCCGAGCTGCCGTTCGGCGGCGTGGGCGAGAGCGGCATCGGCCGCTACCACGGTGAGTACTCCGTCGAAACGTTCAGCCACCTCAAGGCGGTGCTGGACAAGCCGCTGACCAGTACTGAATAGACCACCACCCGCGGCAGCAAACCGACCCCGATCCGGTCCGACAACCGCTCATCCGTCTCCGGCTCGACCTGCCCAGAGCGTGGCGTCCAGGCACCTCCTGGACGCCACGCTGCCGGCCGAGGCCCTTGAGCCACTGGTACGGAGGCCAAGTGGTCGGCTCCGGAAATCCTTCGAGGACTGACTCAAAGTCAGCTCTCGAACCACGGGCAGAGGGACACATGACGCATCCGGCCGTGCGGGCTCAACTCAGCGGCAGGCTACGGAGATACCTACGAACCAGTCGCGGATCACGCCTCTCCGCTCCGGTGTGAACGCAGCTTCCAGCTCGGCTTCACGGCGGTCGACGACGCTACGAGCTTCGGCCAGACGTGCCCGCCCGGATGCGGTGACATGAATCCGGTGACTGCGCCGATCGGTCGGATTCGGGCGCAGTTCGATCAGGCCCTCCAGTTCGACACTACCGAGCATCTCGTAGGCGGCTTGCCGAGAGCTTGCCACTTCCCTGACGACGTCCGAGGCCGGCAGCCCAAGCTGCGCCCCGGCCATGAGCAGGGTGGCGTACTGCGGGGTCGACAGCCCACATACCTTGAGAATTGAAGGTTCCGATGACGACGCCTCCAACGTTGCCGAAGTCCAGGCAGCAGTTGATCCTCGCCGTACTCCTGTTGTCCTCACTGCTGATCTGGCTGGACAACACCATCCTCACCACCGCCTTCGAAACCCTCGCCGATCCGGTCCGCGGACTGGGTGCCAGCCCCGCCCAACTGCAGTGGGCCACCGGCTCGTACACCTTGGTCTTCGCCACCTTGATGTTCACCTCCGGCGCCCTGGGCGATCGCTTCGGGCACCGGAACGTGCTCGTCACCGGGATGGCGATCTTCGCCGGCGCCTCGGTGTGGGCGGCGTACGCGGGCGACGCAGACCAACTGATCGCCGCTCGGGCCGCGATGGGCATGGGGAGCGCGCTGATCATGCCCGCGCAGATGGCTATCCTCATGTGGACCTTCAGCGGTCCCGCCCGGGCGACCGCGATCGGCATCTCCTCGGCGTCCGCCGGTGTCGGAGTCGCCGCGGGCCCGCTGCTGGCCGGCGTCCTCCTCGGCCACTTCTGGTGGGGCTCGATCTTCCTGGTCAACATCCCGATCGCGGTGCTGTCGCTGATCGGTATCGCCACGCTGGTCCCGAACTTCCGCAGCCCCACCCCGCGTCCACTGGACCCTGCCGGGCTGCTGCTGTCGATCAGCGGGCTCGCCTTCCTGGCCTACGGGCTGATCCACGCGGGGCAGGTGGCCTCCTGGAACTCGGTGTCGGTCTGGGGCACGATCGCCGTCGGAGGGGTCCTGCTGGCCGGCTTCGTACTCGTCGAACTGCGCCACCGGCAGCCCAGCTTCGACCCCCGGCTGCTCGCCCAGCGCATGTTCGGCCTCGCCAACGCGGCGCTCGGGCTGCTGCTGTTCGCCATGACCGCCGCCAGCTTCTACAGCGCCTTCTACCTGCAGGGCGCACGCGAATTCTCGCCGCTGCAAGCAGGCCTGGCGTTCGCCCCGAGCGCGCTCGGGACGATTGCAGGGGCGCCGCTCGGCGTCCGGCTGGCCCGTCGCTGGACGCTCCGCGTGGTCACCGCGACGGCGCTGACCACGGCGGGGCTGGCAATGGGCAGCAACATGCTCTTCGGGCTGCACACCCCGCTGATCTTCAACGAGATCGCCTTCACGATCCAGGGCCTGTCGATCGGCATGGTGATCGGCCCGGTGACGGGGGGACTCATGAGCGCCCTGCCGTTGGAACGGGCCGGCGCCGGATCGGCTGTTATCAACACCGCGCGACAGGCCGGCAGCCTGTTCGGAATCGCGGTAGGCGGCACGATCATGTCGATCACTTACCGGCATGCGATCGAAGGCTCCCTGCATGAGTACGCCGGCCCGGTGCAGGACCAGGCACGGGTCTCCGCGGAACAGGCCCGGCACATTGCCACCGCGATCCACCAGCCCGCCCTGGCGCACGCCGCCGATGACGCGTTCCTCCACGCCATGCACGTCGGCGCGTTCTGGGCCATGCTGATCGCACTCTCCGGAGCAGCCCTGCTGGTGATCGCCTTGCGCCCCACCGACAAGCCCACTGCGGCGCCCCCGAGGTGCGAAAGGGTGCCGGACATGGCCGCCGGTGGGCAGTAGGGCGCCCTCGTGGCGGTCGGGTCCGTTCAGGGACGTTGCGCTCGATCGGTGCTGACTTCCGCCGGTGTCAGGTGGAGCGGTGGCCAGCTCGGGGCCGCAACACCATCACGCTTCGCCATGCGCCATCGCAGCCCCAAGACCGCCGCCCTCGTCAACACTCCTTGCGACAGGACTCAGCAAACTCAAGTGGCGTTCCGTAGAACCGTTTGGCGCGGCCGGGATCCATCCTTAGCGTGTCGCACTCCCGACCTACGGACGTGAACAGCTATGGATCAAACCATGTGACAGCGGGTTGCGGGCCCTGGCCTGCGCGTGCGCCACTTTCGGCACCAACAGGTCCGTCCTTGCCCAGCGGAAGACCCCAGAAGCCTTCCTGAGGCCGACCTGAAAGCCTCTACCCCGGAGGAAAGTCTGGCGCGAGGCCCGGCATTCTGCGCCTCCACAGGCGTGGCCCCACCCTGCACAGGAACAAGGGGCCGATCATCACATGCCCCCTGCGCCCGCCGTGCCCCTCCCCGAACAGGATCTACGCGGCCCGACCGCAGGGGTACGTACAACGCTGCCTACAGGGCATGAAAGACGCTCACTCGACTCGTCCAGACCTACTGCGAGGCCCTCCTACTCCACCAAGCAACTGGGACGCTCACCTACCTGGTGAAGGTACGAACTCAGCACAACAGCACGGCAGTTGCCCATCTCACATCCTGTGTAGACTCGCATCGACCCACCCTTCGGAGGGCTCAACCTTCACGCAAAAGCAAAGGCCGAGCCCACTTGCTCCTTCTCGTGTCCGCGAGAAGGTGGGCTCGGCCATGTCCCTAGTCAGCACAATGACGCGAGACGAGGTCCCATCCTACCTGTGACCACTGAATTTTCCTCACCTGAGCCGTGGCAGCAGCCGCTCTTGTACGCGCTGTTGGTAGCTCTGAGCGCCACCTTCTCTCTCCCCCCGTCTCCCCAGACACCGTGGGCGTGGGGAACGGTGATCGAAGACGTAGCGCTCCTGTTTCTCCCGAAGAATCCGCGACAGCTTCCCACCTAACACATAGACAAACGGCGCCCCGGCCTCACGGCCGATCGAGACCGGGGCGCCATCCACCGGTGTGCTCGAGGAAGCCCGCCACGCGCAACGGTTAGCTTGCCGGATGGCACGCGCAGGAGGAGGCAGGCATGTTTGATGCATCTACAACCCTGCTTGAATTCAGCGGAGATGGCACTCCCTTCGAGCAGCTGTCGCCGGCCGCGAGGGTCGTGTGGGCCAAGCACGATCAGAGAAAGGACAGTTGGCTTCCTTTGTGGCGGCACATGGCTGACAGTGGGGCCGCCGCCGGGATGTTGTGGGAGAGCTGGATACCCCGATCCCTCAAGGAGTTGGTAGCTGAGACGCTCCCTGACGGAGAAGCAGACGCTTTCGTCCTCGTACGTTTTCTGGCGGCTGCGCACGACTCCGGTAAGTCAACTCCTGCTTTTGTCTGTCAGGTTGAGTCGCTGGCCGCACGCATGCGGGACGCTGGGCTCGACATGCCGCTTGCCCGGGAGTACGGGCAGGATCGGCGTCTGGCGCCCCATGGGCTTGCTGGGCAGTTGCTGCTCCAGGAGTGGATGGACGAACGGTTCGGGCTGCGCGGCCGAACCTCCGGGCAATTTGCCGTCGTGGCCGGTGGACATCATGGAACTCCGCCCGATCACCAGCAGATCCACGACCTTCAGCTTCGCCCGCATCTGCTCCGACACCCGGGGCCGACTGAAGCCGAGTGGCGCCGGGTGCAGTACGAGCTGATGGATGGCTGTGCCATAGCGACAGGAGCGGCCGAACGGCTGCCGGAATGGCGGGAGGTCCGGCTGCCCCAGCCTGCACAGGTGGTCTTGACGGCAGTCGTGATCATCGCGGACTGGATTGCCAGTTCGCCCGAACTCTTTCCCTACGATCCCGAGTCCTGGCAGCCGAGGGGCCCGGTAGGTGAGCGGAGGCGGTTGCATGCCGCCTGGCGAGGGCTGGACCTGCCCAAGGCATGGGCGCCGCAGGAACCTCAGGAAACCGCTGAGGAGTTGTTCGCGCAGCGGTTTCCCAGGTTGGAGGACGCAGCGATCCGGCCGGTTCAGGCCGAGGCCGTGCGAATGGCACGGACCATGCCAACGCCCGGCCTGATGGTGATCGAGGCGCCCATGGGCGAGGGGAAGACCGAGGCGGCTTTCGCCGCGGCGGAGATCTTGGCGGCCCGGTCGGGGGCCGGCGGTGTGCTGGTGGCCCTGCCCACGCGTGCCACGGGTGACGCGATGTTCCCACGCTTGTTGGACTGGCTGGATCGACTGCCGGGTGCCGGTCCCGGTGACGACGGTCGGCGTTCGGTCGTACTGGCTCATGCCAAGGCGGCGCTCAATGAGCGCTGGGCGGGCTTGCTGCGTGACGGGCAGCGGTCGATCGTCGCCGTCGACCTGGACGGCGAGGCGCGGGACGGCGGAGGGCAGGCCAAGCCCGCGGGGCTTCATGCGCATCAGTGGTTGCGGGGGCGGAAGAAGCAGCTTCTGGCGTCGTTCGCGGTGGCGACCATCGATCAGGTGCTGTTCGCCGGGTTGAAGACTCGGCACCTGGCGCTGCGGCATCTGGCCGTTGCGGGCAAGGTCGTGGTCATCGACGAGGTTCATGCCTATGACGCCTATATGGGGCGGTACTTGGAAAGGGTGTTGGAGTGGTTGGCGGCCTATCGGGTTCCGGTCGTCCTGCTCTCCGCGACGCTGCCAGCAGACCGTCGGCGAGCCCTGGTCACGGCCTATGCCGGTCCGGAGACAGGGGGAGTCGAGGCGGCCGCCGAGGCGTATCCCTTGATCACCACCGCGTCTCCTGGACGCCCGGCCCTCTCCGCTCACCCCGCTGCGGCCTCGGGGCGCCGGACCCCGGTGGTGCTGGAGCGATTGGACGACGAGTTCGTCTCTCTGGCCGATCGGTTGGAGAGGGAACTGACCGACGGCGGCTGCGCGCTCGTGGTGCGCAACACGGTGGACCGGGTGCTGGCGACCGCCGATGTGTTGCGGGAGCGGCTGGGAGACGAGGCGGTCACCGTGGCGCACTCACGGTTCCTCGCCGCAGACCGAGCTGCGAACGACGCCGACTTGCTGCGGCGGTTCGGGCTGGTGGGGAACGAGCGGCCGCGGCGTCATGTGGTGGTGGCGAGCCAGGTGGTGGAGCAGTCACTCGATGTTGATTTCGATGTGTTGGTCACCGACGTGGCGCCGGTGGACTTGGTCCTGCAGAGGATGGGGAGGTTGCACCGGCATGCGCGTCGTCGGCCCCCGCGGCTGGCGGAGGCACGCTGTCTGATCACCGGCGTGGACTGGCAGGGCGAGCCTCCGCAGGTGGTCAAGGGCACTCTCGCCGTGTACCGGAGCGAGTACACCCTCCTGCGCTCACTGGCAGTACTGACGCCGCATCTCGATGGAGATCCCCTGGAGCTTCCTGGCGGCATCAGCCCGCTTGTACAGACCGCCTACGGGGAGGGGCCGGTTGGCCCTGCGACATGGGCGCAGCGGTTGGGCGCGGCGCGTGGTGAGCACGATCGGCTGCTTGCTGAGAAGCGGGAGAAGGCCGGGGGCTTTCTGCTGGATCCGGTCCGGCGGGCAGGGCGCCCGGTGTACGGGTGGTTGGAGGCCGCGGTCGGTGACGCGGACGACAGTCGGGCGGGGCGCGCCCAAGTGCGGGACAGCGAGGAGACCTTGGAGGTCTTTGTCGTCCAGCGGCAGGCCGATGGGCGGCTGACGACGGTTCCGTGGCTGGATGGCGGTGCGGAAGGTGGGCGGGGTGGCCTGGAGTTGCCCACGGACTTCCCACCGAGCAGGCGCGCGGCCGAGGCCGTGGCAGCCAGTGCGCTCACTCTTCCGGGGCGCTTCAGCAAATCTTGGATGATCGACCGGACCATCGAGGAACTGGAGAAGTTCCTGGTCCCCGCCTGGCAGGCCAAGGAATGCCCTTTGCTGGCTGGGGAGTTGATCCTCGTTCTCGATGCAGATTGTCAGACCCGTCTGGCAGGCTTCGTTCTCACCTACAGCCGTGCCGACGGACCGCGGGTGACGTCCCCTGGCGTTCCCGTGATCGATCGCACCGCGGCTGTCGACGGAGCAGCAGCTCCGGAGAACGGACGCGTGGAAGACGAGGGCAGCACCGGTGAGCAGCACCAGCAGACAACCGCAGTCGATATCGAGGCCGATGCCGATGTTCGCGTCCTTACGTGCGAGGCGGCCCTGGTGAGCGAACCGACCGTAGACGAGTGCGCACCGTCGAACTTCGACCTGGTTTCCTCTCCGTGGCTTCCCGTACAGCGCACGGACGGAACGGTGACAGAGGTCTCCCTGCTCGGATTGTTCGAACAGGCTGAATCTCTACGGCGGTTGGTGGGGGATGTCCCCACCCAGGAGATCGCGCTGCTGCGGCTGCTGCTCGCGATCCTGTACGACGCGCTCGACGGCCCCGTCGAGGTGGAGGACTGGGAGGATCTCTGGCTGTCGGACGATCCGTTCTCCGCCGTGCCGGCCTATCTGGAACGCCACCGGGCCCGGTTCGATCTGTGGCACCCGGAGCGGCCGTTCTACCAGGTCGCGGACCTGCATACCGCCAAGGACGAGGTCGCGCCGCTCAGCCGGATAGTGGCGGACGTGCCGGTGGGCGAGCCCCTCTTCGCCATGCGTCGTCCCGGGGTCGAGTCGCTGTCCTATGCCGAGGCCGCCCGCTGGCTCGTGCATGCCCACGCCTACGACACCTCCGGGATCAAGTCCGCCATGGTGGGCGACGAGCGAGGGAAGGCCGGGAAGGTCTACCCCTTGGGTGTGGGGTCTCTGGGAAACCTCGGGGGTGTCTTTGCCGAGGGCAGCACGCTCAGGGAAACCCTGCTGCTCAACCTCATCGCCTTGGAAGAGATCGGGGACGGGGCTACCGGCGCGGCCGGGGAGGACATGCCGGCCTGGCGGCAGACCGAACCGCTCGGGGCTGGGGAGCGTGCGGGTTCCGCTGGGCAGGGACAGCCCATGGGGCTGCGGGACTTGTACACCTGGCAGTCGCGGAGGATCCGGCTGCACGCAGAAGGCGGCGTGGTGACAGGGGTGGTTCTCGGATACGGCGACCCGCTCGCCCTAACCGCGCCCTGGAAGCTGGAGCCGATGTCGGCCTGGCGTCGCAATGCAACGCAGGAGAAGAAGCAGGGGCGCACTCCGGTCTACACACCGCTCCGGCACGATCCGAGCAGGGCGGCGTGGCGGGGGCTTGGCTCCTTACTCCCGGCCCGTAGCCAGGCGGGTGATGAGGCGAAGCGGGGCGAGTCGGCCGACCGTCTACGCTCCGGTATCGCCCGGTGGTTCACGCGGGTGATCACGACCACTGAGATGGCCCCGGGCAAGCTGGTCCGGCTGCGACTGGCCGGCGCCGTCTACGGCACGCAGCAGTCCGTGATCGACGAGATCGTGGACGACTCCGTCGTCCTGCCTGTGATCACCCTGCATGAGGCGAACCCGATCTTCGGCGAAGCGGCAGTAGACGCCGTAAGTGAGGCCGAAGGGGCCGTGGGTGCCCTGGGTCAGCTCGCCGGCAACCTGGCTCGGGCTGCCGGTACGGATCCGACCGCTCCTGTCGCCACCGCTCGTGACCTGGGCTTCGGCACGTTGGACGGCCCGTATCGAGCGTGGCTGAAAGAGCTGCTGACCTTTCCCGACCTGAGCACGGCACGTCGGGAGTGGCGGGCCACGGTACGCCGGCATCTGCTGCGGCTGAGCAGGCAGTTGCTCGACTCCGCAGGCCCAGCCGCGGATGAAGGACGGCTGATCGAGATTCCCAACGTCGGCATGCGACTGATGGACGCAGGCCGTGCGGAACAGTCCTTCTTCATCCGGCTCAGCAAAGTCCTGGGTCCGCCGACGGGCCGGGGCGGGGACGACACTCCGGTCCCGCGCCGGTCTGGCCCCCGACCTGCACCCCACGACCGCACGGGAAGCGCACGATGACCACGACCACGAAGCGCCCCAATGACAACAAGGCTGTTCGTGACGATGACGTCGATGAACCGTTTCGCAACTCCCTCGTCCGGAAGGCCGCCCTGCGCACCATCACCCGGCTGCAGGGGGGATATCGCAAGGACAATCCGGCCGCAGTGGCCGCAGTGGCACGGCTTCGGCGCGAGGCCGGTCGGGAGGCCCATGCCTCGCCCACCAGTTGGGGACTCGCCGACCTGGAAGCACTGACCGAGCTCCGGGAGGAGGAGTGGCGCGAGGGCAGTGGTCCCTCGCGGTACCTCTCGTCCAAGGCGAGGCGATGGCACGAACTGCGGGAGGAGCGCGAGGACCGTGCCGTCCATCTCGCCGTGACCCTCTGGGCGCTCCACCAGCAGTCCCTGCGCGACGAACCGATGCATGTCCCGGACTGGCCTCTGGGCCGTGGGGTACGACGGCTGGCCCACGGCAAGACCGGAACGCAAGATCCCAAACCGCAGTCCGGAGAGCACGCCGATGGCGAACCCTCCGACGCCAGCTCAGGAGAAGGCAGGAAGGCCGAACCGGTCGAGGACGTCAGCCCCACCGTTCGCAAGCGTTTTGTGCGCATCGGGACGTCGGCTGACTTCGACACCCTGGGCCGCCGACTGCGCGAGATGGTGCTGCTGCTCCGCAACGCACACATCCCCCTGGACTACGGACTGCTGGCCGAACAGCTCTACCGGTGGCAGGACGAGGCAACCCAAAGTGACGTCAGGCGCTCCTGGGGGCGGGACTTCCACCGTCTGTACGGCAGAGCCACGCCTGACGACGAGCAGGACACCTCCACCGCGCCCGTCTCCGCCCCAGACCAACCGGTCGACGACGCAGGCGATTAACGCCCTCACACATCGGCGACCACCGTGGTCGTCCCTCCTGGCATCCGCCCGCATCTCGCACAAGCACAGGCATCGCCCGAGAAGAACGGAACCAGCGTGACCCGGACCATCCTCGACATCCACATCCTCCAGGCCGTCCCGCCGAGCAACCTCAACCGCGATGACACCGGGACACCCAAGTCGGCGTACTACGGCGGCGTCCGGCGGGCCCGCGTCTCCAGCCAGGCATGGAAGCGGGCGACCCGGAAGGCGTTCAACGACCTGTTGCCTCCCGAGGAACTCGGCGTCCGTACGAAGAAGGTGGCCGAAGCGCTGGCCGAGCGCATCACCGACAGGGACGGCTCGCTGGAACCGGTGGCCGTCGAGCTGGCCTCCGTCATCCTGCAGGTGGCTACCGGCAGCAAGATCGAGGTGCCCAAGCGCAAGGCGAAGAACGACGGGGAAGCGAGCGCCTCCGCTTCCCCCGAATCCTCCTACCTGATGTTCCTGAGCAAGCGACAGCTGGACGCCCTCGCCGAATTGGCCATCGAAGGCAGCCGTCCCGGCGGCGATGCGAAGACGCTCACCGCCCACCTCAAGGACAAGGAGAACAAGTCCCGGGCCCGGCAGGCGGTCGACTCCCGGCACTCGGTCGACATCGCGCTCTTCGGGCGCATGGTCGCCGACTCCGCCGACCTCAACGTGGAGGCTGCCACGCAGGTGGCACACGCCATCAGCGTGCACAAGTCCGACATCGAGTCCGACTACTACACCGCGGTGGACGACCTCAACCGGGACGGCGAGTCCGGTGCCGGGATGATCGGCACCATCGACTTCAACTCCGCCACCCTCTACCGCTACGCCGCCCTGGACGTCGACGAGTTGCAGCGCAACCTCGGCCTCGGACTGCGGGCGGACGAATCACCGAGCACCCCGGTGGAGAAGGCGGTCGGCGCGTTCCTGGAAGCATTCATCGCCTCCCTCCCGACCGGAAAGATCAACACCTTCGGCAACCACACCCTGCCCTCCGCCGTCATCGTCAAGCTCCGCGACCGCCGGCCGGTGAGTTTCGTCGGCGCCTTCGAAGAGCCGGTTCCGCAAGGCCCGGTCGGCGGCTATCTGCGGGAGAGCTGCCGCAAGCTGGCCGACTACGTACCGGACTTGGAGCGGCAATACGGACTCAGCAGCAACGACCACAGTTGGGTGGTCCGCGTCGGCAACGAGACCGAGGCACTCGCCCCGCTCGGCGAGCAAGTCACACTGGAAGTCCTGCTGCAGGACGTACGCGCGGTGGTGGCACAACGACTCGCCTCCGGGGCCGAAGCATGACGGTGCTCCTGCTGCGGCTCGCCGGACCTCTCCAATCCTGGGGATCCGCCGCCCGCTTCGCCCGCCGCACCACGGAAAACGCCCCCACCAAGAGCGGAGTCCTCGGCCTCCTCGCCGCCGCCGAAGGCCGCCCTCGGAACGCCGACCTCTCCGACCTCGCCGCGCTGCGGTTCGGCGTACGGATCGACCAGCCCGGCTCGCGCCTACGGGACTTCCACACCGCCCACCATGCCGAGTCAGGCAAGGCCATGCCGCTGTCCCAGCGCTTCTACCTCTCCGACGCCGTCTTCGTCGCCGGCGTCGAAGGGGAACCGGCGCTGCTGCGGCGCCTGTACGAGGCGCTGCGCGCGCCGCGGTTCCTGCCCTACCTCGGGCGGCGTTCCTGTCCTCCCTCTCGCCCCATCGACATGGGCCCGCCGCTGGAAGGCACAGCCCTGGAGGACGCGCTGCGCGCAGCGGAATGGCAGGCATCCGGCTGGTACGAGCGACGCTTGCAGCGCTCTGCGGCCGGCAGAAATGCCTCTGCCGGCCCCGCGACGCTGGATGTACTGATCGACTGTCCGCCGGGCGAGGCCCCACACCTTTCCCTCCGGGACTCCCCGTTGAGCTTCGATCCGCGGCACCGGCAGTACGGGCTGCGAGGCGTCCGCACCGACCACACCACCCCGTCACGCACACCGCGCAGTGCGCCGGAGCAACACGACCCGACCGCCACGCTCCAGCCCCTCGACTCGCTCACGAGCATCGCCACGGCAGAGAACTCCCCCAGGACTCCCTGATGTACCTGACCCGCTTCCGCATCAACACCGCCCGCTCCGGAGCCCGCCGGCTCCTGGGATCACCGCATCTCCTGCACGGAGCCGTGGATTTGGCCTTCCCCCACCCACCGCCCCGGGACGGGCAGGGACCACGGGTTCTGTGGCGTGTGGACCCGGCCGCCGCCGGACGCGCCGACCTCTTCATCGTCAGCCCGGCCCGTCCCGACCTGACGCACCTCGTCGAGCAGGCAGGTTGGCCCGGTCTGGAACAACCAGGTTGGACCACGTTCGCCTACGGAGAGTTCCTCGACCGCCTCGCTGCGGGCGACACCTGGAGCTTCCGGCTCACCGCCAATCCGGTGCACGACATCCACAAACCGGGAGACGCCGAGGGTTCCCGGACGAAGCGAACCGCACACGTCACCCCCCGGCACCAAATCGGCTGGCTCCTCAAGCGCCAGGAACGCGCCGGCTTCGAGATCCTGCGCACGCCCACCGAACGCCAACTGACCGAGCACGGCCACGAGCACGAAGTGATCGTGCACAACCGTCTGCCGCTACAGTTCCGCAAGCGCGACGAGGCCGACTCCTCCCGGCACCATGTCCGCTTCACCCGCGTCACCTTCGACGGCCGACTGCGCATCACCAACGTCGACGCCTTCCGCCGTACCCTCACCCACGGCCTGGGCAAGGCCAAGGCGTACGGCTGCGGCCTCATGACACTCGCCCCGGTGCGGGCGTCATGAGCACCGTCAGCCGACGCAACGCCTCCTCCCCGCGGGAACTGGCCCGGATCGGCGACCGCCTCTCCTTCCTCTACTTCGAACGCTGCACCGTCCACCGCGAGGACAACGCGATCACGGCCACCGACGCGGACGGCGTCACCCACATCCCCTCCGCAACCATCGGAACTCTCCTCCTGGGCCCCGGCACCCGCGTCACCCACCAAGCCATGGCCCTGCTCGGGGAATGCGGCGCCGGCGTCGTCTGGGTCGGCGAACAGGGCGTGCGCTTCTATGCGGGCGGCCGGGCCCTCACCCGCTCCTCACGCCTCGTCGAAGCACAGGCCACCGCATGGGCAAACCGCCGCACTCGCCTCGACGTGGCACGGGCCATGTACCGACTGCGCTTCCCCGAGGACGACCCCTCGACCCGCACCCGCAGGGATCTCCTCAACATGGAGGGCCGCCGGGTAAAGGAGTGCTACCGCCGCGAATCGGCTCGTACCGGAGTCACCTGGCGCCGACGCGAATACCACCCCGGCAACTTCTCTGCCGGCGACCCGCCCAACCAGGCCGTCACCGCGGCCGCCCAGTGCATGTACGGGGTGGCTCATGCGGTGGTGGCAGCACTCGGCTGCTCCCCCGGGCTGGGGTTCGTGCACTCAGGACACGAGCGCTCTTTCGTCCTGGACATCGCCGACCTCTACAAGACGGAGATCGGTATCCCAGCCGCCTTCGATGCGGCAGCCGAAGGTGAGGAAGACATCGCATCCCGCACCCGCCGGGCACTGCGGGACCGCATCAACGCAACGCGACTGCTCGACCGCTGTGTCCGGGACATCAAGGATCTTCTCCGTGCCCCACAAAACGGCCAGGAGACAGGCGAACTGACAGACCAGGTGACGCTCCAATCGGACGGCGACCTGCTCGTCGCAAGCGGACGCAACTACGGCGACGCCGAGCCCGGGAGCCAAGCAGGGGAAGAACCAATCTGGTGACCGTCATCGTCCTCGCCAACTGCCCCGCGGGCCTCCGCGGCTTCCTCACCCGCTGGCTCCTGGAAATCTCCCCCGGAGTCTTCCTGGGCTCCGTCTCCGCCCGGGTACGGGACATCCTGTGGGACGAAGTCCGCCAGTACCGAGGCAAGGGCCGAGCCCTACTCGCCTACCAGACCAACAACGAACAAGGCTTCACCTTCGCCACTCACGAACATGCCTGGCAACCCACCGACCACGAGGGCCTCACACTCTTGCACCGCCCTTCTCCTCCATCGTCCTCCTCCAGCAACAGCGCCTCGGGGCCACCACGTCAGGGCTGGAGCAAGGCCGCCAAAAGATGACGTTTCGGCAACAACTGAAGGGGCGACTTATGCGAGCTTTCATTCCCAACTCTGGCGAAATGTCGCCCTCTTGGGAAGTGGAAAGAATCCACTCGCCGCGCCCATAAAGCCGCAGGTCGCGGCCTGTGGTCCCCGCGCCTGCGGGGGTGGTCCCATCGCCCGGACGCAGGGGTTCGCCTGGGCAGAGTGGTCCCCGCGCCTGCGGGGGTGGTCCCCTCACCAGGCCGACACCCACGGCCGGACCGCGGTGGTCCCCGCGCCTGCGGGGGTGGTCCCATGCTGAGAAGGTCAGGAAGGCCGGCAGGCCAGTGGTCCCCGCGCCTGCGGGGGTGGTCCCTACCTCGCCCACGAAGCGGACTACGGCATGAAGTGGTCCCCGCGCCTGCGGGGGTGGTCCCCAGGGCTCGGAGCCTGCGCCACGTCAGATCGGGTGGTCCCCGCGCCTGCGGGGGTGGTCCCTGCGCCCGCCGAACGCCCCGTACACGGACAAGGTGGTCCCCGCGCCTGCGGGGGTGGTCCCGTGACCGTCCCCAGCACTGGCACGGTGAGTTGGGTGGTCCCCGCGCCTGCGGGGGTGGTCCCCGCCAGCTGGTGTCCGCGGAGTACGCAGTGCAGTGGTCCCCGCGCCTGCGGGGGTGGTCCCGGTGCTGCAAGTCCGTGACGCACGAACCAAGGGTGGTCCCCGCGCCTGCGGGGGTGGTCCCTGGAAAAACCTATTTAACCGACTCATTCACGGGTGGTCCCCGCGCCTGCGGGGGTGGTCCCGGCAGCCATTTTTGGTGCAATGGCTGTGGTCTGTGGTCCCCGCGCCTGCGGGGGTGGTCCCCACCTGTAGCGCTGTATCCGAAGTGGCGTACGGTAATCCCCGCACCTGCGGGGTGGTCCCACGCCGACCCCGTCGTTGAAGAGGCCGACCATGTGGTCCCCGCGCCTGCGGGGGTGGTCCCTGGGAAGCTCAACTACCAGGTCAGCCGCCAAAGTGGTCCCCGCGCCTGCGGGGGTGGTCCCGCCACGCCCAGCACGCCCGCGACGCGTAGATGTGGTCCCCACGCTTGCGGAGATAGACCGGTCTCTCACGCGATGCCAAGCTCGTGTTGCAGGAAGCCACGCCGGCCAGAGCAAGGTGAGCGAGGAAGCCGATTCCTGGGTGGCTCGGGATCAAAGGCACCAGACCCGTCGGACACGCTTTAGGGCATGCAGCATGGCGACAAACAGGAGAGCGCTTCTGGTCTGACCACGTGCCGGGTCGGAAGCGCTCGTTCGTAGCGTCAGAGAATCTCGTACAACTCGTCGGACAAGGAGATCAGGCGCGCCTCCTCCATCACCGGCGGGACGTACCCGTGCTCGCGGACACGGATGAGGAACTCGTCGGGCAGGCGCAGGTGGTAGCGGCTCAGGTAGAACCAGAGCTCTCCGCGCCAGATCCATTCGCCGTCGGTGAAGATGGAATCCCCGCCGAGGATGCGTTCGTGCGATGCCAGGATGTCGCCGACGGCCCCATCGCCGAGAACAGCTCTTCGCCATCACGGACATACTGCACGATCCGGTCCTCATCCGACTCGGCCTCATCCCTCGTGAAGGTTTGCGGTTTCCCGTCGTGAGTGCAAGCGCGCTCCAGCCACAGCTCCTCGTAATGACCGAGAATCTTCATCGAGGGTGAGCGGCGGGACGTTCCCGTGGTGACGAACGGCGAACAGCGAACGGCGCGTCCCTCACGAGGTTTCCCAAGGGCTCGGACACCGGTACCGGTACCGGTACCGGTACCGGTACCGGTACCTCAAGGTCACGGCCGATCTAGTACGGCCACCTCACCCAGGACGGCCGCGAGCGGTGCCGTCAGGTGGTGGTGGCGCCGGCCTTCCGGGGCTGCCTGCCGGAGGAGCTGGCCGTACGGCTCGCGGCCTGGCCCCCTACCGAATCCCCAACTCCCGCAGCACCCGCCGCTGTCCCGGCGTCGGCTGTACCGGGAAGTAGAGGTAGCACACGCCGCCGGAGCCGCTCTTCACCTTGCCTTCGGCGTCGTACCGCTTCGTGCGGAGCCAGATGGTCTCGAACTGGGTTGCGGGCTCATAGCAGACGCCAGCCCCGATGACAAACATACAGGTCAAAGGCTTGGGCTCGTTCACTTCGAACGAGCCCAAGCCAGGGCGTGCTGACTTCGTGCTGACTTCCGCTGCCGTCCATTCCGGTCCAGTCGGGGGTGTTGTGCTGGATCGGTGCTGAGATTTGGTATTGACGGACGCGGACGTTCCCGACGCACCGGGGCCAGGCACGTTCGACCCCACAGCGCGTCACCGGCCCCACGTGGGCTTCCTCTCCGAAGGGGACCACGACGGCTCCGACGGTGATCTGCGGGGCCGTTTGGTACGGCCGTGATCCGTCCTTAATGTGTCGCACTCCCGCCTATGGAAATGGACAGCTATGAACCAATCCATGTGGACCGTGCCAGCCTTGGCTGATTTTCTCCAGAAGCCCGTCTCATGGGTTTACGACAATCACGAGAAGCAGGCCATCCCAAGTTTCCGCGTAGGGCAACAACTGCGGTTCTGGCCTAGCGAGATAAAGCAGTGGCTGGAGAACAACTGCCGGGAACGGGAGGCTGCATGAACCAGGAATGCAAGGAGCCCCCTGCACGCCGCTCCCCCGTTGCTTCAGCGGATGATGGACGCGGGGCGGCTGGGGCGGAAGTCGGGGGTCGGGGGTCGGGGTTCAACTCGCATTAAGGGCTGTCCCGTAATGCCAGGGACGGTTGTGGTCATGGCCATTGAGAGCGGGCGGTTGAGGGAGCCGGAAGCTGCCCGCCTACGCTGGGGCTGTGCAGCAGTCGGACGCTTTGTCGCATGGTTCTGATGTCTTGGTGGCGGCGTTCCCGTCTCGGCTTGCCGGGGACGTGCGGAGCGTTCTTGCTGTCATGCCGGTCGCCACGTTCTCGCCGGTTGGGCCCTTCCCCGTTGAGGTGCAGGGTGAGACGGTCACCATCCCCTCACGGATCTACCATGGCGAGCCGGACGCGGGCATGGAGAGGCCCCTCACCGGGACTCAGCAGCTGATCTTGCATTGCCTGTACTCCCGGCACGGTGACGGCAGAGTTCGCCAACGCCGTCTCGGACAGATCGTGGCGTCGAGCGAGCCGTGGGTGGCGCCGTTCGTTGTGCAGCTGATCGGCGAGTACGTTGTGGAGATCCTGGAGGAGATCCGCGAGGGACTCCCCGGCCTCGACGTCCCCGGCTCCTCTCAGCGTGTCCTGTATGGGGAGTTCATCACCCGGAACCCTTCGTTCTTCGCTCGGACGGAACGGCGTGTGGTGAGCTACTGGTCCTGCTACTACCGCTGGAAGTACCCGGTGTTCGGCACGTATCCGGGGAGCATCCTGGCGGAAGTGTTCCGGTCCGCCGCGTCGGAGCAGGTCGGTGTGCCGTGGCCCCGGCACACGCCGCCCCCGCTGTCGACCACGGGCCGGCCTGTCTGAGGCCGGTCATCGCCTACCCAGTGAGAACAAGGTTGTGCAGGCGGGCGATCCCGAGCATGGCATGATGCACGCCGTCACCTCTGAGACGGCAGTCACGGAGGATCTTCCAGCCCTTCATGCGGGCGAAGACGTGCTCGACACGGGCTCGCACCTGCTTGTGAGACTTGTTGTGGGCTTCCTTCCAGGTCGGCAATTCCAGCCCCCTGCGCCGACGGTGTGGCATCACGAGCCCGGTGCCCAGGTAGCCGCCATCGGCAATCGTGAGTGTTCGTCCGATAGCGGCTTCAGCGCCGGACTCAGCCCACGCCTTGCAGTCGTTGCGGCTGCCCGGCATCGGGCGGCCGGCCACGACGACCAGGCGGGTGCCGGCGTCGATGACGACCTGGTAATTGGTTGAGTACCGGTAGTTTTTCGACTGCTCCGCGACCGTGTGGTCGCGTGTAGGGACCAGGGTGCCATCCACGATGAGCACGGTGTCCTTGCGGAACCGCCTGCGAGCCCGGAGCCTGAGGAGCGGTCCCACGTGATCAATGATCCGGTCCGCTGCGGACTTCGAGATACCGAAGAGCAGAGCAAGCTGGCGCATCGTCAAGTTCGTGCGCCAGTACGGCGCAACGAGCAGTACCCGGTCGTCCAGAGACAGGCTCCACGGCCGTCCCCGCCGCCCGCCATCGGCACCCTCGCGGCGCAGCGCGGTCACCAACTTGCCGAAGCAGCACGGGCTCAGCCCGGCGAACGGGCCTATCCAGGTCGGCTCCGACGCGGTGATCACACCAGCCACATCGTGATCGTCTCACCTGTGGCCAGCAGTTTCAGGACTGCGTCCGCAAGGTTGGCCTTGACCGGGCAATGTCTGTGGCACTGGCACCGTGGCGCAAACCCCGGGCCGTCCATGACCCCGGGAAGGTCCTGTTGGACCTCGCGCTGGCGGTCGCGTTGGGCGGCGACTGCCTGGCCGATGTCGGCATGCTGCGGGCCGTGTTCGGGCCGGTTGCCTCCGAACCGACGGTCTCCCGGCCAGCAGGCCGACGGGACGCATCGAGGCCCGTGCCATGGCGCGGGCCTCGATGGGATCGGTCTCAGGAGCGGTCAGTTGTCACTGTCATGGAAAATGACGCTCCACTTGTCGGGTCCCTGGTAGAGGGAGAGGTCGAGTTGCTCGTTCTTCCCTTTGAAGGTGAGCGTCACGTCCTGGTTCTTGGCCGGGGACCGGGCGAAGTCGGCGGTGACCTCTCCCTTCGCCGCCGTGCCGTAGGCGCGCAGCCATGCCTTCGCGGTCTTCGCCTTGTCGGGCTGCACCACGTCCTCGTCCGGAGCGGCCAGCGCCTCCAGTCCGTCGGCGTCCCGGTCCGCGAGCTTCCAGACGAACCGCTGGGTGAGCACGAGCGTGTCCTTGGTGGGGTATCCCGTGACCTTCAGCGGCTCGTGCTTGCCGTAGTCCTCCTGGTAGGCGTCCGGCTCGCCGCTGCATGCCGTGGTCAGCGCCGCTGTCGCGGCCAGGACGATGGCGAGTGCGCCGTGGCGGAGAGCGTGGCGGGGCATGGTTCAATTCCTTCCGCGGGGACGCAGGATGACGACCTTCTCGATGTAGTTCGGCTTGTTGCGGTACCGGGCCAGGACCGCGTTGAGGGTTGTGGAGTTCTCTATGCCGTGCTGGCGCAGGTGGACCTGCTTGCCGTTGGCGACCACCACCGCCGCGTGGTTGTAACGCTTCTCCCGCTTCCACTTGAAGAGCATCAGGTCACCGGGCTTGGCCTGCTTGGCCGACTTGATGTGGGTGGCCTTACGGTACTTGATCATGTGGCGCCGGAAGTTCTCCGCTCCGGACCAGGTGTAGCTCTTGTTCTTCAACGTGCCGAAGAGGTAGTACTGCTGCCACCAGGAGCGGTCGTGCTTCCGTCCGCCGTTGCGGAACTTCATCTTGCCGCCGTAGTACAGGGCCTTGGACACGAAGTTGGTGCAGTCCTGGCCGTACTCCTTCTTGGTGTTGACGTGCTTCTTCGCCCAGTTCGCGGTGCCGGAGCCGGAGACGTTGGCACGCAGGACGGCGCCGGTCCCGGCGTCGTCGTTATCGTCGGCGGGGAACCCGTCCTCGTTCAGCTTGATCGGGAAGTCGTCGATGATGTCGTCGTCGTAGCCGTCGCTGTCCTCGGTGCCGGCGAAGGCACGGGGTCCCTGCTCCTCGGGGACCGCCACGTCCACCTCCGCCTCCGCGGCCGCGGTGGGCGAGAGCCGCTGCTCCACAGCCCTGTCGTCAGCCTCCGTCAACAGCACGGGCGTGCCGCCCTTGAGGGTGAAGGCGAACTGCTGCTGGGCGGGATGCCAGACCGGGTCGTTCTCCGACGCCGTCTGCAGCACGGCGTCGCGCTCATGGGTGACCCGCAGCAGAACACCGTCCCCGGAGCCCGTGTCGGGCGTAGCGAGGGCGTCGCTGAGGGTGCTGGCCATCGACGTGTAGCGGTTGCCCTGCCGCCCGAGAGCCTCCCGCGACTCGACGAGGTCGGGGCCCTGCGCGGTGAGCAGTGCCTCGAACATGGGCGCGCGCGAGCTGGCCTTGAGCGCGGTGTCGACGCTGGCGTAGGCACCGGTGAGGATGCCATTGCGGGCGTCGAGGTACTGCTGCACCGCCTCCCGGTACCGTGTCTTTTTCGTGACTTGGCGCTTCTGGAGCTGCAGAATCTGGTCCACGGCAGCGACGACTGCCTGCCGCTGAAGGGCCGCCTCGTCGGCTTCCACAAGGTCTACGTCGACCCGTCCGTCTCCTACCGGATGGTCATCCAGTTCCGCCCGGCCCCGGCCGCCTCGCACCACAAGCGCGAGATCTACCTCGTCGCCGCCGGTAGCCGGGAGGACTACGCGGTCTACCGCACGGCGCACCTCCGCACCGGCCCCCGCCAGGACGCCGGGACGGCCTCTGCCGCCGAGGCGCGCGTGCAGGCCGCTCGATCCCGCTCTCCCCTTGCGGTCGACCAGCCGACAACTGCCTCAGCAGCTCCTCCGGCAACAGCACAACTCACTACCGCCACTCACCGAAAGGCTCCCCAGCGATGACCACCAACCGCGCCCCTCTGGCCCGTACCGAACTGGCGGCCCTCCTCACCGATGCCGCGCAGAGCGTCTCCGGGATCCTCACGGCCGAGTACCCGACGGCCGCCAGCCGCTCCTACCTGCACCCCGTGCCTGGGGCACTCTCAGCCGGACCCCGAGTGGTCTGCGAACTGAACCGCAGCCTCGAAGACTTCGTAGCCACCGAGCCGCTCCCCGCCACGCCGGCAGGGCTGTTCGGCCTGGCCTCCTACGCCTCCGCGCTGGGATGGCTCACCGAGTCCGTCGCCGAACTGACCACCTCGGGCGATCAGATCTGCACGCGTGTGGGCATCCCCACGGAACCGCCGGACCCGACGTTCGCCGCGCCGGCAAGCATGAAGCAGGACACCGAGTTCGACTTTGCCTTCAGCGCCTTGGAGTTGGCGGCGCTCCGTACTGCGACGCATATGCCATCGCCGTCGAGAAGCGCCACCAGGAACAGCAGGCAGAAGCGAAAGCAGCCCAAGAAGAAGCACAGAAGAACGCGAAGAACAACTACCGCCCTCAGGACGACCCCAAGAACGATGACGTCGTCTTCGACAAGCACAGCAACGCCGGAGTCCCCGACAGCGTGCGTAACGTCGTCGGATTCTTCAGCCTGCGAGGGGCCTTCGCCAGTGCTGCACTCTTCATACTGGGCCGAACCGACGAGTCCAAGGAAGCCTTCAAGGGATTCATCGGACCGTTCTTCGCAGGGCAACTCGGAGGCTACTGGAGCGGCTCTGCCCTACGGATGGGCGGGGCGGTAGGCATCATCGGCAGGGGCGGCACCAGGCTGTTCGGGGGGCCGGTAGCCCTCGGTGCGACGGTCATCGACTACCTCCTACCCGAAGGTGGTCCGGTACGGTATATCGAGCCCGGTCCTCTCGGGCAACGCCCCGTCGCTCCTATCGCATGAGGTTGAAATAAATGGCAGACAAGGAGAACTGGCTGGGCTCGCTGAAAGGCGGCGGCTTCGCAAAGGGGTCGGTTGCCGGGCTTGGCGAAATGCTTGGTGAAATGTTCCTCGGCTGGCGCTCTCTTTTCCTTGGGTGCCTTGGAACATTTGCGGGGTTTGTCGGCGCTATTACCAACGATGGCCTGGCCATTCGGATGGCTGCCTTGGGTATCGGCAGCGTGTCCCTCGCGCTTGCGTGGGTGACGTGGAGATACATGAAGCGCAAGAAGAACGAGCGCAACATCAAGACCAGGACCGGAATGTCGCGTTCAAGCCAAGACCGCCATTGAGGGCAAGGAAACCGCTATCAACGCGCCCGGGCGTGTACAAGCCCATCGGTGAGCCAGGCAACACGAAGAAACGTTCCGCCCTCGCCCAGCTCCGCAGTACCGACTGATATGCCTGCAAATCCGGTGGAGACCTCTCTCGACGAGGAGGTTACTGACGGGGGATCACCGAATCCATGAGGTCCAGCGCCCCGGCGTCATGGACGTTGCTCCATCAACATGAACTTCTAAGCTTTACTTTTAACCCCGCCAAGATCATTCCTTGGTGGGGTTTGATGCTGAGGCCCTGAACATGGAGGCGGCCACCCGCAATTCTTCGGAGTGCTG
>NZ_JBIVOW010000015.1:0-228545 GCF_044754325.1 Streptomyces sp. NPDC093097
CTTGAGTATCTGGGGCGTTCCGATGACCAGGTCAAGTTGCGGGGCTATCGGATCGAGTTGGGCGAGGTCGAGAGTGCGCTGACGGCACTCCCGGGAGTGGCCGCGGCCCGTGCGCTCATCCGCGAGGACCGACCGGGCGACAAACGCCTGGCCGCGTACCTGGTGGCCGATGCCGGGCAGGAGTTGGACGCCGGCGAGCTGCGTCGGAGCCTTACGACGGTATTGCCGGAGTACATGATTCCGGCCGCGTTCGTCGTCCTCGACGCATTGCCGCTGCTGCCCAACGGCAAGGTAGACCGCCGGGCCCTGCCCGCCCCCGAATCGGACACCCACCGAGCCGGTGGCCAGGCACGGCGTACCGACGAGGAACGGATCCTGTGCGCCGTGGTCGCCGAGACACTCGGCATCCCGGAGGTCGGTGTCGACGACGACTTCTTCGCCCTCGGCGGTGACAGCATCCTGTCGATCCAGGTCGTGAGCAGGGCCCGCAACGAGGGACTGGTCATCACACCGCGCGATGTCTTCGTCCACCGCACCGTGGCCGCGATCGCGTCGGCCGCCGTGCCGCTGGGCGCCGAGCCGGAGGCCGCGACCACCCCGGGCATCGGCGAGGTGCCGCTCACCCCCATCGCCGCCTGGTTCCTCGACCGGCCCGGCACGTTCGACGGTTACAACCAGTCGAGCGTGCTGCGCGCACCGGCCGGGGCAACCGAGAGCGATATCGCCGCGGCGCTCCAACTGCTCCTGGACCACCACGACATGCTGCGGCTCCGGGTGACGGCGACACCCGGGGGACGGCCCGGTCTCGAAGTGCTGCCGCAGGGCGCGGTGAGCGCCCGCACGCGGCTGACGCGGGTCGACATCGCCGGGCTCACCGGCGCCCGGACGGATGCGCTGGTCGCCGAGGCCGCGGAGGCCGCCCGCCTGCGGCTACGGCCCGGCACCGGCGGTGTGCTGGAGGCCGTCTGGTACGACGCGGGGTCCGACCGGCCCGGCCGGCTGCTGCTCGTCGTCCACCACCTCGCGATCGACGCCGTCTCCTGGCGCACCCTCACCGCCGACCTGGCCGCGGCCTGGCATGTGGTCACCGCCGGCGCGGCGGGCGACCCCGCGCTCCTGCCGCCGGTGCGCACCTCCTACCGCAGATGGGCGGAGCTGCTGGTGGCCGAGGCGCGGAGCGCCGAGCGCACCGCGGAACTGCCGTTCTGGCAGGAGATCCTGCGCACCGAGGACCCGCAGTGGGGCTACCGACCGCTCGACCCGGACCGGGACACCGCCGACGGCGTGCGGACGCTGACGGTCACCCTGCCCGCCCAGTGGACATCGCCGCTGCTGACCACCGTGCCGACCGCGTTCCACGCGGGCATCAACGACGTGCTGCTCACCGGCCTGGCGCTGGCGATCACCGGATGGCGTGCCGAGCGCGGGAGCGCGGGCGGCTCCGCCGTGCTGCTCGATCTGGAGGGGCACGGCCGCGAGCAGATCGCCGAGAACATCGACCTGTCCCGTACCGTCGGCTGGTTCACCAGCATGTACCCGGTGCGGCTCGACCCGGGGCCGGTGAGCCGGTACGAGGCGCGGGCGTTCGACGCCCCGCTCGTCGACCGTGCGCTCAAACGGGTCAAGGAACAGCTGCGGGCCGTCCCGGACCACGGCATCGGCTACGGCCTGCTGCGTCATCTCAACCCGCGCACCCGCGACCTGCTCAGGGACGCCGTGACGCCGCAGATCGGCTTCAACTACCTGGGCCGCTACGCCGGTTCGTCGGCGGCGGGCGGCACCGGGGACTGGCAGCTGCTCTTCGACGGGGGCGGACCGCGCAGCCAGGACCCTGACATGCCGGCGCATCACGTGCTGGACATCAACGCCTACACCAAGGACCTGCCGGAGGGGCCGCAACTGGTCGCCGGCTGGACCTGGCCGACGGATCTGCTCAAGGAGGAGGACGTCGAGGAACTCGCCGAAGGCTGGCTGCGGGCGCTGCGCGCCGTCGCGGAACACGCCCAGGCACCCGACGCCGGCGGCTACACGCCCTCCGACCTTCCGTTGGTCTCGCTCAACCAGGCTCAGATCGATCGACTGCAGAACAAGCTGCAGAACAAGCTGCAGAACAAGTGGGGTGGACGCAAGTGACCGGGTTCCAGCTGCAGGACGTCCTGCCGTTGACACCGCTGCAGGCAGGCATGCTGTTCCATGCCGTGTACGACTCCGAGGCGGTGGACGTCTACACCGCGCAGTTCGTCTTCGACCTCGAAGGACCCGTCGACGCGGCGGTGCTGTACGCGTCCGTGAAGGGACTGCTGCGCCGGCACGCGAACCTGCGGGTGGGCTTCCTCTACGAGGACCTCGACGAGCCGGTCCAGGCCGTCGCCGTGGACGTCCCGCCGGTCTTCGAGGAACTCGACTTCGGCACCGGCGACGAGGCCGGGCGCGCCGAGCGGCTCGCCGCGTTCCTGGCCGCCGACCGCACACGGCGGTTCGACCTCTCCGAACCGCCCCTGATGCGCTTCACCCTGATCCGGATGGGACACCACCGGTACCACCTGGTGATGACGAACCATCACCTTCTCCTCGACGGCTGGTCGATGCCGCTGCTGGTACGGGAACTCTTCGAGCTCTACGCGCGCGGCGGGGACGGCGGCGCGATGCCGCGCGTCGCCCCCTACCGGGGCTACCTCGCCTGGCTCGCCGGCCAGGACCGGACCGCCGCGGCCGACGCCTGGCGCGCGGCGCTCGCCGGAGTGGCACAGCCGACCCTGCTGGCCGGGGAGAAACCGGCCTCCGCGTCCTCGGGAGAGCTGCCCGAACAGCTGGTGCTGAACCTGGGCGCGGCCACCACCGCCCGGCTGCGGGAGACGGCCCGCCGGCACCGCCTGACGCTCAACACGCTGGTACAGGGCGCCTGGGGCGTCCTGCTGCACCAACTGACCGGACAGGACGACGTGTTGTTCGGCACCACCGTCTCGGGCCGGCCGCCGGAGATCCCCGGGGTCGAGACCATGGTCGGCCTGTTCATCAACACGATTCCGGTCCGCGTCGCCATCCGCCCCGACGACACCCTGGCGACACTGCTGCACCGGATGCAGGACGAGCAGGCCCGACTCCTGGGCTCCCAGTACCTCGGCCTGACCGAGATCCGCGCCCTGACCGGCCTGGACGACCTCTTCGACACCCTCGCCGTGTTCGAGAACTACCCCATGGACGCGGAAGCGCTGCGGCAGGCCCAGGAGGGCCTCCCCGGCCTTCGGGTCACCGGCTTCCGCGGCACCGACGCGGCGCACTATCCGCTCACCCTCACCATCGCGCCGGGCGACGATCTGCGAATCACCTTCGGCCATCGCACGGACGCCTTCACCTCCAAGGCCGTACGGCTGATGGCCGAGCGGCTGCGGCTGCTGCTGGAGAACTGCGCCGATGACCTGGAGCAACCTCTCGCCGCCCGGTCGGTGCTGCTCGACGGCGAGCACGCACGCCTGCTGGACCAGGGGAGGGGCGCACCCCTGCAGGCCGGTGTGCCGCGGGCCGGCCTGCCGGAGCTGTTCGCCGCCCGGGTGGCGTCGGACCCGGACGCGGTGGCGGTCAGGCAGGGCGAACGTGCCCTGTCCTACGGAGAGTTGGATGAACTCTCCGGTGCCCTGGCACGGTGCCTGACCGGTCTGGGCCTGGCCGCTGAGGACGGAGTCGGCGTGCTGGTCGGCCGCTCGGCCGCACTGGTGACGGCCTCGCTGGCCGCGGTCCGGGCCGGCGGCGCGTACGTACCGCTGGACGACCGCTGGCCGGTCGGGAGACTGCGCCGGATATCCGCCTCGGCCGGTCTGCGCGCACTCGTCGTCGCGGCGGACCTCGCCGGCCACCCCTGGGTGGCCGAGGCCCGCGGCACCCTTCCGGTCGTCGTGGTGGACACCGACGGCCGCGTCCTCGACGGCGCACCCGTCGGGCCGGGAAGCATGCCTGGCCCGACCGATGCCGCGCGGCTGGCGTACGTGATGTTCACCTCCGGCTCCACCGGCGAGCCCAAGGCCATCGGCGTCACCCACGCCGACGTGGCGGCGCTTACGGCCGATGCCGTGTGGCACGGCGCAGCCGACGCGGTCCTCCTGCACTCCACTTATGTCTTCGACGCCTCGACCTGTGAGATCTGGGTCCCGCTGCTCAACGGCGGAACGGTCGTCGTCGCCCCTGACGGCCCGCTCGACCCCGAGCGCCTCGGCCGCATCCTGGCCGCCGAGAAGATCACCGCGCTCTTCCTGACCACCTCCCTGTTCAACCTCGTCGCCGACAGCGATCCGCACCTGTTCGAGACCGTGCGCCTGGTGGCGACCGGCGGCGAGGCGGCGGCAGCGGGCGTCCTGCAACGCGCGGCGACCGCCTGCCCGCAGACGACGTTCGTCAACGCCTACGGGCCGACGGAGACGACGACGTTCGCGACGCGGTACGAGGTGCCGTCGCAGCCGATCGCGGAGCACCGGGTCCCGCCCATCGGCAGGCCGCTGGACGGGATGCGGTGCTACGTCCTCGACGCCCGGCTGCGACCGGTGCCCACGGGCGTGGTGGGCGAGCTGTACCTCGCCGGACCGGGCGTGGCCCGCGGATATGTGGGCCGCCCCGACCTGACGGCCGCGCGCTTCGTGGCCGATCCCTTCGACGCGTCGGGCGAGCGGATGTACCGCACCGGCGACCTCGTGCGATGGGACGAGGCCGGCCGACTCGTCTACCTCTCCCGCGCCGACGACCAGGTCAAACTCCGCGGCCACCGCATCGAACCCGGCGAGATCGAAGCCGCGCTCACCGCCCTGCCGACCGTGGCGGCCGCCTGCGCCGTCGTCCGCGAGGACACCCCCGGCGACCGGCGGCTGGTGGCCTACGCCGTGGCCGCGAACGGCGCGACGACCTCCGCGGAGGCACTGGCGGAGCAGCTGGGCCGCACCCTGCCCGGCTATCTGGTCCCCTCGGCGTTCGTCGTGCTGGACGCACTGCCGCTGACCCCCAACGGCAAACTCGACCGCCGGGCCCTGCCGGCACCCCGGCACACGGCGGAGGGCGGCGGACGCGCCCCGCGCACCGTGCAGGAAGAACTGCTCGCCGACCTGTTCGCCGACGTGCTCGGCATCGGCCGCGTCGGTGTCGACGACAGCTTCTTCGCGCTCGGCGGACACTCCCTGCTGGCCACCCGCCTGGTCAGCCGCATCCGCACCGCCCTCGGCGTGGAACTCGAAGTGCGCACGCTCTTCGAGCGCCCCACCGTCGCGCAACTGGCCGCGGCCCTCGACGACGCGGGCACCGCACGGGACGCCCTCGTGCCCGCGCAGCGCCCGGCGAGACTGCCGCTGTCCTTCGCCCAGCAACGCCTGTGGTTCCTGGGCAGGCTGGACGGACCCGGCGCCACCTACAACATCCCGCTGGTGCTACGACTGGACGGCCCGCTGGACATTGCCGCCCTCGGTGCGGCGCTGGACGACGTCATCGAGCGCCACGAGGCGCTGCGGACCGTGTACCCCCAGCACGACGGCGAACCCGAGCAGCTGGTCCTCGACCCGGCCCAGGCCCGGTTCACGCTGACCGTCGACGACGTCGAGGAGCCCGACCTGCCCGCCCGGATCACCGCCGCGGTGACCGAGCCGATCGACGTGGAGGCCCAAGTACCGCTGCGCGCACGCCTGCTGCGGCTGGGCGCGGAGAGCCACGTGGCGGTACTGGCGCTGCACCACATCGCCGGCGACGGCTGGTCGCTGGCGCCGCTGGCCCGGGACCTGGGCGCCGCCTACCGGGCGCGCGCCGAGGGCAGGGCTCCCGACTGGTCGCCGCTGCCGGTGCAGTACGCCGACTACGCGCTGTGGCAGCGGCGCATACTGGGTGAGGAGTCCGACCCCGAGAGCCTGACGGCCCGCCAACTGGACTTCTGGCGCCGGGCGCTGGCAGGCGTGCCGGAGGCACTGACGCTGCCGTGGGACCGGCCGCGGCCCGCCGTGACCGACCACCGGGGCGAGGCGCACTTCTTCCGCCTGGACCAGGACACCCACCAAGGGCTCGTGGAGTTGGCGCGCGCCTCGGGCTGCACCCTGTTCATGGTGGTGCAGGCGGCGGTGTCGGTCCTGCTGTCCCGGCACGGTGCCGGCGAGGACATCCCACTCGGCACCGCGGTGGCCGGCCGGAGCGACGAGGCCCTGGACGACCTGGTCGGGTTCTTCGTCAACACCCTGGTCCTGCGCACGGACCTGTCGGGCGATCCCACCTTCCGCGAACTCCTCGACCGCGTGCGGGAGTTCGACCTGACCGCCTTCGCGCATCAGGACGTGCCGTTCGAGCGCCTGGTGGAGGCACTCAACCCGGCACGGTCCCAGGACCACCATCCGCTGTTCCAGGTGATGCTGGTGCTGCAGAACCAGGCGACGGCAGACATCGAGCTGCCCGGACTCACCGCGACCGGTCAGCCCGTGCACACGGGCATCAGCAAGTTCGACCTGACGTTCAGCTTCACCGAGACGCGGGACGCGTCGGGTACCGCCGCGGGCATCGACGCCCACCTGGAGTACTCCACCGAGCTGTTCGACCCCGGGACCGTGCACCGACTCGCCCACCGGCTCCACCGCCTGCTCTCCGCGGTCGTCGCCGACGCCGACCTTCCCGTCCGCGGCTACGACCTGCTCACCGCCCAGGAGCGGTCGCGGATGCTGGGGGAGTGGGGGCGCGGCCCCGCCGCCTACCTGCCGGCCTCCACGGTGCCGGAGCTCTTCGCGGAGCAGGTGACGCGAACCCCCGACGCCCAGGCAGTACGCGACACGACGGGCACCCTGACCTACGCGCAACTCAACGCCCGTGCCAACGACCTCGCCCACCACCTGTCCGGACACGGCATCGGCCCCGAGGACCTGGTGGCCCTCGCACTGCCCCGGTCGACCGACCTGATCGTCGCGATACTGGCGGTGCTCAAGGCAGGAGCGGCCTACCTGCCGCTGGACCCCGCATACCCGCCCGCCCGCATCGCCTTCATGCTCGACGACGCCGCACCGTCCTTCGTCATCACCACCGCCTCCCTCCGCGCCGAACTGCCCACCACCGCCCGCTGCCTGGCACTGGACGACACTGCCGCCTGGTCCACCGGCCACACCGCAGACCCGCGCACCGGCCCCCTGCCCACGCACCCCGCCTACGTCATCTACACCTCCGGCTCCACCGGCCGGCCCAAGGGCGTCGTCGTCACCCACCAGGGCGTCGGCGCGATGGTCCGTACGCAGACCGAAAGGCTCGGCCTCACCTCCGCCAGCCGCGTGCTGCAGATGGCGTCGATCAGCTTCGACGCGGCGTTCTGGGACCTCTGCATGGGACTGCTGACCGGCGCCTGCCTGGAGATCGCGGACCCCGCACAACTGGTGCCCGGACCCCCGCTCGCCGGCCTCCTCGCGGAACGCGGCATCACCCACCTGACCCTCCCGCCGGCCGCCCTCGCCGTCATGCCGCAGAACGAGGGCATCCCGGCCGGCACCACCCTGGTGCTCGCCGGCGAGGCGTGCCCACCGGCGCTGGTCGCCCGGTGGGCCGACGGCCGGCGACTGGCCAACGCCTACGGACCGACCGAGACCACGGTCTGCGCCACCATGAGCGACTTCCAGCCACCGACCGCCCCGCAAGGGCCGACCCACCGGGTACCGATCGGCGTCCCCGTACACCACGCACAGGCGTATGTGCTCGACGACGCACTGGAGTTGGTGCCGCCGGGAGTGATCGGGGAACTGTACGTCGCCGGCGACGGACTGGCCCGCGGCTATCTGCACCAGCCGGGCCTGACCGCCGCCCGGTTCGTCCCCGACCCCTTCAGTCGCACCGGCGGACGCATGTACCGCACGGGCGACCTCGTCCGCTGGAACGACCGGGGCGAACTCGAATACCTCTCCCGCGCCGACGACCAGGTCAAGCTACGGGGCTTCCGCATCGAACTCGGCGAGATCGAGGCGGCGTTGACCGCGGTCCCCGGCATCACCGCCGCCTGCGCCCTCGTCCGGGAGGACCGGCCGGGCGACCGGCGCCTGGTGGCCTACGCCGTTCCCGCCGACGGACAGCGGGAGACGGCGACCGCCCGGATGCGCCAGGCACTCCGCGCGCAGCTGCCGGAGCACATGGTGCCCTCCGCGTTCGTCGTACTCGACGCCCTGCCCCTCACCCCGAACGGGAAGACCGACCGCCGCGGACTGCCCGCCCCCGGCCCGGCCACGGGCACAGGCACCGGACGCGCGCCGGACACCGAGCAGGAGAAGCTGCTGTGCGCGGTGTTCGCCGAAGTCCTCGGCGTGCCCGGCATGGGCCTCGACGACGACTTCTTCGAGGCCGGCGGGCACTCCCTGCTCGCGGTCAAGCTGGCCCAGCGCATCGAGGACCGGCTCGGCGTACGCCTGTCGATGCGTGCCCTGTTCACCGCACCCACCCCGGACGGCGTACGGCGCCTCCTGGACGAACCGGACGGCGGCGCCGCGGACGCCCCCGGCCCCGATCCGCGACAGGACGTGCGCCTGGCACCGGACATCACCCGGGCACTCGGGCCCACGCCCGGCGAACCCGCAGGCGGCCGCCGCCCGTTGCTGACCGGCGCCTCCGGCTTCCTCGGAGCGTTCCTGCTCCGCGATCTGCTGGAGTCGACGGGAGCCCCGGTGGACTGCCTGGTCCGGGCCCGCGACACCGCCGAGGGAGCCCACCGGCTGCGATCCGGCCTGGAGCGGTACGGGTTGTGGAAGGACCACTACAGCGACCTGATCCATCCGCTGCCCGGCGACCTGGCCGCACCGGGCCTGGGCCTGTCCGACAGGCAACACCGGGCACTGCGCAAGCGGGTCGGCGCCGTCTACCACAACGGCGCCAGGGTCAACTTCGCCGCCCCGTACACCGAACTCCGCGCGGCCAACGTCAGGGGCACCGAGGAACTCCTGCGGATCGCCGCCGCATCGGAGTCGGGCGGCATGCACCACATCTCGACCACCGGCGTGTACGCACCGCACACCGCCGACGGCCGCCCCCTCACGGAAGCGTCCGCCACCGGCCCCGTGCACGAACTGCCCGACGGCTACGCGCAGAGCAAGTGGGTCGCCGAGGAGCTCGTGCGCATCGCGCAGCGCCGCGGAATCCCGGTCACCGTCTACCGCCCCGCGCGCATCTCCGGCGCCACGCACACGGGCGCCTGCCAGGACCGCGACCTGCTGTGGCAGTACATCAAGGGCTGCCTCCAGGCACAGGCGGTCCCCGAGGGAGCCGACGACTCGACCGACTGGATACCGGTGGACTACGTGAGCGCGGCCATCGTCACCCTCGCCGGCAACCAACACCCGCCGGCGAACCAGGCCGACCAGGAACCGACGACCTTCCATCTCACCCACCCCGAACCACCCATGCTCTCCCAGGTGTTCCGGGCAGCGGCCACACTGGGCCACACGGTGCGACCGGTGCCGCTCGACCACTGGCGCAAGCTGGTGGCCGACCAACCGGACAACGCCGCCCAGCTCTTCCTCGGCGGCCCCGGCGGTCAGGGAACGGCCGGCGAAGCGGAGGGCGGACCCCGCCGCACACGCCGGACCTTCGACTCCTCCCGCACCCACCGCACGGCCGCGGCAACGGGAGTCCACCTCCCACCCCTCACCGACGAGACCGTACGGGCCTACCTGACGTACTTCACCGGCACGGGATTCCTCCCCACCCCCGCCCAGGACCGCTGAACCGACCCGGCACGCCCGCCCGGCACGGCCACGCACTCGGCGCAGGCAGGTCCGTGAGCTGCCCCTCGACCCGCACCCAGCAGGTCGAGGGGCAGCTCACGCTCCCGACCGAAGCACAAGGTTGATGACGACTGGCTGCCACGGGGACGTTCCGGCACGTGGCGCGCCGCGCACGTCGATTCCCCGAAGCCCCCACCCGCGCACCCTCCCGGCGCTACCGTGGAAAGGAGAGTGCGCAAGGCCAGTGAGCACCGACTCGATCCGATGGAGCGAGATGCCGGAATCACGCCACCCTGAGGGAACGACTCCTCCCCGACCGACCCGCCCGCCCCGGCAAGCAGCCGATATCGAGCAATCACCGCCGCAGGGCAGACGATTGAGCACCCTGGGCTGGATCGCACTGACGCTGGGCAGCGCGCTCCTGGGGGTCCACTACGGGATCGCACCGGTCTGGGCGGCATGGGGGCAACTGGCGGCCGGTGTGGTGCTGGTGGTGGCCGGGGTGTGGTCGGTGTTGCGGGGACGACAGCATCTGACGCCCGTCCTGACCGGTCTCCAGGGGCTCCCGGCGGACGAGCGGATCGTGTTGTTCCTCCGGTCGTTCAAGGACGACGACGGTTTCTCCCAGGTGGCCGCACTGCGGTGGTTCCGCCTGCTGTTCACCTCCATGCTGCCGACGCCCGCCCATCTGCGCACCGAGGAGGACCAAGTCGCCCGCGCGGTCGCGCCGTTCGGGCGGATGGTCGCGCTCGGGCGCCCGTCCGACCGGCTGCCGCGGCTCGGCGCCGAGCGCAGCTACGCCTCGGACGCGACCTGGCAGGACGAGGTGCTCGCCGCGCTCGACCACGCCGCGCTCGTCCTGCTGGTCACCGGGGCGGGACGGAGCCTGGCCTGGGAGGTCGACCAGGTGGTGGGACGCGACGAACCCGCCCGCCTGGTCCTCCTCGTCAGCCGCGACCGGCGCCAGTACGAGCACTTCCGCGAGGCGTTGGGGGATCATTTCCCCAACGGGCTGCCCCACTACCCGCCGGCACGGGTGCGACACCGCCTCCTGCGGGGGCGCTACGTCCGTGCCGCGATCTGGTTCGACGGTGACTGGACACCGCACTGGGAAATGCTGGACGGCAGGTTCCCCCTGATCGGCCTCTCCCGTCGCACGCAGCGGGCGCTGCCACGCGCCCTCCAGGAGGTCTACCGGCGAGCCGGGGTGCCGGCACGGGTCCCGCCCACGACGCCGCGCCCGTGGGCGGTGAAACTGAGCGTGCCGCTGCTCGCCGCGTTCTGGCTGGGCCCGCTGGTGTGGTCCGTCTTCGCCGTCGGCGCCCTCGGCGGCCGTTCCCACGCTCCCGCCGGTGGCCTTTCTCCCTCCCTCGCCACCCCTTCCGGCGACCTGCCCGCCGCCGGCCACAACACCGTCCTCGACCTCCTGCTCACGGGCTGGCCGCTCTGGTTGTGGGCGGCCGTGGTGGCCGCGTTCGCGTACCGGACGTGGCGCGGCGGGCCCTACGCCGTCACGGTGGCCCGCCTCCAAGGCGTCGCCTTCCCCGTCTTCCTCCTGGCGCTCGTGGTGTCGCTGGCGCTCTCCCCGCAGGGCTGGCTGATGTTCCTCCCCTTGGCCGGCCTGGCGTTGGTGATGGCGCAGCAGGGGCTCTACTGGCTGTTCTCCCTCGGCCTGGTCCTGCTGGTGCTGGGCGTCGTGGGCATGCCCGTGGCCACCACACTGCTCATCCGCCGCGACGTACGCGAATGGATCGACTCGCGCCTGTAGCACCGGCCCCGTGCGTTCACCAGCCGGACTGGCGGAGAACGGAGCGGATCCGCATGCCCGTTCACAGATCCGGATGCTTCGTCGCCACGTGGTAGTAGCCCGAGTGGAACACCAGAGGGGTGCCGCCGTCGGCCTCGTACTCCTCGACCTCGCCGAGGAAGATGATGTGGTCGCCGGCGTCGACGCGCTGGACGGTGCGACATTGGAAGCGGGCGACCACACCGTCCAGCAGGGGGGTGCCGGCGATGCCGGGGGTGGTGGAGGTCCCGCGGAACTTGTCGTCGGCCGGGGTGGCGAACTGGCGGGAGAGATGGTGCTGGTCGGCGGCCAGTACGTGGACGGCGAAGTGTGAGGCGTCGGTGAAGTCCGGGAGGCTCGGGCTGTTCTTGCCGGGGCACCACAGGACGAGGGGCGGATTCATCGAGACGGAGGTGAAGGAGTTCGCGGTCATGCCGACGTTGCGGCCGTCGGGGGCACGGGCCGTCACCACGGTCACGCCGGTGGCGTACTGGCCCAGTGCGCGGCGCAGTTCGCGGCCGTCGAAGCGGGCGGCGTGCTGGGCGCGCTTCTCGGCGAGGAAGCGGTGCGCCTCGGCCTCCTCGAACCACCAGCGGTAGAGGGTGCGCGGGTCGTCGAACCCGGCGGCGAGGGCGCCCGCGACCGCGGGGATCTCGGCCGCCGCCGTCAGCAGGTCGCGGTGGTGCTGACTCAGCTCCGTCAGCAGGGAGTTGGTCCAGCCGACGGCCCATTGCGCCCAGCCGCGCCAGAAGTTGTCGAAGGTGCGCTGCATCCACTGCGGGGTGAAGGCGGCGCTGCCGTGGCGGAGGATGCTGTCGAGGTAGTGGCTCGCGGCCTGGGCCGCGTTGTTCGAACCCTGGCCGGTGATCGGGTCGTTGAGGACGACGGCGTCGGCCATACCGAGGACATGCCGGCCGGAGGCCAGGCGGGCGACGGGGTGCCGGACGGTCGGGGTGAGCCTGCCGCGCAACACGCCGCCGCTGTCGGTGAGCCGGGCGTGCCGGCAGCGCTCGTATTCGTCGGGGAAGAACCGGTGCAGGATCTCCAGTGAGCGGGTGAGATGGCCTTCGGGCGTGCGGACGTCGTCCCAGCAGTCCATCGGACCGCCGGGGACGCCTTCGAAGACCATGATGTCGCAGGGCCCGGTGGTGGTGAGGGCCGGGAAGGAGAAGTACTCGCCGACGCCGGGGACCATGCGGTAGTGGACGGCGGCCTCCCCCTCCCGCGGCGCCGCTCCCGTGACGTACGTCAGAGCCAGCGCACGGCGCGGCCGGTCGTACGGGGAGAGTTCGGAGTTGCGCGGGAAGAGTCGGCTCAGCTCGCCCTTGCCGGTGGAGACCACGACGAGATCGTGCGTACGGGCGTACCACTCAAGGTCGTTGACGCCCGCCTCGTGCAGCACGAGCTCGCCGCGGCCACCCTCCGCGAACTGCTCGATCCACGCGGCACACTTGACCCGCTGGTCGACGGAGCGCGCGGGGCCCTCCAACGGCGCACGCCAGGAGACGTCCGGAGTGCCGTGCGGACCGATGAGAGAGAGCGCGATGCCGGAGATGTCCGGGGCCTGGTCCTCCCAGTGGTGCAGCCCGAGTTCGCGCTCGCTCTGCAGCGCGGTGTCGAACATGCACTGGCTGGACATGACCGGGCCGCGACGAATCTCGTCGGGGCTGCGGTCGGTGACCAGGGTGACGTCATAGCCGTGCGCCTGGAGTCCCAGGGCGAGTTGGGCCCCCGCCTGCCCGGCTCCGATCACCGCGATCCTTCTCATGTACTGCTGTCCTGCTCTCGTTGCGTGTGTATCGCTGACGTGTCGTCAGGTTGCTGTGGAGCTACCTACCGGCGACCGCTCAGGCAGTGACCTCGGCCAGGTAGTTCTTCGCCGCGACCGGGTCCATGAACCAGTGGAAGAAGTCGCGCGGGTCGTCGAAGCCGTTGACGAAGCGGGCGGCGACACGGGAGTTGGCACTCGCCGCGCCGAAGAGCTCCAGGACGTGCTGCGGCGGGGCACCGAGCATCGCGTTGGTCCAGGCCGTGGCGGCCTGCGCGTTGTCCCAGAAGCGGCCGAAGGCCAGCTCCATGAACGCGGCGTCGTACGGACGCTCGCCGTGGTCCAGGATCGTGGCGAGGTAGGAGGCCGCGCACTTCGAGGCGTTGTTGGACCCCTGGCCGGTGACCGGGTCGTTGAGGACGACGACGTCGGCGAGGCCGAGCACCTGCGCGCCCGAGGGCAGCGTGGCGACGGGCTTGCGGACGGTCGGCGCGAAGCGGCCCGCGAGGGTGCCGTTCCAGTCGGTGAGCGTGACCCGGGTGCAGCGCTCGGCCTCCCACGGCACGTACGTCCGCAGCAGCTCCTGGAACTTCGCCAGCTGCTGGTCGGGGGTGAGCCCGTCGAAGCAGTCGAGCGGCCCACCCGGGATGCCCTCGAAGAACATGATGTCGCAGGGGCCGCTGGTGGTGAGGCTGGGCATGGTGAAGTACTCGCCCACACCGGGGATGACGTTGAAGCTGACGCCGGGGCGGTCGGGCAGCGGCGCCATGCCGTTGACGTACGCCAGGGCCAGCGCGCGCTGCGGGGCGTTGTACGGGGAACGCTCGGCGTCCCGCTCGAAGAGCCCGGCGATCTCGCCCTTGCCGGCCGCGATGATCACCAGGTCGGACTCGGCGGCGTAGCGCTCCAGGTCCCCGACGCCGGCCTCGCGGAGGTCCAGACGGCCACCGCGGCGCGCGAACTCACCCATCCAGAGCGGCATCTTCACGCGCTGGTCGATGGAGCGGGCGGTGGCCTCAAGGCGGGCGTTGAAGGAGAGCGCCCGGCCGCCCTGTCCGTCGGCGATGTTCACACCGAGCCCGGCGATCGGCGGACAGGCATCGCCCCAGAAGTCGAGGCCGAGGCTGCGCTCGTGGGCCAGCGCGGTGCCGAACATGGCCTGGCTGGACATGACCCGGCCCTCGCGGATCTGGTCTCCGGTGCGGTTGGAGACGATGGTGACGTCATAACCGTGGTCGATCAGACCGACACCGAGCTGGAGGCCGGCCTGGCCGGCTCCGACGATGGTGATCTTGCGCATGAGAGGGGCCTCCGGGGGTTGGGTTGCGCGGTATTGAGCGGTGCCGTGCAGTGCCGTGCGCTGAACGGCGTTTCCGCGACGTGAGGGCGGTTGGATGGAATGCGGCTGCCCGCCGGAGGGGGGCCGGCGGGCAGCCGCGGGAAGCTGGGTGACCCAGGACCGGGGGATTGGCCCTGGGTCACCCGGCCGGCTAACGGGGCCCGGACGAATCGGCGAGCCGGGGCAGCGCAGGCAAGGGCGCCGCGATGTGCGGGGGTTCGGCCCCGGCGGCTCTCGCCGCTTCGGTCGCGCCGCGCACACGCAGCGCGCATGCGACAGGCTGTCCGCTGAGCGCGACTCCGCTTCTGACGAGCGCGGTCCGGCCCGGCACTCCCTGCATCGTTGATTCCCTGATTTCTTCTCGGGTCCGCGGCGGTGGGGAATCAACCTTGGTATGGCAAGATCGTCTCCGCTATCCGGATCACGCGGGTCGCTGTCCCGATCGCGCATCTCGGCGGTGGAGGTTCACATGCCCGCTGAAGAGCACCCGCTCGCAAACCACCAGCGGTTCCATACAACGGACATTTGGGAGGCGCGGGCCGAGGTCGGCCGCGCCTTCTGCCCGCATGAGCTGCGCATCATGCAGCGCTCGGCGACGCTCGACGCCCGGCTGCACGGCACACCCTTCGACCGCACGGGTCTGTACTACCTCGATTACGGAACGGAAGTCCGGATCACACCGGGCGACCTGGAGAACTTCTTCCTCGTCCAGATACCGCTCGCCGGCCACGCCGAAATAGCCTGCGGCCGGGAGGAGATCATCTCCACCCCCGAACTCGCCTCCGTCCCCTCTCCGACCGGAAAGGTGGACATGCGCTGGGGTGCCGGCAATCCGCAACTGATCGTGTGGCTCGACCGCGCGGCCCTGGAAGCGCACCTGGGCAGCCTGCTCGGCCGCACCGTGCGCCGCCCGATCTTCTTCTCGCTCGGCATGAACCTCACCACGCCCGGCGCCCGCTCCTGGCTCAACATCGTCGACCTCATGCGCCGGGAGGCGGAGGGGTCTGACGGCATGACAAACCAGCCCCTGGTGACAAGACAGCTCGAATCGCTCCTCATGACCCAGCTGTTGATGGCCCAGCCCCACAACTACACGCCGGCGCTGCTCGGCGAGCAGCCGCGCGTGGCCCCGCCCGCCGTCCGCCGCGCCATGGAGGTCATCGAGGGACACGCCGCCGAGCCGCTCACGGTCCCGGAGATCGCGGAATACGTCGGCGTCGGCGTACGGGCCCTCCAGGAGGGCTTCCGCCGGCACCTCGACACGACACCCCTCGCGTACCTGCGCGAGGTCCGCCTGGACCGCATACGCAAGGAACTCCTGGCCTCCGACCCGGGCACCACGACCGTCACCGCCGTCGCATCCCGCTGGGGCTTCCTGCACCCGGGCCGCTTCTCGCTCGCGTACCGCGGACAGTTCGGGGAGTCGCCTTCGGAGACGCTGCGGGCGTAGGGGACATCCGGACTCCCGAGAGGGGCCCGGCGCGGCATGCCGATCCCCTGCATTGCGATCCTCTCGCGCGCCGGCTGCTTGCTGACGCGCGAGGGGACCGTGCGGTGCCTCAGTCGGTCGGCTCCTGCTCGGCGGCCGGCTTGGCGGTGAGCAGTGCGGTGATCTCCTGGGCGAGGTGCGGGCTGAGCTCGCCCCAGCCGTCCTTGTAGCCGTAGACGCCGGCGAGGGTGCGGGCCTCGTAGTCGCCGTTCATGATCTCGATGTCGTCGGCCGTGATGAGCGCCGGGTGGGCAACGCCGACGGCCGCCGAGACCTTCAGCAGCTCCTTGCGCAGGGTGCGCAGATAGACGGCGGCCCGGGTGGCCTTCGAGGCCGGGTCGAGGCCGCGCGCCAGCCACGCGTTCTGGGTGGCGACGCCGGTGGGGCACTTGTCGGTGTGGCACTTCTGCGCCTGGATGCAGCCGATCGACAGCATCGCCTCGCGCGCCACATTGATCATGTCGGCACCCAGAGCGAAGGCGACCGCGGCGTTCTCCGGCAGGCCGAGCTTGCCGGAGGCGATGAAGGTCAGGTCGTCGGTCAGCCCCAGCTCGGCGAACGTCCCGTAGACCCGGGAGAAGCCCATCCGGAAGGGCAGCGACACCGAGTCGCTGAAGGTCAGCGGCGCCGCACCGGTGCCGCCCTCACCGCCGTCGATGGTCACGAAGTCGACACCACGGTCACCACGCGCCATCAGCGTGGCCAGCTCCTGCCAGAAGCCCATCTCGCCCACCGCGCTCTTGATCCCGACCGGCAGACCGGTCTCGGTGGCGAGCAGTTCGACGAAGTCGAGCATCGAGTCGACATCGTGGAACGCGGTGTGCCGCGAGGGGGAGGCGCAGTCCTCGCCGACCGGGATACCGCGGATCTCGGCGATCTCCGGGGTCACCTTCGCACCCGGCAGCATCCCGCCCAGCCCGGGCTTGGCGCCCTGGGAGAGCTTGATCTCTATCGCCTTGACCGGGGCCCCGGCGACCACATCCTTGAGCTTGTCGAGGTTGAAGGTGCCGTCCTCGTTGCGGCAGCCGAAGTACGACGTCCCGATCTGGAGGATGAGGTCCCCGCCGTTGCGGTGGTACGGGGAGAGGCCGCCCTCACCCGTGTTCTGCATCGTGCCGGCCAGCGCCGCACCCTTGTTGAGCGCCGTGATCGCCGCGCCGGAGAGCGATCCGAAGCTCATCGCCGAGATGTTCACCACGCTCGCCGGCCGGAACGCCTTGGCCCGCCCGCGCGGCCCGCCCAGCACCTTGGCCGAGGGCAGCGGGGACTGCGGGTCGTGCAGGTCGGGCAGCGCGCCGGCGAACGTGCGCTGCTTCAGGTAGGCGTGCCCCTGCATGTGCTCGACGTCGTTGTCGGTTCCGAACCCGAAGTAGTTGTTCTCCCCCTTCGCCGACGCATAGATCCAGGTGCGCTGGTCACGGCTGAACGGGCGCTCCTCGTCGTTGGAGGTCACGATGTACTGCCGCAGCTCAGGACCGATCGTCTCCAACAGGTACCGGGCGTGCCCGAGCACCGGGAAGTTCCGGAGCAGTGCGTGCTTCTTCTGGACAAGGTCACGGGCGGCCACCAGGGCCAATGCTGTTGCGGTGGCCGTGGCGATGCTCCGGGCGCGCATGAACGTTCCTCTCCTCGATGCTCGACTCCATCGCCACGCGGCGGAGTCGTCGTGTCGTGTCGTATCGGGCGTTGTGCGGCAGGCACAACCAACCAAGCAGGCGTCAGCGTCCGTCGGAGAACGCGCAACGATAGTAGGGGCTCGCCCGGACACATGAGGGGTCAGGGTCGCCGGGTGCGACAGTCGTCCCGTCGGGGGTTGATCCCAGCACGTCGGAACGGACCGCGCACGGTGCTGACCGTATCCGCTGCGCGGAAGATTCACCGTCCGCTGTTCCGCACGCCACGCTGCCTGGCGCCGGCACCAGGCAGCGTCGCTCGGCGGAGGAGTCGCCTACCGGCCTCGCTCAAGTGGCCTGGCCGACAGTCGCGTTGACGAGGCGACGGCGGACGGCTGTGCCTGCGGGGAGGAACGGAGCCTGGCCGAGCACCTGTTGGGCCTTGAGGCTCTTCCCCGACCGCGGCAACAACGGACCGACCGGCGAAGCACCCTCCGATCACCGGTGGCGCGGACGACCGCGAGGCACGGTCACGCCACCAGGCGCAGCCAGGCCTCCGCGAGTGCGGCGTGACCGGCCGGCGTCGGATGCACGCCGTCCGCAGACCAGTGCTCCGGCCCACACCCCGCGGCGAGTTCGGCGAACATGCCGTCCGCGGCGAGCAGGTGCGCGCCGTATGCGCGGGCGAGCTCGCGCACGACCTGGATCTTCGGGTCCAGATCGGCCCGCCACTCCTTGCGGACCGCATCGTCGATCTGCGCGTGACCGGCCTCGACGGTGCCACTGACCGGCAGGAGGAACGGCTCGATGAGGATCAACTCCGTGCCCGCCTCGGCCAGCGGCGCGAGCAGCCGGTCGTAACCTGCCGCGAAATCCTCCGCCGGGATCACCTGGCCGTCCGGGTCGATCGTGTGCCAGCCCATGTCGTTGACGCCGACGAGGATCGACACCACGTCCGGGCGCGCGTCGAGCACATCCGCCTGCCAACGGCCTTCCAGATCGCTCACCTTGTGGCCCCCGGTCCCGGTGTTCAGCCAGGTCACCGGCCGGCCCGGGTGCCGGAGGCCCCACTCGCCCGCGACCCGCAGCGGGTAGCCGAACCCGAGGCCGTCCTCACTCTCCAGCCGCCGGCTGTCGGTGATCGAATCCCCGGTGAACATCACGGTGGCTCCCGGGCGGAGGGTGATCGTCATCTGTACTCCTTGAAACGCGGGTTGGGGGAGGAGAAGGTTCGCCGGGGAACAGGGCAGCGGCTCAGGATTCCGCGATGCCGAACCACGCGCCGGCGGCCCCCTCGAACGCCTTCCGGCCGAAGTCGCGCTCGCCGGCCCAGGCGACGACGCCGTCCGGCCGGACGAGCACGGCACCCAGCCCCAGGTCGTTCCTGGCCGTCCCGGCCGCGTAACGCAGCCGGCGCTGCCACCGCCTTGCCGCAGCCCGCAGACGGCGGTCGGCGCTGAAATCGAGCACGACGCCGCGGCCGTCGTGCATCAGGTCGGCCAGGCACGTACCGTCCTCCAGACGGAAGTCCGGAGCGGTCCGGCCGACCAGCGGCTGATCGCTGCCGAGATCGTGGCGGACCGACGAGCCCGAGAGCCTCCCGAACGCGTAGGTCGTCCCGTCCCGGGTCCCGAACAGGTCGCGGAGCACTCCTTGGAGGGCATGGCCGTGCGGGTCCGGCGACATCGCTGCCACCTGGGCGCGGGACCAGTCGAGCACCCGCGCGCCGACCGGGTGGCGTTCACGGGTGTAGGTGTCGAGAAGGCCGTCCGGCGCGTGGCCGCGCACCGTCGCCGCGAGCTTCCACCCCAGATTCAGGGCGTCGCCCAGTCCGGTGTTGAGCCCTTGTCCGCCGAGGGGGGAGTGGATATGCGCGGCGTCGCCCGCAAGCAGGACGCGTCGCCGCCGGTAGGTCGTCGTCTGCATCGCCCGATCGGTGAAGCTCGACGCGAGGTGGACTGCGTTCAGCGTCACGTCGGTACCGGACACGCGGCGCAGCACCGCCTGCAGATGATCGCGGGTCGGCGGCTGCGAACGGTCGAACGCACCGCCGTCGAAGTCCATCGCGCCGATATGCCCTTCCGTAGGCATCCGGAGGTACATACCGGTCGGCGTCAGGTTGATCCCCGGGCGGAGCTTCTCGGGATCGTCGAGGGAGGCGACCATGGTGTAGCCGGTGAACCGCGGCTCGCTGCCGACGAATTCGAAGCCGGCGAGCCGACGCACCACGCTGCGCCCGCCGTCGCAGCCGACGACCCAGCGTGCCGCGTACTCCTGCTCACCGGCTCGCACCACCACGCCCTCGTCGTCCTGCGCGACGCCGGAGACGGTGACGCCACGCCTGATCTCCACACCGAGCTTGGACGCCCGCTCGGACAACACCGTCTCGATCGCCGCGAGGTCGGTCAACATGACGTCCGGCGCCAGGGTGGGCAGTCGGAACGGCAGCGCGGCGAGATCGACATCGGCCGGGTCGAGCACCATGCCGGCGAAATGCCCCAGGCCGCCGCGAAGGGGGGCCGGCCCGTCCGCGTCGAGATCCACGCCGAGTGCGTCGTCGGCACCCGACGCCGCCAGCAGCGGATGCAGCATCCCGCGGCGGTGGAACGCCTGGAGCGACGAGCCGAACAACCCCCGCATACCGAGCGGGTTCGCCCGCCACGGCGAACCGGGCTCCGACTCCCGCTCCAGCACCACGACCGAGCAGCCCGCGACCCCCAACTCGCAGGCAAGGAAAAGACCGACCGGGCCAGCACCCACGATCACCACGTCATGCATGGGAAATCCCCTTCCGAACACGGAACTCTGTGACGCGCCAAGGCTGCTGGGGACCGCTCACACCGGGCTCACACGGCGCTGACACGGGAGCGCACCGACGCCGCCCTGATGTGAGAACCCGACGGCGCGTACGCGAAGATGGGGGAATGAACGGGGGCGCGCGGCTTCGCCTCACGCTGCTCGGCGCCTTCGCGGCATCGCGCGGCGACACCGTCCTGCCCGTTCCCGGCGCCCGCCTGCAAGCCCTTCTCGCACGGCTGGCGCTCGCCGGCGGACGCCCGGTCGAACAAGGGGTCCTGGTCGACGCGATCTGGGCCGAGAACCCGCCGACCGGCCCCGCCCACGCCCTGCAGGCCCTCGTCTCACGGCTGCGCCGAACCCTCGGCTCGGCCGCCGACGTCGCACAGCTCGCGGGCGGCTACCGACTGGCCGTGGACGCCGCCGACGTGGACGCGCTGCGATTCGAGCGGCTCGCCGCGGACGGCCACCGCCGCCTGCGTGCCGGCGACCCGCAGGCGGCGGCGCCCCTCCTCGGAGCGGCCGTGGCGCTGTGGGGCGGCCACCCCGGCGCCGAGCCTGCGATCATCGCCGGCGTGGCGCCCGCCGCCGCGACCCGGCTGGCCCACGCCTCGATCGAGGCCGCCGCCGACCTCGCCGACGCCGAACTGGCACTGGGGCACGCCGAGACGGCCGCCGCCCGCCTGACCGCCCTGCTCACCGAGCACCCCGTCCACGAACGCGCCGCCGCGCTGCTCATGGACGCACTCGCCGCCCAGGGGCGCCAGGCCGAGGCCCTCGCCCGGTACGAGCAGGTCCGCGCGACCCTGGCCGACGACCTCGGCACCGACCCCGGCACCGCCTTGCGCGCACGCCACCTGCGCCTGCTGCGCGCCGACCGGCCCGCCCCCGACATCGCGCGGACCAGGCCGAGCAACCTGCCCACGCCGCTGACCCGCTTCATCGGCCGCGACGACGACCTCGCCCGGATCGACACGCTGCTCACGGCCGGACGCCTGGTCACCGTGGTCGGTCCCGGCGGCGCCGGCAAGACCCGCCTCGCCGTCGAGGCCGCCCGCCGCCACCTGTCCGCCTACCGCGACGGCACCTGGATGATCGACCTCGCCTCCGTCACCGAGCCCACCAAGGTCGGCGCGGCGCTGCTGGCCGCGATCGGGCTGCGCGGCTCGGCACTCTTCGAGGCCTCCGCCAAGCTGCGCGGCGACCCGATCGGCGAACTGGGCGTCCTGACCGACCAGTTGGGCGGCCGGGAGAGCCTGCTCGTGGTGGACAACTGCGAGCACCTCGTCGACGCCGTGGCGCACCTGGTCTCGGCGCTGCTGGCCCGCTGCGCCGGGCTGCGGGTACTGGCCACCAGCCGGGAGCCGCTGGCGATCGACGGCGAGGCCCTCGTCCCGCTCGGCCCGCTGCCCCTGCCCGCACCGCACGCGGACGTCGAACAGGCCCGCCGGACGGCGTCGGTGCTGCTGTTCAGCGAGCGCGCGGCGGCCGTGCGGCCCGGGTTCGACGTCGACGCGCACCACCTCGCCGACGTGCTGCGCATCGTGCGCAGCCTGGACGGCCTGCCGCTCGCGCTGGAACTGGCCGCGGCCCGCCTGCGCACCTTCTCGCTGTCCGATCTGGCCGCCGGGCTCTCCGACCGGTTCCGCCTGCTGACCACCGGCAGCCGGACCGCCGCCCCACGGCACCGCACACTCCACGCGGTCATCGCGTGGAGCTGGGACCTGCTCGGCGCGGACGCGCGGACGGTCGCGGAGCGGATCGCGGTGCTGCCCGGTGGTGTCACACCGGCCTCGGCCACCGCGGTCTGTGCAGGCACCGCGGTACCGGCCGGTGAGATCCGGGAGCTGCTCGCGGGCCTGGTCGACCGGTCGTTGCTGCACCTCGCACCGGACACCGGCCGATACCGGATGCTGGAGACGATCCGCGAGTACGGCCTGGAGCGCCTGACCGAGCAGGGCACCCTCACCGACGTACGGGACCTGGCCGCCCGCCACTGCGCCGAACTGGTCGCCCGCCAGGACCTGTTGCTGCGCGGCCCGCACCAGCTCGACGCACTCCACGTGCTGCACGCCGAGTACGACAACGTGCTCGCCGCACTGCGCCACCTCTCCGACACCGGCGACGCCGACCGCGCGATCGGGCTCGCGGTCAACCTGATCTGGTGCTGGCGCATGCTCGGCCGGCACGTCGACGCCGCCTACTGGCTCGGCGAGGCGGTCGCGTTGCCGGCCGGGCAGCCGAGCGTGGAGCGCGACATCGCCGAGGGGATGCTGCTGCTCAACTTCCTCGCCGCCCCGAGCACACCGGCCATCGACGCGACCGCGAAGCGGCGCGGGGAGCTGCGTCGGCTCACCGACCGCCTGCGCAGCCACCCGGAGTTGCCGGGCTGCGGCGGCGCCCTGCTCGCGATCAGGCTGGCCTCCCAGGACAAGGACGACGCGCCGTCGTCGATCATCCAGCGGCTGATCGACGGACCGGACGTGTGGCTGGCCGGGCTGGCCCACATGTTCCGCGCCCACTTCGCCGAGAACGAGGCCCACCTCGATCAGGTACGCAGCGACATCCCCGCCGCCCTGGAATGCTTCGACCGAGCAGGCGACCGCTGGGCCCTGGCCAAGACACTGCCGCTGCGCGCACTGCTGCGGCAGTACGACGGCGACCTCGACGGAGCACTGGCCGACCTGAACGAGGCCAAACGCCTGGCCCGCACGTTCGGGTCGCTCAGCCTCGACGACGAGATCTTCATCGACCTGCGCCGCATCGATGTGCACGAACGGCTCGACGAGAGCGCGCGGGCGCGGAAGTTGGTCGCCGCGGCCCGCGAGCGCGCGCAGCGCTCGGCCTCACCCGAGCTGGCGATCGTGCTCGACGCACGGGAGGCCGGTCTGCGGATGCGGACCGGCGACCTCGACCGGGCCTGCGAGTTGGTCGAGTCCGCCGAGGCCGGGCTCTCCCTGCTGCTCCCGGCCGTCGGCGCCCACGGACGGGCGCTGGTCGCCACGGTGCGGGGCGCACTCTGTCTCGCACTCGGCGACGGGCCCGGCGCCGAGGAGGCACTGGACCGGGCGCACGCGACGGCGATCGACAGCGGGGACATGCCGTTCGTCGCGATGGTGGCGGTGACCGTGGCCGGACTCGCCGCGCTCCACGGGCGGCACCGGGACGTCGCCGGACTGCTCGGCGCGGCGGCCCGCCTGCGGGGCGCCCACGACCGCACCGACCCGCAGGTCCGGGCGCTGAGCAGCCGCAGCCGGCTCGCACTGGGCGAGGAGCGCTTCACCGAGGCGTACGAGACCGGCTGGCAACTGGACCCACCGGCGGCCCTGACCCGGACCGATCCGGCCCGACTGCGCTGTGCGGCGCCGTCCGCCCCACTTCCCGAACCGGGCGATGCTCCGGCACGGCGGGCGTGAGCCCACGGCGCGAGGGGTAAGAAGACCACCCGTGACCGTCACCGCAACAACGGCCCCACCCACAGCGACAGGATCGTGCAGGACGCTCAGGAGTCCCACACCCCACCGCTCTCGCCCGCTTCGGGCGGAACATCACTTGTACGGCGAATAGCGCGCCAGGTCATTTAGAGATCGTTTATCTGGGCTCGGCAGGATGTGAAGTGTCGAGAAGGATCCTGCGCAGGAGACGGTATGGCCAAGTTGTATCTGGAGAAGCTCAAGTGCGTCACCACCGAGGGCTGGAGCGGCTTCGATGAACGGAGGCTGGTCGTCCAGGATCGCGGCACCGTGTGGAACGGCAGGGTGCTGGGAGACCGGATGTTCACCGTCAAGTACGACTGCGACTTCACGGGGACGATTGCCGTCTGCCTCGGGGAGGCCGGCGCCTCGGGCGGGGACGGCGGGCTCGGGCAGCAGTGGATCACGGACACTCCTGGCGAACGCAGCCTGCGCTTCAGGGCGGAGGGCGCCGAGTACCGGCTGCTGTACGCGGTGGAGTAGGCAACTCGCCCCAGTAGCCGGCAAGTAGACGCCCGCCGGCCCCGGATGGGGTTCTCTGGCATACAGAACGCAAGACGCCCTCGTCGTCCGACGGGGGCTTCTTCGTCTCCGCACGGAACCGCCTTCCTCTCGCCTCCGCCACAGGCGTCCCCGCCGCCCGACCGCGCGCCGCAACCGCCACGACGGCTCTCCCTACGCCACCTCCTCACCCGTTCGACGGCGGCCGCGCGCCACGCCACCGCTCTCCACCGACGATGGGCGAGGGACTACGCGATGGGCAGCCCAGCTGTGCACCGCGCACGGTCCGCCGGAGCCGACCGGCGCAGCGCCGGCACCGGCCGCCTGCACCCCATCTGCCCGGAGGTCACCGTGGGTCACGCCGTGGGCGACGTACTCGGCCTGGCCGCCGGTGTCGCGGTCAGCCCGCTGCCCATCGTGGCGATCATCCTCATCCTGGCCACCCCACGCGGACGTCTCAACGGCCTCCTCTTCGCCCTCGGCTGGATCCTGGGACTGGCGGCACTGGGAACGATCATGCTGGCCGTGGGCGGCTCGGGCAGCGCCTCCGACCACAAGCACCCCGCCACCTGGGTAGGAGCCCTCAAACTCGCCCTCGGCCTGCTGCTGGCACTCCTCGGCGCCCGGCAATGGCGCCACCGCCCCACCGACCCCTCCCAGGCACAGCTCCCGAAGTGGATGGCCGCGATCGACCGCTTCACCCCACCCAAGACCCTCGGACTGGGCGTGGCGCTGTCGGCGGCCAACGCCAAGAACGCTCCCCTCACCCTCGCCGCGGGTGCGTCCATCAGCGCGGCCGGAATCCCCGTGCCCCAGCAGGCCGGAACCCTCGCCGTCTTCGTGCTCGTCGCCTCGGTCGGGGTCCTCGCACCGCTGGCCGTCTACCTGTTCATGGGAGAGCGGGCCCAGCACGTCCTCGGCAACTGGCGAAACTGGGCCGCCCAGCACAACGCCGCCGTGATGGCCGCCCTCTCCTTCGTCCTCGGCCTCAAACTGCTCGGCGACGGCATCAGCATCCTCGCCTCCTGACGACCGCCGTCGCGCACCCGCTCCCTCCCATGGCGGTCCCGACACACAGGAGGGACAGTGGGATGAGGGGCCGAGGGAGACGGAATGATCATGGATCGTTACCCGCCCATCGCAGATCACGGCCTCGTAGGCGACCTGCAGACGGCCGCCCTGGTCTCGTCCCAGGGGGTCGTCGACTGGTTCGCGGCCCCCCGGTTCGACTCGCCCAGCGTCTTCGCCGCCCTGCTCGACCACGACCGCGGCGGCTACTTCCTGTTCGCGCCGGAGAGCCGGAACACCGTCTGCAAGCAGCTCTACTACCCCGACACCGCCGTCCTGGTCACGCGGTTCATGTCACCGGACGGCGTCGGCGAGGTCTTCGACTGCATGCCACCGGACCGCACCGGCACGCCCACCGACAGGCACGTACTGATCCGCGGCGTGCGGGCGGTACGCGGCACGGTGCACTTCACCCTGGAGTGCCGCCCGCGCTTCGACTACGGCCGGGCCACCCACCGACTCGACCTGCAGGGCAGCACCGCCACGTTCCAGGCACCGGACATCACCGCCCATCTGCAGAGCACCTTCCCGCTCCAGCAGGACGGCACGGACATACGGGGCGAGGTGACCTTGCGGCCGGGGGAGTTGGCCGCGGCGGCGTTCACCGTCGGCGGGCCCGAGGACGGCCCCCCACCGCCGGTCACCCCGGACCGGACGATGGAGCAGTTCTGGGACGTGGTGAATTTCTGGCAGGACTGGGTGCACTCCTCCCGGTACCACGGCCGGTGGCCCGGTGTGGTGCACCGCTCCGCCATCACGCTCAAGCTGCTCACCTACGCACCCACGGGTGCTCCCGTCGCCGCCGCCACCATGGGTCTGCCCGAGCAGATCGGTGGCGAACGCAACTGGGACTACCGCTACACCTGGGTCCGCGACGGCTCCCTGTCCGTGCGTGCCCTGCTCGACCTGGGGTTCGCCGAGGAGGCGGCGCAGTTCACGCGCTGGATGGGCGACCGCCTCCAGGCCCGGGAGGGCGCCGACGGCGAACCGTTGCAGATCATGTACCGCGTCGACGGAGACCCCGAGCTGTCGGAGGAGGTGCTCTCGCACTTCGAGGGCTATCGGGGTTCCGCACCGGTGCGCGCGGGCAACGCGGCCGCCGACCAGCTGCAGCTGGACATCTACGGAGAGGCGCTCTATGCCCTGTCGGAGGGGCAGGAGGCCGCCATGGGCGGCAGCTACCACGGCTGGAAGAACGTCGCGCGGACGCTGGACTGGCTGGCCGATTCCTGGGATCGCCCCGACGAGGGCATCTGGGAGACCCGTGGCGGGCGCCAGGACTTCACCTTCAGCCGGGTGATGGCCTGGGTGGCCTTTGACCGGGGGCTGCGCCTGGCGAGAGAGCACAGCCGCCCCGCAGACGCCCCTCGTTGGACCGCGGCCCGCGACGCGATCCTCGAACAGGTGATGGAGCGAGGCTGGGACGAGAAGGAGCAGACCCTCGTCCAGCACTACGGCAGCGACGTCCTCGACGCCTCGCTGCTGCTGGTCCCACGCGTCGGGTTCCTGGCCCCCAGGACGCTGAGCTGGCTGTCGACCCTGGACGCGATGGAGCGCACGCTGGTCTCGGACAGCCTGGTCTACCGCTACGACCCCGCCGCCTCCCCGGACGGTCTGCGCGGCGCCGAAGGCACCTTCAGCCTCTGCACCTTCCTCTACGTGGACGCTCTGGCCCGCGCCGGACGCATCCGCCCGGCACGCTACGCCTTCGAGAAGATGCAGACCTATGCCAACCACGTCGGCCTGTTCGCCGAGGAGATCGGCCCCAGCGGCGAGCAGCTGGGCAACTTCCCGCAGGCATTCACCCACCTGTCGCTGATCATGGCAGCCACCACCCTCGACGACGCCCTCGACCGGCAGCGCGACTGACCACCACCAAGGCCGCCGAGCCGCTCAGCCGCCCGTGGCGAAGCCGGGGAAGAGCGTCATGCCGCCGTCCACGTAGAGCGTGGTGCCCACCACGTAGTCCATCAGGTCCGAGGCGAGCCCGACCACCGCGCGGGCGATGTCCTCCGGATCACCGACGCGACCGTAGGGAATCAGCTGCAACAGGTCCTTCTCGGCATCGGGAGTGTCCCAGGCACTGCGGTTGATGGGCGTCCTGATGGCACCCGGAGCGACCGCGTTGACCCTGATCTTGTGAGGGGCCAGTTCCTGGGCGAGCGTCTCCATCATCATCTGCACGCCGCCCTTGGAGGCCGCGTAGTTGACGTGACCGGCCCAGGGGATGAGCTGGTGCACCGAGCTCATACAGATGATCTTTCCGGCCGATCGCGACACCTCGGGAACGACCCCCCGCCGCAGGAATTCCTTGGTCACCTCCCGCGCGCACAGGAACTGGCCCGTGAGGTTGACGTCCAGGACCTTCTGCCACTGCGCCGCCGTCATCTCGGTGAACGCGGCGTCTCGCTGCAGGCCGGCGTTGGCCACCAGGATGTCCACGGTCCCGAATTCCTGAACCATCCGTTGGGTCATCGCGACGACCTGGTCCTCCTGGGACACATCGGCCTCGTACGCCGCCGCGCGCACTCCGAACCCCGAAATCTCCTCGGCCACCCGCTCCGCCGCCTCGCGCCCGGCGACGTAGTTCACGACCACGTCGGCCCCGGCGCGCCCCAGGCCGATGGCCGTCGCCTTGCCGATACCCGAGTTCGCGCCGGTGACCAGAGCCGTCTGGCCCTTGAGCAGCTGCGCGGGAATGACGCCCTGAGGGGCACCCTGAGTGACGCTCACGCCGGTTCTCCTCCTCGATCGGCCGGTCTCACGACCTCAGGTGAGTCCGGCGACTCCTGACGCCACGGAACCATCCGAAAGCCCAAGCCACACGCCGGACATGGGCAGATTGCGCCGGCCGGACGACCCGACCAGGGCCCCGCCTTTCCCGAAATGCGGACGATGTGCGCCCGGGATAGGCTGTCTGGCAGCAAGGTCAGGCTCTCTGAGCGGTTTCACCCGCCGGTCGCCTATACGCGAAAATCAATTCTTTCTGCGGCGACCCGACGAACGCGGTCCGCCCCCTCGCAGTCCGCGGAGGATGGGCGACGGCCACCTCTCTTCTCGCCGGCCGTCTCGCGCCTTGCACGCCGAAACGGCGCCAGCATCCGGGCCCGCAGCACGCAGCCTCTGTGGAGGTCGGGATGAGAGTTGTCGTTGATCTTTCCCGATGTGAAGGGTACGCGCAGTGCGCCTTCCTGGCTCCGGACGCGTTCCGGATGCACGGCGAGGAAGCGCTGATGTACGACCCGAATCCCGACGACGCCCAGCGCGACCGGGTGCAGCGCGCCGCGGCCGCCTGCCCGGTCCAAGCGATTCTGGTCGACCAGTTGGAGGGCCGGGACGCGGCGGCGGAGGCGACGCCGTCATGACCAGCGCCGACAACCTGCAAGCGTTCCGGCGCGATGGCCGCATCGTGGTCGTGGGGGCGTCACTGGCGGGACTGCGGGCCGCGGAAGCGCTGCGCGACGAGGGATTCACCGGATCGTTGACCATGATCGGCGACGAGTTGGGCGAGCCCTACGACCGGCCCCCGCTGTCCAAACAGGTACTGAACGGGTGGGTGCCGGCTGCGAACACCAAGCTGCCGCGACGCCGTGACATCGACGCGGAGTGGCTGCTGGGCGTGCCCGCCGGCGGACTGGACCTGGCGACCAACCACGTGCGACTGGCCGACGGACGCGAGGTTCCCTTCGACCGGGTGCTGATCTCCACCGGAGTTCGGGCCCGGCCCTGGTTCGTCGAGAGCGAGGCGGCCCTGGACGGCGTGTACATCGTGCGGACGCGCGAACACGCCGAGGCCCTGCAACGAGCCCTCGCCGCCGGCCCCTCCCGGGTCCTGGTCATCGGCGCCGGATTCACCGGCTCCGAGATCGCTTCCATCTGCCGCGAACGCGACATCCCGGTGACCGTCGCCGAACTCGCGCCCGCCCCGCTGGTCGGGGCACTGGGCGCCATGATCGGCGAGGTCGCGGCGGACATGCAACGCGCCAACGGCGTCGACCTGCGCTGCGGAGTCAAGGTCACCCAGCTCGAGGGCGACGCACAGGGGCGCCTTCGCCGCGCACACTTCGACGACGGCAGCACGATCGACGCCGACGTGGCGGTGGTGGCACTCGGCGGCATCCGCAACACCGAGTGGCTGCGGGACTCGGGACTGGCGGCGGGCATGTGGGGAATCGCCTGCGACACCGGCTGCCGCGCCCTCGACCTCAACGGCCTGATCACCGACGACATCTTCGCCGCCGGAGACGTCGCACGCTGCCCGAATCCGATCTACGAGTACCGGCTCATCTCGCTGGAACACTGGGCCAACGCCGTGGAACAGGCCGAGGTCGCGGCGCACAACATGGTCAGCGGCCAAGCGGATCGCTGGCCCCACCTGACCCTCCCGCTGTTCTGGTCGATTCAGTTCGGCGTCAACATCAAGTCCGTGGGCGTGCCGACCTTCGCCGACGAGGTGGTCGTCACCCAGGGATCGGTGCCCGACCACCGCTTCGTCGCCGCATACGGCTACCGGGGCCGCGTCACCGCGGCAGTGAGCTTCAACAATGCGAAGTGGCTGGACCACTACCGGCGGCTCATCGAGACGGCCGCGCCCTTCCCCCCGCCGTGCCCCGCACCCGACCAGCCCGCCGACATGAAGCCGGTGCCCGTCGACTTCCCCGGCCCCACCCTGCTCGCCCAGGGCGCCACCGTGGTCGTCACCGGTCATGACCCCAGTGAGCGGCGCGTCACGGCCGCGTTCTACCAGCACCGGTAGGAGGGAAACCGAGATGACCACCACCCAGGCGTCCGACATGCTGCGCCGGATCCTCGACTACTCCTCCCGGGCCGACCCCTACCCGCTCTATGCCGAGCTGCGCAAGACGCCGGTCGCCCGGCAGGAGGACGGCAGCTACGTCATCAGCACCTATCGCGAGATCACGGACCTGCTCCACAACCCGCACCTGAGCTCGGACACCCGCAATCTCTCCCGCCCGGCGCCCGGGGTCGCGTCACAGGCCGAGCCGTCGTTCATCAACGTCGACCCACCCGAACACGACCGCCTGCGGCGACTGGCGATGCGTCATTTCGGCCCCCCGCACACCCCAAGGCTGGTGACGGGCATGGAAGACGCCCTGACCGCCACGGTCAGCGGCCTGATCGACGACTGCGCGGGCAAGGAGCAGATCGACCTCGTCGACGACGTCGCCTACCCCTTCCCCGTCGCCGTGATCTGCCACCTGCTCGGCGTGCCGCGCGAGGACGAACCGAGGTTCCACCACTGGGTGGACGACCTCATCAACTCGATCGACTACAACCCCGAGACCGACCCGAAGGAAAAACTCGACAAGGGCGTACAGGCCCGCAAAGACCTTCGCCAGTACCTCAGCGGACTGCTGGAGCAACGCCACGGGAAGCCGGGCGACGACCTGTTGACACGCCTGGCCAACGACGACGGACCCGACGGCCGGATGACCGACGAGGAAATCGTCTCGACCGCCAACCTGCTGCTGATCGCCGGCCACGAGACCACCGTCAACCTCATCACCAACGGCATGCTGACGCTGCTGCGCCATCCGCAGATACTGCAACGACTGCGCGACGAACCGGACTTGATCGTGCCGCTGGTCGAGGAACTGCTGCGCTACGAGCCTCCCGTGCACATCATTCCCTGGCGGGCGGCATACAGCGACATCACCGTGGCCGACACCGTCATCCCCAAGGGCTCGCAGATCATGCTGATGTTGGCCTCGGGCAGCCGCGATCCGAACCACTTCCACGACCCCGACCGCTTCGACCCTGATCGACGCGACAACCAGCACCTCGGTTTCGGCAGCGGCATCCACCTGTGCTTCGGCGGCCCCCTGGCCCGAAGGGAAACCCAGATCGCACTGAGCCAACTGGTACACCGCCTCGACCGTCCCAGGCTCGTCGCCGACCCACCCCCGTACCGACGCAGCCCCGTGCTCCGCGGACCGATCCATCTGCACATCAGGCAGGGCGACGGTTAGCGCGGCAGCCGAGGCCGGGGGACCGCGGCCTGGCCAGGCAGAGCACCCGGCCAGGCCGCGGCGGCGGGCCGTTTCGTCAGCACCTCGCCCCTTGGGCGAGGAGGCCCCGCCCAAGTAGTCGGGGCGGGATCCCCCGGGTTCCCGAAGGGCGGACGCGCTGCTCGCCAGGCGCCGGCAAGAGGCCGAATATCCGATGTCGCGCGGTGGTCCAGGCACGGGGCCGAGGACCGCGCCGGGTGCGCCGGTCAGGGACAGCCATCCGGCGGCGCACGACGGCGACTGCCCCAAGGCCGGCGACCAGGCATAACTCCCCCTCATCACGCTAGTTTTGACGGGGTCACAGAAAATGTGGTCCGTTGGTGAAGGGAAAGGGTTTTCTGCAGTGCGTGTGAGATTGAGGGACCGGTTGCGGTACTGGTTCGACGGCACGATGGACCGGGGGACGCCGGCCCTGATCGGCTGGCTGGGCCTGGCCTCGGTCGCCCTGATCGCGGTGGTGACCGTCCTGGTGGCCGTGTTCACCGACTCGGACACCGAGGCCAACGGCGGTTGGCCGGGCGTGGCTTGGATGAGTCTGCTGCGGACGCTCGACCCCGGGACGATGGGCGGGGACACCGGCGGACCGGTGTTCCTGGGGCTGATGCTGACGGTGACGATCGGCGGGATCTTCATCGTCAGTGCCCTCATCGGTGTGCTGACCACCGGCCTGGACGCCAGGATCCAGGCACTGCGCAAGGGCAAGTCGCGGCTGATCGAGCAGGGGCACACCGTCGTGCTGGGCTGGTCGGAGCAGGTCTTCACGGTCATCGCGGAACTGGTGGAGGCCAACCAGAGCGAACGGCGCTCCTGCGTGGTGATCCTCGCCGACCGCGACAAGGTCGCGATGGAGCACGAGATCCGCCGGCGGATCCCGGAGACCGGCCGCACACGGGTGATCTGCCGCTCCGGCAATCCCCTGCAGCGGACGGACCTGGAGCTGGTGAGCCTGGACGCGGCCAAGTCCGTCATGGTGCTGCCCTCGGTCGGGAACGACAGCGACACCGACGTCATCAAGGTGCTGCTGCTCCTCAACGGCCGCCGCTGGAAGGGCGCCCGCCCCAACATCGTGGCGGCCGTGCAGAGTTCCCCCAACCTGGCGGCGGCCCGGCTGGCCGCGGGCGAGGACGCGCTGGTGATCGACGCCGACGACATCGCGGTACGCCTGATCGTGCAGTCGCACCGGCAATCCGGCCTGTCCACCGTCTTCGGCGAACTGCTCAGCTTCGTCGGCAACGAGTTCTACCCGTACCCCGCGACCGCACTGGCCGGCACCACCTACGGGGAAGCGCTCAACCGGTTCGACCTCGGCATCCCCGTCGGCCTGCGCAAGGCCGACGGAGAGCCCCTGATCAACCCCCCGATGGACACCGCCATCGGCCGCGGGGACCAGGTACTCGTGGTCGCCGAGGACGACACCCTCATCCGGCTCGCCGACTCCCGCCCGGCGATCGTCGAGACGGCGATCGCCGAACCCGCCAGCCCGCCGCCGACCCCCGACCGCACCCTCGTCATCGGCTGGAACTGCCGCGGCGCAAAGATCGTCAGGCTGCTGGACCGCCTGGTGGAGACCGGTTCGTCGCTCGACATCGCGGCCTCCCGACGCCCCGACGAGGACTTCGGGGTGCAGCTGGAGAACCTGACGGTCGGATACAAGCCCTGCACGCCGACCCTCCGGCCGTCCCTGGAGTCCCTGGGCCTGGACCGCTACCGCAACATCATCGTCCTCACCGACGACACCGACCCCGAACGCGCCGACGACCGCACCCTGGTGACCCTGCTCCACCTGCGCGACATCGCCCTGCTGACCAACTGCCCGTACTCCATCGTCACCGAGATGCACAGTGACGCCAACCGCGAGATCGCCCAGGTCACCAAGGCCGACGACTTCATCGTCAGCACCAAGATCATCAGCATGCTGCTGACCCAGCTCACCGAGGACCGCCACCTCCACACCGTCTTCACCGACCTCTTCGACCCGGAAGGATCGGAGATCTACCTCAAGCCGGCCACCGGCTACCTCACCCCGGGCACCCCGGCGAACTTCGCCACCGTCATCGAGGTGGCCCGGCAACGCGGAGAGACCGCCATCGGCTACCGCCTCGCCCGACACAGCGACGAACCCCCGGCCTACGGGGTCATCCTCAACCCCGCCAAGACCGCACCCCTGTCGTTGGGCGAGGGCGACACCATCGTGGTCCTCGCAGAGGACGGCCGAGTGACGGCGAACGCGCCTGAACCGAGGGACGAGTCCAGCAGCGCCGCATCGGCGCAACTGACGCCGTAGAACAGGCGGGATCGTCCAGCGGTCCTCGCGGAGAAGACCCACAGCGGGCCCGACACCAACTGCCGGGCCCGCAAACATAGTTCACATCGGAAACTCAGTGCCGCGATCAACGGGCCATGGCCGCCTCGAACGGATCCCGTCGTCGGGCGGTATCCATGCTGTGGCCCGCGATCGGCACGCTCCTCGGGCCGCTGCGTTCGGGGGCGGTGGACCTGACAATGACGGGGCTTGCCAGGTCGGCGTCCCGTCATTGCAGAAATCGCCCCGACGTCTCACTCGTGCCGCTCCAAGCGCGGGGCCTGGTGGGGCGCCCGGGAGTGGAAGCCGGCCAGGAAGAAGGGCGGCTGCGATCAGGTCATGACGGTGAGTCGGTCAGGCCGGTGGGAACCTGCCATTCGCGGCGGCGGCCCTTGTTGGTCAGCAGCAGTCCCTCCTTGAAGATCAGCAACCCCAGCTGGCTCGCCACCTTCGCGGCGGGCGGCAGCGTGTCGCCCGCCTTGCCGTACCCGAAGCCGGGCAATGCGGCAGCGCCCAGCCCGAGTTGGGTGAGGCTGTCCGCGGGGGGCACCTTGACGACGTCGGCGGACTTGTCGCCGGTCAGGCGCCGGATCAGCGTGGGCCCCACTCCCGGCGGGACCGGCAACACCTCGCGGATGAAGTCCAGGACGCCCTTCGTCAGTACGGTGCCGGCTTCCGAAGGACGCTGCTGCCGGGTGAGGACGATGTCCCACAAGGCCGAGCCGTCATCGAACGTGGCGGCGTTGAGCTGCTCGTGGACACCCAGGACATGGCCGATCACCCGCCAGATGTGGAAGTAGGCGTCCCGGTCCTCGGGCAGCAGCTCGACGCCCAGCTTGGCGAGGCCGCTCGGGATCACCACGGAGAAGCTCATCAGCGTGCCGGCCAGGTCCTCCTGGTTGACCGGCACCCCCAACCTGGCGGCATCCCAGTCGCCGAGCTGGGACACGTGGTAGCGCATGGTGGCGTGCAGCAGGCGGATCTTCTGGGCCGAACGAAGCCCGCGACCGCTCGGCCCCAGGCCGTCGTTGTCGAGGACGTCCACGACGAACTGCGAGGTCTCCGCCAGCCGTCGGTACACCCCGGAGGTGAGGCGCTGGGAGCGGACGAGCACTTCGGCCCCGTTGCCGCAGGTGTAGCAGAGCGGGAGCGAGCCGCAGAGCAGAATCGCGGTGATCAACGGCTGGTATCGGCCGAGCAGTTCGTGACCGCGTTCCATCTGCGCTCGATCCGCCCAGGACGGCAGTACGGCAGACTCCTCGAAGTACTGCTGGAGCTTGGGCGACAGTCCGGCCGGCACGGCGTCGCCGTTCCGGCCGAAACCGAGCAGCGTCTGCCGCACCTGCTCCTGCTGTCCCAGCTCGTACGTCTCGGCGATGGCGGCGTCCCCGAGCGGGTCGCCGTTGGTGCGCATCTGGTCGAGCAGTTGATCCGTCCAGCCGTCGGCAGCCATGTGGTCCTCCGTCGAGGTTGCAGGGACACGTACACGTATCACCGCACTCCGAGCCAGGCGGCAGCCTCAACCGAACGAGGGCGCGTCGCCCGCATCCACCGCGCGGCCGCTCTGCGAACCTCACGCACTGCGGCAGCGGAGCCTCAGCGGAAGGGCACACCAGGAACGCATGGAGGGTCCGGCGAAGACCGCCGGCCGCTCGGGGTCCGCTGCCGCGGTGGGCCAGGAGGTGCCGGGTCACGTGATCCGCCTGCCTGGGCGCGGACCCGGCAGCGAACAGACGGGGCCTTCGCGAGATCGTGGGCGGGGCCGACGTCGGCTGATGCGGCAACTAGGTCGGGAGGCGGTCCTCCGGGACGTGGAAGCAGTCGTGGAATGCCTGGCGGCCCGGTTCCGTCAGTGCCAGGGCGCGGCCCGTGCCGATTCTGGTGACCCAGCCCGCGTCCAGGGCGTGGGAGCAGATCGCGGCTCCGACGGCGCCGCCGAGGTGGGGGCGGCGCTCGGTCCAGTCCAGGCAGGAGCGCACCGGCGGGCGCCGGGTGGTGGCGGGTAGTGCGATGCCGTGCTCGGTGAGGTGGGCCGCTCCTGCGGGAGTGAGCCGTGGTTCCGGTTCCCAGGTGATCAGGCCACCCGCGACCAAGGCGTCCGTGACGGCCAGGCCGAGGGTGCCCGCGAGGTGGTCGTAGCAGAGCCGGGCGCGGGCCAGGGCCCGCGCCCGGCCGGTGGCGCCCAGTGACGCGGGCCGGGTGGGGCGGCGCGGGGCGAGTTCGGCCAGGCTCTCGATCAGCGCCGTCACTTTGGGGCCTGCGAGCCGCAGATAGCGGTGGCGGCCGTGCCGTTCCTCGGCCAGGAGGCCGCCGCTCACCAGCAGGTTCAGGTGCTCGGTGGCCGTCGAGGGCGCCACCCCGGCATGCCGGGCCAGCTCGCGCGCCGTCCAGGCCCGGCCGTCCAGCAGGGCCAGGCAGATGTCGGCGCGGGTGTCCTCCGCGAGCAGCCGCGCCACTGCGGCGAGGTCGACGCCGACGTCGTGGTGTGTCCTGTCCGGCCTGCTCGGTCTGTCAGCCGCCATGCCCCCGAGTATCCCGGAGGGTCGGTTCGGCCGGCACCGAACCGACGGCGTTCTACGCTCCCCGCCCTGAACCGCCCCCCCGTACCGCCCTCCGAAGGAGCACGAACGCCCGATGGTGCGACTCATCACCCGGTACCTGCGACGCTGCACGGTTCCCGGTGCCCACGCCGCCAGCCCGCTGGCCCCGCCCGCGGACGCTGCTCTCGCCATGGCCCGCACGCCCTCGCCCGCACCAGACCTGCCAAGCAGGCCCGCGCCGGAGCTCGTCCTCACCGACGCACCCGGTCCCTCCGCCACGGCGGTGATCTCGGACGCCCTGGACCGCTTCAACACCGGCATCACCGGCATCGACGACCGCCTTCCGCTGGCCGTCCTGGTTCGCGCCCCCGGCACCCGCCGCATCCTCGGCGGCCTGACCGGCCGGACCTCCCTCGGCCTGCTGTTCATCGACCTCTTCCACCTGCCGCCCGAGCTGCGTGGCTCGGGCCTGGGCAGCGCGATCCTGCGCCGGGCCGAGGAGGAGGGGCGGGCGCGGGGCTGCCGGTCCGCCGTCCTGTACACCATCAGCTTCCAGGCGCCCGGATTCTATGAACGCAACGGCTGGCGCCGCATGGGGGAGGTGCCGTGCATGCCGGCCGGCACCAGCCGGGTCTTCATGACCAAGGAACTCTGAGGCCTCATGCCCCGGGGCCGCGGCGGACTGTTGACCGGGGACGTATGCAGACGTCCTCGTTCACCTCAGCGGTTTCAGCCGGATCAGCCGGAATGGGCCGGATCGGCCGGATCAGCCGGGCGGGAACGGCGAAGGGGCGAGGGCGAGTTCGCGGAGCAGCTCGACCGCGCGGGGCCAACGGCCGTACCCGGCGGCGGGGTTGAGGTGGCTCACCGGACCGACGTTCACCAGCCCCTCGTGGCCGAAGCCGCCGGTCATGGTAGTGCGGCCTATCGGCTTGCGGTGTACGGTGATCCGCCAACTGCCGCTCCAGGAGGGGGCGGTGGGTCGTACCTCGCCGTGCTCCTCGGCGGCGGTGCCGTCGTCCACGGTCAGCCATGAGCACGCATGGTGGCTGGTGAGGCCGCGGCCCCGGGCCGTCGGCCTGGGGGCGGTACCGCCCTGCTCCCTCACCCCCACCACACCCGGAGGGCTCCATGAGAACCGTCAAATCCGTCACGCGTGGAATACCCGCGCTGCTCGCCACCGCCGCGCTGCTGGCCGTGGCGGTTCCCGGAGCCGCCGCCGCTCCGGACACCGTTCCCGCCTCGGCGCCCACCGCGTTGACGGGCAAGGGGCTCGCGGCCTCGTGGACCGGTCCGCTCAGCACCCGGGGCCGGTACATCGTCGGCGCCAACGGCGACCGCTTCAAGCTCAAGTCCGGCAACTGGGCGGGCGCCCAGGGGACGTACCAGGGGAGCGGCGACGTCAACGACGTGGCGAACCACCAGGCGCACCAGAAGTCGAACAACATCCCGCTCGGCCTGGACCGGACCCCGATCCGCCAGATCATGGCCGACTTCCACAGTCTCGGCATCAACAGCGTCCGGCTGCCGTTCGCCAACGCGCTGGTGCACGACAAGACCGTGGTGCCGGACCCCGCGGTCGCGGCCAACCCGCAGCTCAAGGGCAAGACGCCACTGGAAGTGTTCGACGCCGTCGTCGAGGCGCTGACCGCCGACGGCTTCGCGGTGATCCTCAACAACCACACCACCAGCTACCGCTTCTGCTGCGGCCTGGACGGCAACGAGCGCTGGAACAGCGGACAGTCGACCCAACAGTGGATCGACGACTGGGTGTTCATGGCCAAGCGCTACCAGGCCAACAAGCGCGTGGTCGGTGCCGACCTGCGCAACGAGGTCCGCCGGGACACCTGGGACGACGCCAACTGGGGCTGGGGCGACGCCCACGACGAGTACACCGCCTTCGAGCAGGCCGGGAACAAGATCCTCCAGGCCGACCCGGACCTGCTGATCATCATGGAGGGCATCAACTGGCAGGGCATCCCCGCAGCCCCCTTCCCCCACCAGCGTCCGGACCTCAAACCGGTCCGCACCCTCTCCCACACACTGATCGACTCGAACAAGCTGGTCTACGCCGTGCACTTCTACGGCTACACCGGCCCGGCCAACACCGGTGCGGGCAGCGGCCCGGGATCAACCGACGATCCGCGCTACGAGGACTTCACCCCCGACCAGCTCGCCCAAGTCGTGAACAACGAGGGGCTGTTCGTCACCGAGGAGGGGAAGCACTTCACCGCCCCGGTGTGGGTCAGCGAGTTCGGTGCCGCCGGGCGCGGCTCCACCGACGCCAAGGAGAAGGCCTGGTTCAAGAACTTCACCGACATCCTGGTGAAGAACGACACCGACTTCGCCCAGTGGCCGCTGGTGGGCTGGAGCGACGACAAGGGCACGCCGAACGACAACTGGGCGCTGATCTCCTACGATGCGTCCGGAAAGAGGACCGGCGTCGAGGACGACGGCGACTGGCGGGCCACCGACTGGAACAAGCTGGTCAACGCCCCCGCCAAGAGCGGCCCCATCGCCCCGGTCAACCACTGGAACACCGTCTACATCGACCACGGAGACTGGAACCTCTCCCGCACCATGCTCGCCAAGGCGGACTGGAGCCCGGGCAACTCCAAGGGCAACTGCCCCGACACCGAGCGCCTGATCGGACTCAGCCACAGCCACGGCCGCGGCCTGTGCACCGACGTCGCCGAGCCGCTCAAGGCGACGGGTGTCTGGGAGATGGTCGACGACGAGCGCTACGTCCAGCAGGGCGACTGGGCCAACGGCTACAACAAGCTCCAGTGCCCGGTCAACAGCTTCGCGGTCGGGTACAGCATGAACGGCCCCGCCATGGTCTCCCTGCTCTGCGCCCCTTCCGCCACCCCGCTGCCCACCAAGGGCCGCAGCGTGTGGTTCGACCAGGGCGACAACCGCCCCACCACCGGCGGCGCCAAGGGCAGTGACTGGGCCGAGAACGACTACAAGGGCCAGTGCGCCGACAACGAGTACGTCGCCGGCGTCGCCATGACCTGGAAGTCGCTCCAGCAGGGCCGCCCCGACGCCCTGTTGTGCCGCCCCCTCACCTGATCCAACCCACACCGACCGACCAGGTGGCGCTACCCCGCCAACACTGCGGCCGACGCGTTCCACCTCCCCACCGAGCGCGCGGAGGTGGAACGCGTCGCGGCCACACGGCTCTCGCCGCGAGGGAACACGTCAGCCAGGTCCATACCGTCGCCAAGGGCATGGACATCGACGCCGGCCAGGCCGCGCCAGGGCTTGCCCACCCAAGCCCGCTGAACCTGCCCTTGTCACCGGTTCCGGTGCCGGCGGGCTGAGTTCTCCACCACCTCGGGCCGCGACGCGACGTCCATCGATGTGCCCTACGAGGCCCGTCCGGCTCGCGTCGGCCGGGCCCGGATCGATCCGCCCGTTGCCGACGTCGTCCGCAACCGTTTAACAGACCGCAGCAGCCTGAGAATTCACCAACGTCGTCCGTCAGGACGCACGTCATCAGAGGAGCGCAGTGAAGATCTCCAGTGCATTTGCATCCTCCTTGGACGCACCCGCCCACATCGCTGCCGCCGAGCGGCTCGGCTACAAGCGCGCGTGGCTCTACGACACTCCGCACCAGAGTCCCGATGTGTGGATGCTGCTGGCTCTCGCCGCGGAACGCACCGAACGCATCGGCCTCGGGCCAGGAGTGCTGGTACCGACACTCCGCCATCCCATGGTCAACGCGGCGGGGGCCGCCGGTCTGGCCGCACTCGCCCCGGGAAGGACCGCCGTCGCCTTCGGAACCGGTTTCACCAGCGCACGCGCCATGGGAGCGAAACCCGCCACCTGGGCATATCTCCGTGAATACCTCACCGCGTTCCGGGGCCTGCTCGCGGGGGAGACGGTGGAATGGCAAGGCGCCCGCCTCCGCATGATGCACCCGTCCGGCCATGCCCCCGAGCGCCCGATCGCGATCCCGATCGCCATCTCGGCCACGGGGCCCAAGGGACTCGCCGTCGCCCGTGAGCTGGGCGACGGGCTCTTCTCCGTCAACGAGGAAACGTCGGGCGCCCGGGACTTCTCCTGGGCGGCGCTGACCGTTCACGGCACGGTACTGGCCGAGGGCGAGGCGCTGAACTCGCCGCACGTCATGGCCGCGGCGGGCCCGGGGAACGCACTCGCGTACCACTTCCTCCACGAAGCCGGCCACGACGTGCGCAGCATGCCTGGCGGCGAGCAGTGGTTGCAGTCGATCGAGCGCACCGATCCGCAGGAGAGCCATCTGGCCGTTCACGCACAGCACTTGGTCGGGCTGAACGAGGCCGACCGCGCCGCCTGGCGGGCCGGGAGCTGGCAGGCGGTTCCGCGTACGACGTTCACGGGAACCCGCGAAGAGGTTCGGCAGCGTCTTGCCGAGGTCGCCGAAGCAGGCGTGACCGAGCTGATCTACCAGCCCAGCGGACCCGACATCCCCGCCGAGCTCGAGCAATTCCTTGAGGCCGCCGCAGGGCTGTGACCACGTCCCCACCGTTCAGCGGGGCCGGCACCAAGAGTCCGTGAGCAGATTGCCCGGCCCAAGGCAGTGCCTCCGGGAGCCTGTCGTGATCGCAGATCCGGCCGGGTAACGGGCAGCACCTGCGGCACGACGTGCGCCCACCGCACTGTGTCTGCTGGGCCCCACTCGTTGGAGGAACGGGCGGGGCAGTCGGCGCAGCGCCGCCGACGACCATCCGGTGTGTGTGCACATCATTTCTGCGGGCCGGTATCACGCGACAGATGAGGACGAGCCGTGCGACGTGGACTGATCGTGGTGGATGTGCAGAAGGACTTCTGCGAGGGCGGCAGCGTCCCGGTGAAGGGCGGCGCGGACCGCGCGGCGGCCATCGCCGAACTGGCGCGGCGTTCGGCGGGCAGCACGTACGCGTATGTGGTCGCCACGCGCGACCACCACATCGACCCGGGCGGGCATTTCTCCGACCGCCCGGACTTCTCGAACTCGTTCCCGGTCCACTGCGTGGTCGGAAGCGAGGGCAGCGAATTCCACCCCGACTTCGCGCCCGTCACCGCGGACGGCACCGTCGACGAGGTGTTCTACAAGGGCGCCCACTCGGCCTCGAAGAGCGGCTTCGAAGGCTCGACCGAGGGCGGAGCCCCGCTCGCCGACTGGCTGCACGACCGCAAGATCACAGCGGTCGACGTCGTGGGCATCGCCACCGACCACTGCGTGAAGGCCACCGCACTGGACGGCATCCGTGCCGGCTTCGCCGTCCGCGTCCTGCTCGATTACACCGCCGGAGTCGCTCCCGGCACCACCCGCGCGGCCGTCGACGAGATGAGGCATGCGGGCGTGCAGCTGACCGGCCATCCGGTCGTCCTCTCCTGATCGACGAACACCGCCTCCCGCCTGGCATGTACGGCCAAGCCCGCCTCGCACTGTGGGCCGATCCGAACGCCCCTGTCGTCGCCGATACGACGGCATCAGCACGCCGCGCGCCCGCGGCCCGGTCGGCGGCCGATCGCCTTGGTGACCACCGTGTCCCAGGACGGGACGGCGAACCTGGTGCCCCTGCGAGGCTCGGCCACAGCGGTGGCTACGGGCTTCCGCTGCCTCAGGGCTGGATGACGATCCGGCCGCGCAGCTTCTTCTCCGCCACCGCGCGATAGGCGTCCGGGCCGTGGTCGAGGTCGAAGGCCTGCGCGACGGGGAGCGGCCTGAACTGGCCGCGCTCGAAGTGGGGGCTGATCCGCCTGAGGCGCTCGGCGGAGGCTGTCACGTCCAGTTTGCGGCTGTCGGCGCCCAGCATCCGCAGTTCGCGGTGGTAGAAGTCCCGAAGGTCGATCTCGGCGGTGGAGGTGCCGATGGCGCTGATGACGACCAGACGTCCGCGGTGGGCGAGGGACGCGACCGCGGACGGCGTGGTGACGCCCCCCACGGCGTCGTAGACGACATCGGCGCCCCGGTCGCCGGTGATGCGCCGGATCTCGGCGGGGACATCGGTGGCGTCGTCGAAGGGCACGAACTCGTCGATGACCTCGGCCGCGGGGGTACCGGCCGCCGGGGCGTGGGGGGCGACGCCCACGATGCGCCGGGCACCGATGGCACGGGCGATCTGCGCGACGGCTCCGCCCACGCCTCCTGAGACGCCGAAGACCGCGATGGTCTCGCCTGCGGCGAGTCCGGCGGTCTCGATCGCACCGAGCCAGCCGACCACGAAGTTCACGCCGACCGTCGCCGCCTCGGCGAAGTCCAGGATTCCGGGTTTGCGGGCCAGGGCACCGACGGGCAGGGCGATGCGTTCTGCGTGCGAGCCGTCGAGGCTGAACCCGACGTCGCCCCCGGTGCCCCACACCTCGGCACCGACCCAGTCGTCGGGTCCCTCCAGGACGATGCCCGCGAAGTCACGGCCGGGAACGCGGGGGAGGACCGTGTCCTCCATGCGGCCCGACACGGCCATCACGTCCGAGGGGTTGACCGAGGCGGCCTTGACGGCAACGACCGCCATGCCGTCACCGGCGACCGGGTCCGCGACCTCAGCGACACTCAGCACCTCGGGGCCGCCGAATCGCTCGAAGCGTAGCGCGCGCATGCTCGCTGTCCTCTCTGGGTGTGGGAAGAGATCCGCTGGTCAGTGGGGGAGGGAGAAGCGTGTGTCGGTGTCGATGTCCACATCGAGCGCGTTGATCATCAAGGCCAGCCCGCTCCACCGGCCGATGATCATCAGCACTTCCAACAGCTGCTCGTCGTCGAGCGCCTCGCGCACCCGGTCCAGCGTGGCGGGTGCCAGGGTCGCGGTGGTGACCAGTTCGGTGGTCATCTCCAGCACGGCCAGCTCAGCCGGGCCGAACTCGCCCTCGGCGAGCCGGCCGTCGGCGGCCAGGGCGTCGCGTTGCCGAGATCCGATACCGCAGTCCTCGGCCAGGTGCGTGTGCTGCGCGATCTCGTAGGGACAGTGCATCAGGTGCCCGACGCGCAGGATGACCAGCTCACGCAGGCGTGCCGGCACCACCGTGCTGGTCAGGGCGGCGCGGCCGGCGAGCATCCACCCGGCGAAGGGCTCGCCCGCGTGCGCCAGGGCCCGGTAGACGTTCAGGTTGCCGCGCTCGGCGACCAGGCCGCGGACCTGGTCGGACATGCTGGTGCAGTACGAGATGCGGGTCACGAGGAGGTCTCCAGCCGGGCGTCGTGATCGATGTCCGGATCGACTGCGTTCAGGACGATCGCGAGCCCGTAGTACAGGCTGACCAGGAGCAGCAGTTCACTCAGCTCCGGCTCGTCGAGCACGGTGCGGGCCGCCGCGAAGGTCTCCTGCGTGACGGTGCCGGTCGTGCAGAGTTCGCTGACGAAGGCCAGCACGGTGCTCTCCGGCTCGGTGAAGCCGGTAACCGGTCCCTCGGCACTGAGCGCGCTGATCTCCGCCGGGCTGATCCCGGCTCTTCGGCCCACAGAGGTGTGCTGGGCGATCTGGTAGGCGCAGCGCTGGAGATGGGCGGTCCGCAGGACCACCAGTTCGCGGAGCCGCGGGCCGAAAGTGCGGCTGCCGAGTTGGGCGTCGACCATCGCGCTCCAGCCGTCGAACACCTTCGGAGCGCCTGCGAGGAGGCGGAAGACGTTCAACTCACCGTGCCGGCGCATGAAGTCACGGGCGGCAGGACTGACCGACTCGACGGGGGTGAGCGGGATGCGGGACACCGTCAGCGCTCCTTTCTGGCCAGCACGAACGTCCCCTCCACCACCTGGAACGACTCGTCCATGCAAGTGCCGTCCGGGGCGGTTTCTCCCGCGTCGTGCTCGACGAAATCCACCACCAGCGACCGCCTGACGCCGAAGACCGCATCCCGTTCCACATAGGGGTCGTCCCTGCGGACCAGCATGGTGATCAGTGGCTCGAAACCCTCGGCATGCAACCAGAAGTGCACATGCTCCGGGCGCATCGGCGACCGGTTCGCGGCACGCAGGATCTCCCCGCACGGCCCGTCGGTCGGGACCGGGTAGTACCGCGGGGCCACCGACCGGTACCAGAACCGCCCCTCGTCGTCAGTGGTCAGCAAGGCGCGCATGGCCAGCTGACCGTGCAGCTTGTCCGGCATCTGCACGTCGTAGAGGCCCTCCCCGTCGCTGTGCCAGGTGTCCACCTTGGCGCCGGCCACAGGGTTGCCGTCCGGGTCGAGCACCTGGCCGTTGAAGAACAGCGGGGGCCCGTCGACCTCACCGGAGATGTCCGATCCGTTCTTCGCCGTCGGCCGGCCCTCGACGTAGAAGGGGCCCAGCAGCGTCGAATCCGTCGCCGACCCACCACCTGGATGGTGAATCAGGTCCACCAGGACACTCAGGCCCAGAATGTCGGACAGCAGCACGAACTCCTGCCGGGTCGGAGTGCAGGTCTTGCCCACACGCTCAAGGAAATCCATCACCTTGAACCACTCCTCACCGGTCAGCCGCACCTCCCGCGTGAAGTCGTGCAGGTGCTGCACCAGACGAACGAGCAGTTCCTTGACGCGCTCATCCTCTGCGCCTTCGAAAGTCTTCTGCACCACCTCGGTGATCGAGGCCGCGGTCAGATCGATGGACATCGCATCTCTCCTGTCGCTCAAGTGCCGCCCCGCGCAGGACCATCTTGCGCCGCCTGCGGAACTCGTCCAACGACCCGATGAGACAACTACCGCTGTTCGCTCGACAGCGATCGAGAACCTCCGCCAGCTGGCGCAATGCGCCCCGTCACCGAAGAGGTGGCCTCTGGTCGCCTATGCGAGGTCTGCTCCGGGGGACCGCTCACGCCGGATTTCGGAGGAGTGCTTCGCTGGTGTGATGAGCCGGAGGTTTCGTGGTTGCCGAAAGTGAACCGGCAGAGTGCGGCGGTTGTCGGCGAATCCTGGAACCAGGTGCACGTTCGGATGTTCCCGCGCCACACCACCGGAGTGCCCGGTTGCGGGTGAGTCAGGACCAGCAGATCACGATACTGGCACCATGAGGACGTCTTCGGGGAGCGGTCTCGAAGAGGGCGCCCCTGCTTGCCAGTTCGACCTGATCCGGAAATCCTGCGTGCGTCTTGTGCGTCAGGGAAGGGCGTTTGTGTGCCTCCCCCTCTGTTCTGCTGAGCTGCAAGGGGGCTTGCCTGTCCTCTTCGTGTCTTTCTCGACGCACTGCGCTTGTATCGGACCTGTGAAAAAGCCGGTGGGCAGCGCGAGTTCGGTGCGATCGTCGTCGCGCTTCCGGTGAACTCCTGGCGGGAGGCGCACCGACGGCCTCGCGTGCCCTCCGCAGTGCAGGTCCGATGCGATCCACGACATGCGAGCGTACGGCTGACCGAATAAACTCCGTTCTGTCGCCAGGTCCCATACTGGATCACCTCAAGAGATCCGCAGCAATTCTGTGCACGAGGGTGGACATATGTCAGCGAGTGATCGGTCGGACTGCAACGAATTCTCCGACGATGGCGCGAGGAAATTGCCACCCACGGCCCGATATTCCCGCCGTGGATTCCTGGAACTCTCGGCGGCTGGAGCCGCCACGGCCGGTATGGGTGCCTATGTCACCCTCGGGGCGTCGAGGCCCTCGGATGCAGCCACACCGTCATCAGCTGAGAAAGAAGAGCTCGTAGACCAGGCGACGCCGGCTCGTTATTTCGTCCGGCGGGAAAACGGTTCGTACGAGATGAAATGGGGTCCGGTCGGCGCCGCCGCAGTCTCCGGCGATCCGAGCCTGCGATACGGGGACACCATCCCGAATGACCGGTCCTATATCCACAATCGGGCAAAGCCGCCCGCCATCGGCGTCAAGACGTGGCGGCTCAGGCTTACCGGAGACGCACTCACCCGCCCCCGGTCGTTCACGTACGCCGAACTGTCGGCAATGCCTCAGGTGACACTGCGACGCACCCTCGACTGCGGTGCGAACTGCGCGTCCTTCTTCCCCAAGCTCCCGCCCTCGGGAGCCGGCCATCAATGGCTGCCGGAAGGCTTCACCCAGTGGCACTTCGGTGCGGTGACCGCGGCTGAGTGGACGGGAGTACGAGTCAAAGACGTACTTGCCGCAGCCGGGGCCCACGGTGCGGTCGAGGTGAAGTTCATCGGACTCGACGAGATATCCAGTCCCGGTGATCCGGGCGGAACAGTCCACTACTCACAGGTCGTTCGCGCCGAGGAGGCTCTCAAGGACGACACGCTGCTGGTGTACCGCATGAACGGGACTGCTCTGTCAGCCGACCACGGGTATCCGGTACGCGTCTTGTTCTCCGGCTGGGGCGGCAACCACATGGTCAAATGGCTGGGGGAGATCCAGGCATCGAAGCGAAGCATTCCGATAACGGGTCCAGCGAAAAACCAGGTGCTCGTCGGTCCGGACTACCCCACCCCGGTCCGCCCCACAGTCGCTCCCGTCCGCAGTGCCGTCGAGCACGACCCCGAACGCACCCTCATGCCGGGAAACCACACGCTGTACGGTCGTGCTTGGTCCGGCACCGGGTCCGTCGATCGAGTCGACGTCACCGTGGAGCAACTCCTCAGGCCACAAACGTGGACCACTGTGATTCCGTGGCGTGAGGCGAAGCTCCTCAGTACGCCCGAACCCCTCATGTGGGTTCGTTTCGCGCTGCCGTGGCAGAACGTGCGGCCGGGGTACTACCGGATCATGACGCGCGCCAAGGACACGGCCGGCAACATCCAGCCTCGCCCCGAGGACGTCGTGTGGAACCAACACGGGCTGGGGTACAACGGACACCATCCCCTGGAGCTGATCGTTCTCCCGACCGGCGACATGCCGTAGCCCCGCGCGCGTCCGCCGCCGGCCCTCCGCCCAGCCGTGCAAGGCCGCTCCCTGCGCAGGCTCTGTCGTCGTCGCGGCTGGCCATCAGGCCCTCGCGACCGACCCGCCGTGAGGATGTACTTGGCACCGCCCCGCCGTCGGCCGGCCGAGGCCCTTGTGCCGGCGCACCGTGTCGGGCCGAGTAGACCTAGCCGCTCGTTCCCCTCGGCAGCACGGCATGCGCGATGCCGGTGAGGTTGCCCTGTACGACCAGGACCTCCTGCCGGTCCGATCCGTCGAGGCCGGCTGCATAGACGCTGCCGCCCAGGTCGGTCACGTACATCCGGCCGCCGTCCGGATCGAGGGCGATGCCGATGCCTTCCATCAGGTGAGTCATGAGGATCTCGGACGTATGCCTGCCGTCCGGCGGGTGCACCGGCGCGCGGTTCACGGTGTTGCCCCGCGGCGGGTCCCCGCGGTCCGTCCAGTACAGCATGCGCTGTGCGTGGTCGAGTTCGAGGTCGATCGGCTCCGGCAGCCCTTCGAAGAGCACTTCGATGTCGCTGCGTTCGGTCGCCTTCTCTCCTGCGGGCAGGTCGATTCCGGCCCGCAGGATCTTCCCCTGGCCCGCGTCGCTCGGGCCCTTCTGGCTCCAGTAGAGGTGTCCGCCGACCGGGTCGACGGCGACTCCCACGCACCACCTGGTCTCGTCCCGGCGGTCGTCCTCACCCTCGCCCGTCTGCACAAGAGTCTCGACGCGCGATCCGTCGAGGTCGCAGCACATCACACGCATGCCTTCGCGATCACCCCAGTAGAGCCTCCTGCCGGCGCTCTCGAACTGGAGCTGCTTCGGCGTGTGCGTGCCGCCGTCGGGGACGATCGTCTTTCGGTTGCCTCCGGCCATGTCCACACGCTCGATCGAGCCGTCGTTCTCCGGCGGCACACCCATGTTCGTCCAGTAGAGGTGCCCGGCCGCCACATCGACGGCCACCCCGTCGGGGATCCTGCACCCGGTGACGAGGAACGTCTTGTCGGAGCCGTCGGGGTTCACGGAGAACAGGCGACCGCCGCTGCTCGCCTCGAGCACGAACAGTCTGTCCTGGCCCTCCATCACGGTCCCTCCTGCGTCTCGGGGCCGTGCCGGGCGCGCACGGCCAGCAGGGCCGAGAGCATGGCGTCGCGCCGGTCGGCCAGCTCGTCGACCGTGTAGCCGTTCGCCTCCTTCAGGACACCGCTGACGATCGTCTCCTGGAGCTCGGGCGTGAAATCGGGGGTGCCCAGGTCCTGCCAGGCGTCCACCATGCGCGGCATGAGGGTGTCCATGAAGTGCTGGATGCCGCCTTCTCCTCCGCCGAGATGCCACAGCAGGTGGGGGCCCATGACACCCCATCGGAGCCCTGGCCCCCACGACACCGCGGCATCGGAGTCGGCCACGTCGAGCACTCCCTCCTGGACCAGGTACACCACTTCGCGGTACAGCGCGACCTGGATGCGGTTTGCGACGTGCCCCGGGAGTTCCTTCTTGAGGTGGATCGGTTTCTTGCCGATCGCGGCGTAGAACGACATGACGTCCTGGATCGTCTCCGGCGCGGTCCTCTTCCCGCCGACGACCTCGACCAGCGGCACGATGTGCGGCGGGTTGAAGGGATGACCGATGACGCTCCGTTCCGGGTGTCGGCACTCGGCCTGGATGACGCTCATCGTGATGCCCGACGAACTCGACGCGATGATCGCGTCGGGCGGCAAGGCGTCGTCGATGTCGGCGAACAGCTTGACCTTGAGCTCCGGGCGCTCAGGCGCGTTCTCCTGTACGAAGTCCGCGTCCGCGACGGCCTGGTGCAGGTCGGTGGTGAAGCGCAGCCGGTCGGGCGAGGCTCCGGGCGCCAGCCCGATCGAGGCGGCCGCGTCCCAGGCCGCCTGCACGTACGACCGCAGAGCAGTCTCCGCGGCGGGGGCGGGGTCGGTCGCCGTGACGTCGAAGCCCCGGACGAGATAGTGCGCCGCCCAGCTCGCACCGATGGTGCCGGTGCCCACGATCGCCACGCGGTGGACGGACCTGTGCGCTTTCATGCTGGTCACTGCTCCTGGAATTGTGCGGGGGTGCGGGTGTGCACAGGGCAACCCTCGGTCCGCGGGTGCGCCGACGCATCGGGCTGTGCGCCCAGGATTCGCGTGTTTCCTTGGTGCCGCGGTACAGGGCAGGTGCGCTGCCCCGTCCGCCGCCGACCCGCGGGGTTCCCCGTGACGGATGCGGGGTCCCGGGCACGGAGCGTGCTGACGTGTTCCGTGTCCGAGGTGTCGCCGCACGACCGTCCGTAGCGAGGTGGACACCACGGGGCCCGGTTCTGAAAGGGGAAACCGTGGGGTCGGCCCGAACGGCCAGGACGGCGCCGCGGGTCCGCCCGCGCCGTCCTGCAAGGGGGGCGCGCGAGGGCGCTCTGGCGGATTGGCGTGAAAGAACCAATTTGATCAGCAACGTGGTATTCCGCGCCCAATGGCTGCGGCTCTACTCCCTTCTAGCGTCGATGCCACTGATGCCACCGGATTCCCGATCGGAGGAGGGCACATGAAAGCGACACACGGCCCGGCGGCCGATGCGGGCGAGACCATCCTGAGCGGCGCATTCCCGGGCTCCGGCAAAGGGCCGTCCGAGGTGGAGCCGCCGGTACTCGGCGGCCCGGAGTACAGCGACTACTACCTGCTGGACAAGCTGCTCACCGACGAGCAGCGGGCCCTGCGGAAGAAGGTCCGCGAGTTCATGGACCGGGAGGTCATTCCGGTTATCAACCCGTACTGGGAGCGGGCGGAGTTCCCCTTCGAGCTGGTGCCCAAGCTGGCGGAACTGGACATCGCGGGCTTTCAGATCCCCGGTTACGGCTGCCCTGGAATGAGCAACGTGACGGCCGGCATGGTGATCCTCGAACTGGCCCGGGGCGATCTGAGCATGTCCACGTTCGCCGGGGTCCACTCCGCCCTGGCCATGACGTCGATCGCGCTGCTCGGCTCCGAGGAGCAAAAGCAGCGCTTCCTGCCACCGATGGCACGCCTGGAGAAGATCGGCGCCTTCGGTCTGACGGAGCCCACACACGGTTCGGACGTGGTCAAGCTGGAGTCGACCGCGCGTCGGGACGGCGATTCCTACGTCCTGAACGGTCACAAGAGGTGGATCGGCAATGCATCTTTCGCCGACTACGTGATCGTCTGGGCCCGCGGCGACGACGGACACGTGGGTGGCTACGTGGTCGAAAAGGGCACACCCGGGTTCGACGCCCAGGTCATCAAGGGCAAGACGGCTCTGCGCTGCGTCCAGAACGCACAGATCTCCCTCGTCGACGTCAGGGTGCCGGCCGAGAACCGGCTGGCGAACGTCCACACCTTCCGCGACACCGAGAAGGTCCTGCTCGCCTCGCGCTTCTGCGTCGCCTGGGAATCGGTCGGCGCCGCCATCGCCGGCTACGAGACGGCGCTGGCATACGCCAAGCAGCGCAAACAGTTCGGTATGCCGCTGGCCGCCTTCCAGCTCATCCAGTACAGGCTCTCGCGGATGCTGGCGGACATCACCGACATGCTGTGCATGCAGTACCGGCTCAGCCAACTCCTGGACGACGGCGAGTACTCGATGCCCCGGGTCGCGCTTGCCAAGATGCACTACACCGAACGAGCCCGGGCCATCCTCTCCGACGCCCGCGACATGCTCGGCGGCAACGGGATCCTGCTCGACTACCACGTGGCCCGGCACCTGTGCGACATCGAGGCGATCGACACGTACGAGGGCACCGACACCGTTCAGGCGCTGATCGTCGGCCGTGACATCACCGGCTACAGCGCCTTCGTACCCGTGGCGTCCGGCCACTGACCGGCGTGCAGCGCGGCGTCCCGTGCCGGCGGGCCGGCCCCGGGCGCCGCGCGCCACCCCGTTGAGGACTAGGAGCAGTCATGACCAACGCGCCCCTCCTGGAAGGACTGCACGTCGTCGATCTCGCGAGCTTCATCGCCGGGCCCGCCGCGGCCACCGTCCTGGGTGACTTCGGCGCCGACGTCGTCAAGGTGGAACCCCCGCATGCGGGCGACGCATACCGTTCGCTCAGCCGCATGCCTCCCAACCCCCATGTCGAAGGGGTCAACTACCCCTGGCAGCTGGACAACCGCAACAAGCGCAGCATCGCGGTCAACCTCAAGTCGCCCGGCGCTCGGACCGTCCTCGAGCGGCTGGTGCGGTGGGCCGACGTGCTGGTGACCAACTTCCCGCCGCGGACGCGCGAGAAGCTGGGCCTGGAGTACGAAGCTCTGGCCTCGCTCAATCCCCGGCTGATCTACGCCGACGTCACCGGCTTCGGCGAGGAAGGCCCGGATGCGCATCTGCCGGGCTTCGACGTGACGGCGTACTGGGCGCGCAGCGGCCTGATGGACCTCACACGCCAAAGGGCAGCGCCGCCGGCCATGAACGTGTTCGGCTCGGGCGACCACTCCACGGCGATCTCCCTGTTCGCCGGCATCATGACCGCGCTGTACCGGCGCGAGAGAACCGGTCAGGGTGCACGCGTGACGACCTCGCTGATCGCCGAAGGTGCCTGGGCGGCGAGCATGTGGCTGCAGGCCGTACTGGTCGGTGCCAAGCCTCCCCGTCCCATCGACCGGTCCGACCCGCCGAACGCGCTCGCGAACATGTACCGCACGGCAGACGACCGCTGGATCGTCCTCGCCTTCGCCAACGAGGACAAGCAAGTTCCCCTGTTCCTCCAGGCCATCGGCCACCCCGAGGCAGCGGAGAACCCGCGCTACGCCGACATCCCGAGCCGGCGCGCCCACGCCGCAGAGATCGTCGCCCTGCTGGACAAGACCTTCGCGACGCGTTCCCTGGCCGAGTGGCGCCAGGTGCTCGACGCCGCGGGCCTCACCTACGGAGTCGTCCAGACGCTCGGTGAGTGCGCCCAGGACCCCCAACTCCTCGCCAACCGGGTGTTCGTGCCGATCGACGACGGCAGCGACGAACCGCACCTGACCATCGACAGCCCCGTCCGGCTGGACCAGGAACAGAAGGTCCGTCCGGGCCCGGCCCCGGACCTGGGTGAACACACCGAGTCCGTGCTCCACGACCTCGGCTTCGACGACGCCGGAATCGAGGAGCTGCGCAGGACCGAATCCGTCGCCTGAAGCCGCCGCTCGGCAGCGCGAGGGAGGAAGGAAGACACCATCATGACCAAAGCCACGCACACACCGACCGTACGGACCGAGGAAATCGACGGCATTTTCGTGATCACCATTGACCGGCCGACGGCCCGCAACGCCATCGACGGGGCCACCGCACAGGCACTGGCTGCCGCCATCGACTACCTGGAGGCTCGTGACGACCTCAGGGTCGGCATCCTCACCGGTGCCGGCGGCGTATTCAGCGCGGGCATGGACCTCAAGGCATTCGCGGTCGGAGACGCTCCCATCGTCAGGGACCGCGGCTTCGGGGGCCTCACCCGAGCCCAGCTCAGGACCCCGCTCATCGCCGCCGTCGAGGGCTATGCGCTGGGCGGCGGCACCGAGTTGGCCCTTGCCTGCGACATGATCGTGGCCGCGCGGAACGCCACCTTCGGCCAGACCGAGGTCCGCTACGGAATCGTGCCGCCCGAGGGCGGAATGGTGCGCCTGCCCGAACGCATCCCACGCAACATCGCGCTTGAGCTCCTGCTCACCGGCGAGCCCTTGTCTGCCGAGCGCGCCGAGCGATTCGGTCTGGTCAACGAGCTCACGGATCCAGGACAGGCCCTGAAGCGGGCTCTGGAACTGGCCAGCAGCATCGCCCTCAACGCGCCCCTGGCCGTGCGGGCCATCAAACGCGTCCTCAACGAGCGGCAAGCGTTCCGCGACCAGGACGCCTTCGCCGAGCAGGACCGGATCGCCGCACCGGTTCTGGCGTCCCACGACGCCCAGGAGGGCGCCCATGCCTTCGCGGAACGTCGCTCACCGCACTGGCAGGGGCGCTGACACACGCCCGGCCCTGGCACGAAGATCGGTAGTAACCAGGAGCGAGTAGTCCACCGCCGCGAGGTCTGCCTGTCGACTCCGACGGACGACTGAAAGCGCCCCCGGAGAAGCTGCGTGCGGCCGACTGCACCGCCGTGATGGCGATGTTGCAGGCCACGGTGGGACGGCTCGACCGGATCTGGTCACGACGGGGGAGTGCGAAGGAGCGTCGAGCCGAGGTACCGAACGGCGCGCAGCGCGATTTCCAGGTCCGTGTGCCCTGGTTGGACCGGGTGTCCCATGATTTCCTCGGCCTTTCGAATGCGGTACTGCACGGTGTTCTTGTGCAGAATTTGAGCGCTCGCAGTGGCGGTGTAACTGCAGCCGTTGTCGAGGAAGAGCAGAGCGGTTTCCCGGAGCCGTGTGCTGTTCTCGTCATCGATGGCCAACGGGCCCAGGGTGCTCCACACCCAGGCACGCATGTCGTCGATGTTCGCAGCCATCAAGGCGATGGGAGCAACAGCGGAGAAGTCGGTGAATCGGGGCACCGGATCGGCCGCTGACGCGAGTTCCTGCGTGCGGACCGCCTGCCGGTGTGTGGAGCGGAATCCTTCGACGCCGCAACCCGCCTCCCCGGCACACACGTAGATGGCAGGATCGCTGCGTTCGAGCACCTGCGACAGTCGCTCGAAGGAGACGCCGCCGTGCGAGCCGAGCGGCAGCCAGGCCCAGGCCAGAACTGCATCGCGAGGAACGAAAAGCGGCCTGGCAGAGCAGGCCAGTCCGTGGGCGATCTCGTCGGTGATCCGGTGGAGCCGAGCGAGTCCCTCACCTCCGTCCGTCAGTGTGGGCAGCCAGGCCACCAGCCCGAGGTGATGCTGTCGAAGCCGGTAACCGAGGTATGGCTCAGCCCAGTTGAGGTCGACGTCATTCTCCGCGAGGATGTCTCGCACGCGTGCGGCGCGCGCCGCGGTCTGACTGAGCAGCCAGTTGTCACGTTCGTGTTGGTAGACCAGGATGACGTGCTCGGTGACCTGGTCGATGTAGCCGAAGCTCACCTGGAGCATGCGCCGGCTGGTTGCGGTGGAGATGCCGTCGTCGGCGTCCAGTTTTTTGAGCTCGTCCAGACACCACTGCAGAAAACGCCAGTGTCCGAGCCGGTAGGCCCTGATCATCGCGCTCAGGGGGATTCCCCTTTGAGCAAGTCTTCTGGAGTACTCAAGAGCAGCCGCCGGTCCCTCGACCTTTTCCAGGGGAATGTCGTTCTCGAAAACGTGCAGCAACGTGGCGACATTTTCTGCGACGCTCGCCAGCAGGATTTTGATGACGGTTGCGTCTCCCCTGAGCTCCGGGATCTCGGCCAGAAGATACGCGCCGACGTCACGGCTGACCTCTGGGAGGTGTGACCCTACGTTCTCCGCGACCACCGAGAGTTGTTGTGCGGCCTCGGGGTGCTCCGCAGCCATACCGCGATCCTACAGCTCGGCCGGTGGACCCTCCTCTTCGTCGGACACGACAGACCCTGCTTCGGCACGCCCGTTGCGATGACCGCGATGGATTGGTCCCTCGGCACGAATTCCCCGTCGAAGGTCGTACTGAGCGCCCAGTGGTTGTCCTGCGGTCCATGTCTAACCTCTCCTTGCGACGACGGGGAGAGGGGACGGTTGAGAGAAGCCGGCATGAACCTCGCATCCCTACTGGTAAGCACTGCCCGAACGCATCCGGATCGCCCAGCGCTGCGTCTGGGGGACGTCACGGTCTCCTATCGCATGCTCGACCAGGGCAGTGCCCGCATGGCGCGGCTGCTCCGCGACCGTGGTGTGAAGCCGGGGAACCGTGTTGCGGTCATGCTGCCCGACGTGCCGGAGTTCGCGCTCGCCTACTACGGCGTGCTCCGGGCCGGCGGCATCGTGGTCCCGATGAACCCCCTGCTGAAGTCCCGTGAGGTCGTCTACTACCTCGGCAACTCGGGTGCCCGGCTCCTGTTCGCCTGGCACGACTCCGCCGACGAGGCACGCACCGGTGCGCGGCAGGTGGACGCGGAGGCGGTCATCGTCAGCCTCGGAGCATTCGACGAGTTGCTGGAATCCGTCCCGCCGATCGAGGAGCTGACCGACCGGCACGACGACGACACCGCCGTCATTCTCTACACCTCGGGGACGACCGGCGAGCCAAAGGGCGCCGAACTGACACACGCCAACCTCATCCGCAACTGCCGCATCGTGGCCACCGATCTGGCCCAACTCCTCGCCGAAGACGTGGTTTTCGGTGGGCTGCCCCTGTTCCACGCCTTCGGGCAGACCTGTACCCTCAACGCCGTCGTCGTCTCCGGCGCGTGCCTGACTTTGCTGCCGCGCTTCGACGCGGCGAAAGCACTGGGAATCCTCGAGGGGCACGGGGTGACCGTCTTCGCCGGCGTTCCGACGGTGTACAGCAGGCTGTTGAGGCAGCCCGGCCTGGATGCCTACGACGTCTCTCGGCTGCGCGTGTGCCTAGCCGGCGGCGCGGCGATGCCGGTCCAGGTGCTGCACGACTTCCAGGCCGCGTTCGACTGCGTCGTGCTCGAAGGATATGGGCTCTCGGAGACCTCGCCCGTCACCTCGTTCAACACCTTGCAGGCCGGACCCAGGCCCGGCTCGGTGGGCATCCCGATCCGGGGTGTCCAGATGCGGGTGGTCGATGACGGTACGGAGGTACCGCACGGTGAAACCGGCGAGATCGCTATCCGCGGCCACAACGTGATGAAGCGGTACTGGCGACGCCCCGAGGAGACCGCCGCCGCGATCCAGGACGGCTGGTTCCTCACCGGTGACCTCGGCCGGGTCGACCAGGACGGGTACTTCTGGATCGTCGGACGGACGAAGGACGTGATCATTCGGGGCGGGTACAACGTGTACCCCCGCGAGGTCGAGGACGTGTTGTACGAGCACCCGGCGGTCGCCGATGCCGCGGTCATCGGCCTGCCCGACCCCGATCTCGGCGAGGAGGTCGGTGCGGCGGTGGTCCTCAAACCGGGCGCCCGCACGACGGCCGAGGAACTCCGCGAGTACGTCAAGCGTCGGCTCGCCGCCTACAAGTACCCGCGGCGGGTATGGGTCACGGACGCACTGCCCAAGGGGCCCACCGGGAAGATCCTCAAAAGGGAGATCGTCCCGCCGGTCGAACCGGAGGAGCGTTGAGGCGACCGCGCCGGCATGGCATCCGGACCCGTGAGCGGTGGGGCGCTCACGGTGCCTTCTGGCAACGCGAGTTCCCGGGCGCCCGTCTCGCCGTTGCTCCTACGATGTGGCCCTCCTGTGGAGCACGGTGTCGATGATGAGGTCGAGCTCCTGTGGGCTCGGTGGCCCGCCGGTGAGCAGAAAGGTCTGCATTATCAGGGCGGGACCGGTGCGAGCCGCCAACGGATGCACGGCCTCGTGGCCGTACTCGCTGCTGTGCACGCCCTCGTGCAGGATCGCTTCGATGCGCTGAAGACGTGGCGCGATGACCTTGTCGGCGAACAGGGCGCGCATGTCCGGCTCGTGCAGCACGTCGATGATGAACTCGATTCCTGGTACGAGGGTTTTGCCCGCCAGTACATCGCTGAAAGCGGCGAGGGATTCGGCGAGGTTTTCCCGGGGCGAGCGCTTCGGGTCCGGTTCGGGTAGCGGGGGAAGGGCGTAACGCAGGGCGTCCAGAACCAGGGGCTGCTTGCCGGGCCAACGCCGGTAGAGCGCGGCCTTGCCTGTGCCTGCGCGAGCGGCGATGCCTTCCATGGTGAGACGGCCGTAGCCGTTCGCGGTCAGTTCGTCGAGCGTCGCGACGTAGATCGCGTGCTCCAGTTCCACCCCTCGGCGGCGGCCGGGTGTCGCACTTTCTGCCATGGTCCCAACAGTAGACGCTGGCGTTCCTTTGCTCCTACACTCCCTTTAGTGAACGATCCCGTCTACTAGAAGAGGTGAGGGTCGGATGGCTGATCTGCATCCTGCGCGTGACCACTTGGGCGACCGGGAGCCGGCAATGGATTTCGAGGCGGTGTACCAGGGGCGTGAGATCGCCTACGGAGCGGACGACCGCAGGTCGGACCTGATCCCGTGGCGACTGGACGCCCCCCAGCCGTTGGTCGTGGAGCTGGAGGCGGCGGGTGACATCGCCGGCCCGGTTCTGGAATGCGGCTGCGGGCTCGGGGACAACGCCTTGTTCCTGGCGGGCCGCGGCTATGAGGTGACGGCCTTCGACGCCGCACCCTCCGCGATCGAGCGCAGCCGGGCCAAGGCCACCGCTGCCGGTACCCCGGTGACCTTCACGGTCGCCGACGCGACGGAACTGCGCGGCGTCGCTGTTCCGGGAGGCTTCCGAACGGTCGTCGACAGCGCCATGTTGCACTGCCTGGACGCCGATCAGCGGCAGGCATACCTCGCTGGACTGCGTCGGGTGTGCGCGCCTGGCGCGAAACTCCATGTCCTGTGCTTTCGCGGCGAGTTGGCTGATCGCCTGGGGATGCCGGCCGACATGGGCGAACGCGGCCTGCGCGAGGCCTTCGCCGGCGCATGGACGATCCGGCGTATGGAGCCCCGCCGCTACACCACCGGTTTGACCCTCCAGGAATGGCAGAAGCTGACGCCCGAAGTGTCAGGCGTCCCGGAGCAGGACGACACGGTGACCGTCGACCGAGAGGGCAGGATTCTGCTGCCGTTCTGGCAGATCACCGCCGAACTGGCCTGACGGGCAACGGTCGAGCGTCAGGGTCTTCTCCGGTATTGCGGGGAACGCCGCCACGATGCCGGTACGCGATCTCGTCGTGTACCTCGTGATGGCCGACGCACTACTGACGCATCAGGCGGTTTCGGCTGACGAGGGGCCCGCCTGGTGTCCTCGTGCCTGGCCGCATGGCCTACCGCACCAGGCGGGCCGGCGTCGTTCTCAGACGGCGCTGCGCCCGCCGTCGACGGGCAGTACCGCGCCCTGGACGAAGCTCGCGGCGTCGCTGGCAAGGTAGGCGATCGCCTCGGCGATCTCCCGCGGAGCGGCCGGGCGGCCTGCCGGGGCCTGGGCTGCCAGAGCGTCGAGGTCCCCGCCCATGCCGGCGGTGCCCTCCGTCTGTACGGGGCCGGGCCGGACGGCGTTGACCCGTACCCCGTGCGGGCCGTACTCCGCGGCCCATGCCTTGGTCAGCAGTTCCACGGCCGCTTTGCTCGACCCGTACAGCGCCATGCCTGCCATACCGTTCTCGGCGGCGATCGTGCTGAGGTTGACGATCGCGCCGCTGCCTCGCTCGGCCATGGCGGGGGCGAGCGCCGCGACCAGATGGAACGGGGCCTTGACGTTGAGGGCGTAGACGGCGTCGATGTCGCGCTCCTGTACCTGCTCGGTGGGGCCGAACGGGTAACTGCCCGCGTTGTTGACCAGGATGTCGACCTGGCCCCCGCCCAGGGCCACGGCCTTCTGTGCCAACTGCCGTACTGACTCCGTCTCGCGGAGGTCCGCGGGCGCGAATGCGGCCTTGCCACCGCGGTCCAAGATGGCGCTGACCACGGCCTCGCCGCGGGAGTGGTCCCGGCCCGCAACCACCACCTGCGCACCACGCTCGGCGAGCAGTGCCACAGTGGCGGCGCCGATGCCGCTGGTCGCTCCGGTCACCAGGGCCACGCGCCCGGTCAGATCAAAAGAACCCATGAGTTGTCCCTCGTATCGGAAGGGGAGAGGGCTGCGGAGCGCGGCTGCGCCGTGGCTGCTTCTTCCTCACCCCGTTCGTGAGCTGACATGCATCGAAAAGCGACGTTCCGCGTGGTGGATTCCGTCTTCGCGCTACGCGATGCCGGATTCCGCGGTCGGTGTGAGGATTGTTGCGCGGCCGGAGGGCATCGCGGCCTCCGCCGCGCCGTTGCTCTGCAGGTCAGGGCCATGCGGGCGGTCAAAGGCAGCCTCTATGGCGGCCATTCGTGAGATGTCTGGCCGGGGTGTGGGTACCGGCGGGATCGGCCCGGATGCCACTCAGCTTTCGACTGCCTTGGGGCGCGGCATCAGCGCATCCCACAGGGGCGTGGATTCGCCCCGGTTGTGCGCGCTGAACTCCTCCCAGTACCAGTCCTGGCCCAGCAACTGCTTCACCCGCGGGATTGCCTCACCGTCCGGTCCGCTGTAGTAACGGACCTTGTGCCTGTCGCCGTCGGTGACCATCCGGAACATCACGTCGGCGGTGAGTGCCGGATCGGAGCGGACGAGGTTGAGCGAGGCGAAGGCGTCCCATGACGCGAGGTAGTCCTCCGGGACGTCCTGCGCGCGGTCCACCTTGCTGAAGATCCCGGTGTTCATGTTGCCCGGGAACAGCGCCTTGACCGCCACTCCGAACTCGGCCAGTTCCGCGTGCAGGCCCTCGCTCAGCGCCGCGACAGCCGCCTTGGACGCCTCGTACACCGACGTGTAGGGGAAGCCCGCATCGGCGCTGATCGAGCTGACGTTGACGATGACGCCCGAGCGCTGTTCGCGGAAGATCGGGATGAATGCCTTGTTCAGTGCGATCAGTCCGAAGACGTTGGTCTGGAACTGGCGGTGGGCCTGGTCCATCGTCGTGGCTTCCAGCGGGCCGGACTGGAAGTACCCGGCATTGTTGATCAGCGCGTCCACGCGGCCGAATTGGGACCGGGCGAGTTCACCGAAGGCCAGGTCGGCGTTCTCGTCGTCCACGTCCAGCAGGAGCGTCCTGACGTTCTCCACGTCGGCGTGCACGTCCAGGTCCGACTCGTTGCGGACCGTCGCGACCACGTGCCACCCGGACTCGGCGAACCGCCGCACGGCCAGGTGCCCGAACCCACTCGCGGTGCCGGTGATCACGATGGTTTTCGCGGACATCGAAGTACCTGCTTTCACTGAGGTGATCTCCCGTGACGGCGCCGGTCGGCGGCGACCGGAAATCCGCGGTCATGCCGCCGGGTGGCGGCGAGGAAGTGCGCGAGGCTGCGGGGCGCATCGGTGGCGAGCCACGCGTGCTCGGTAGACCATTAGTGAAACACCGTTGCGGTAATAGTGCAACGTGGTTGCGGTACCCTCGACGGGTGACCCGCCCAGAGTTCGAGCGCGCCCGAAGCGCCGAAGCCAAACGCATCCGTGAAGCCGCGATCCTGGAGGCGGCCACACGCCTGGCCGGTGAACACGGCGTGCGCGCGGTGACCCTCACCGCTATCGCCGCGGCGGTCGGCATGCACAAGTCCGCCATGCTGCGCTACTTCGAGACGCGGGAGGAGATCTTCCTGCGTCTGTCCGGGAACGGGTGGGTGGAATGGTCCCAGGACGTACGCGGCCGGCTCGCCGACGAAGGCGCGGCAAGTGGCGAGGCTCGGATTTCCGTTGTCGCGAGCACCCTCGCCGACTCACTCGTCGCACGTCCGCTCTTCTGCGACCTGCTGGCACACACCCCGCTCAGCCTCGAACGCGGCGTGTCCTTCGCGGCCGTCCGGTCCTTCAAGGTGCGCGCCCTCGCCGAAGCCGAGTCGGTCGGCGCCGCGTTGTGCCGATCCCTCCCGCTGACTCCGCGGCAGGCGGGCAATGTCGTCGCGACCGCGACCGCCATGGCAGGCGCGATGTGGCAGATGGCGGCACCGGGAACCGAACTGCGCCGCTTCTACGAGGACACCCCCGAACTCACCCACGCTCTGATCGACGTCGGCCCGCGGCTCACCGACATCCTGGCCGCACTCCTGCACGGCTACTGCGCCGATACGGCGGCGTGACCACGGGCGCGAGGATGCCGTCCGGCCAGTGAGATTCACCGGCCCCGACCGCTCCGACGGCGGTCACGCCGACACGGACGTGCGCGTCATCGCCCCGGGCGCCGTCCGCAACTCCGCGTGGCTGCTCGACCGTAGGGGAGACCGGCAGGCCAACTCGGCACTCCCACGGGTCGGTGCAGGCCCGGCTTCGGTTCCATGCGCGAACCCGGAACCGCTACGAGCGGTGTGTCAAGGAGCGGAGTGGTCCACCGGCCGAGCCTTCGCCGGCTTCCCGAGTACGCGTACCGGTGAGACCGGAAGCGGGGCCGAGCCGAAGCCGCAGCCGGGCAACCATGAAGACGAGCGGCCTGGCCGAACACCTCCGGGCCGCACCGGACGCGCTACGCGAGAGAGTATGGGCTGAACAGACGAGCAAGGAGGCGGAAGTTGGACACCGGCAGTGCAGCGCTGGTCGTGATCGACCTGCAGAACGGGTTCGTCAACCACCACAGTCGCCATGTGGTCCCCGTGGTGTGCGACCTTGTCGCCCGCTGGTCCGAGGCAGGCAGACCGGTGCTCTTCACCCGCTACTTCAACCACCCGGGCAGTGCCTACGAGCGCTTCTTCCAGTGGGACCGTCTGCAAGGGCCGCCCGAGACCGACCTCGTCCCCGAACTCGTCGGCCCGGCCGCCACCGCCCACGCGACCCTCGACAAGACCGGCTACACCCTCTTCACCCCGGAAGCCACCGACCTCATTCGTCGCGAGGGATGGACCGACCTGGTCTTCTGCGGCATCGCCACCGAAAGCTGCGTCCTGAAATCCGCCGCAGACGCCTTCGAACTCGGCTACGCACCCACGGTCGTCACCGACGCCTGCGCCAGCGACGCCGGCCCCGACGTGCACGACGCCGGCCTGGTCGTCGCCCGCCGCCTCATCGGCGCAGGACAACTCGTCACCAAAGACCACGTGATCGCCCAACTCCCCACACCCTGCAACGTATCGGTGCTGGAATGACCCCATCGCCGTCACGTCGGCGAACACCCTGCACGCCGCCGTCGATACCGACCTGGTCGTCATCGGCGGCGGACCTGCGGGCGTGCTGCCGCCCCTACCGCGGCCGGCGTCGGTGTGCGCTCCGTGCTGGTCGATCGTCATCCGGCGAAACCCACAGGCATTGCCTCCGAGACCTTCTATCCGCCCGCAGTATGCGGGAAGCGTGAGCAGCCAACTCCCTCCGGAATTCACTCTGTTGGCCTCACTCGCCCATTCGAAGCCCTCATCCGGGACTGTTGTCGGCGTCCTCTTCCGGAGCGCTGTCGGCGTCCTCGCCGCTGCCGATGGGCCTCGTCTTCCGCTTCACCTCGACGCGGTTGTACACCTTCTCCGTAAGGAACGGCGGGCCGAAAGAGGCTTCCACCGGGTACTGACCCGGATCCGCGGTGGTCGCGATCTCCACCGCCGGGCGAACCACGGCCCATTTGCCCGGAGCCAGTTTCAGGTTGAGCTCGCGGCAGTACAGTGTGCGGCCCTCGTTCGCGCGCTCGCAGGATGCCTTGTCCTCCTGGCCCGCGTCGTCCTGCCGGGTGTAGGGAAGCCAGTCCTCCATGAAGCGCATGCCGCTGGGGACGTGGAAGAGGATCTCCGCCACTTCGACCGGGCAGGCGGTTGTGTTGGTGATACGGAACGCCGGGTACTTCCATTTGTCACCGGGGTGCACCACAAGCGAGTTGGACGGGGCCAGTGACAGCCTGGGCTTGGTGGCACTGGCCGGGCTGAGTGCAATGTGCGCCAGGGTCATGCCGCTGTGGCCGTCGCTGTTGGCGTTCAGCTCCTTGTGGATTCCGGCCCGGCCGGGGTTGACGAACCGCACGGTCACCTTCTCCACGTCCTTGGGGGAGTAGAAGAACAGTTGGCCCTTCTGCCACGCCGGATCGTTGGTGGGCTGCTTGCTCTGGGAGGCGACGCCCTTCTTGCCGGTGTAGTACTTGATGAAGTCCCGCTGCAGAATGAGGCGCCCGGTCGTCTCCACCTCGACCCGCAGATAGGTCGGCCGTCCGATGTCGTGTCCGGGCCACATGTTGTAGCCGTAGTAGAAGGTCAGCTCGTACAGGCTCTCCGGATCGACCTCCACCTCCTGCTCGATGAACCCGAGCGTGGCATTGCCATTGATGTCGATGAAGTTCTCGCTGGGGAAGAACGTGTCGCCGTCGGCCTTCGGGAACTGGCCGTCGGCCTCTCCGTTGATGAGGTCGACGGCGTCCTGCGGCTGCTGGACGCTCACCTGCTGCGCCTTGTCTTTGTATACACCGCACTTCCAGCCGCCCAGCCCGACGAACTGATCTCCGTTGTGCCGGCCGGCGGCCTTCAGATGGTTGCTGGTACCCCATTGGTTCGGGTTCAGCGTGTAGGTGGTGAAGTCTCCGTTGACTATGAGGTTCTTTTTCATGGGACGGCTCCCTCATGTGTCTGTCGTGGTCGCATGCACACCATCGATGCTCTGGGAGCCCCACAGGGGCGCCTACCCCGGTGTGTCCGAACGGGTGATCGCGCCTGCCCGCACGGCAACTGGGGCGAGCGCGCGGCCTGTCCGCCGTTCCCCCGATTGCGGTCGAGCGATCGCCGTCCCGCCGGGGCCGGTACAGCATGGGTGGCCGTAAGCGCCCGGAGGCGGGCGGGGGAGAAGGAAGCACGCCAACCATGAATCTGAAGACGGCAGCCACGAAGCTGAAGGAGCGCGGTCGCGGATGGGGGCGACACCGCGGGCTCCCCTACAGTTACGGTGAGCGTCACGACCGCCGACGCAGGCGCAGGAAGTTCCGCAAGGACGAGTACGCGGACGTGCGCGCCAGGTGGACCGGCATCATGCTGGGGCGCGACTTTCCCGCCCACGAGGAGCCCTACGCCTCCCGGCTCAAGGCCCTCGGCGTGAACGCCGACCGGTACCGCGGGAGCATGGTTCCGGCGACCGGCTCGCTCTGGCCCGACCTGGACTTCTCCAAAACCGGTACGGAGCTGAGCCGGAAGTCCGGGAACATGCAGGAGAGTTACGAGCGCCTGCGCACCATGGCCCAGGCATACGTCCAGCCCGGCACCGGGCACACCGGGAGCGCCGTCCTGCGCGAGGGCGTGCTGCTGGGCCTGCGCCACCTGCGCGACCAGGTCTACAACGAGAACACCCAGCGGTACGGCAACTGGTACCACTGGCAGATCGGCGCCCCGCAACGCCTCCTGGACACCTGCGTGTTGCTGCACCCGCACCTCGCGCCCGCCGACCGGGACAGCTGTCTGCGGGCGGTCGACCACTTCGTCCCCGACTCCGCGGTCGGTTCCTACACGGGCACCAGTACCGGCGCCAACCGCGTCGACCTGTGCCGCGTGCTCGCACTGCGCGGCGCCGTGGGCGAACGGTCGGCGAAGATCGCCCTGGCCCGCGACGCACTCTCCCCGGTGTTCCCGTACGTGACCGCCGGCGACGGCATGTACGCCGACGGCTCGTTCGTTCAGCACACCACCGTCGCCTACACCGGCAGCTACGGACAGGTCCTGCTCGACGGCCTGGCACGACTGCTCGCCCTTCTCGGCACCTCACGGTGGGCGGTCACCGATCCCCAGGCCCAAAACGTCTTCGACGCCGTCGACAGGTCCTACGCCCCCTGCCTCTACAACGGCCTGATGATGGACCACGTCTCCGGTCGCGCGATCAGCCGCCCCGGCGGCGACCACGGACGAGGGCGCGGCGTGATCGCCGCCGTCGTGCTGCTGGCCGAGTCCGCGTCCGCCGTCGAGCGTGCGCGCTGGCGGTCGATGGCCAAGGGCTGGCTCACACACGACACCTACGTCAAGGACCCGCTCGCCGGCCTGGGCATCGACACGCTCTCGCGGATCAAGCCGCTGCTGGACGACGAGGGCACGGCCCCCGCGCCCGAACCGGTCCGGCACATGCTCTTCCCGGCCATGGCCCGTGCCGTGCACCGCAGGCCCACCTGGGCGGCGGCCGTGTCCATGGCCTCCTGGAAGATCACCCACTACGAGACCGGCAACGGTGAGAATCTGCGCGGCTGGCACACCGGCCAGGGAATGCTCTACGTCTGGAACTCCACCACCGGACTGGGCCAGTACTCCGACGCCTTCTGGCCCACGGTCGACCCGTACCGGCTGCCTGGCACCACCGTGTCGAAGAAGCAGCTCAAGGACGGACACGGCGGTGACTGGGGCGCGTCCTGCCCCGACGTGCGGTGGGTGGGAGGTGCCACGGACGGCACCTACGCCGCGATCGGCCAGAACATCAGAGGACTGGGCAGCACACTGCGAGCGAAGAAGTCATGGTTCTTCCTGGACGACTGCGTGGTGTGCCTGGGCGCGGACATCAACAGCTCCGACGGGGTCGGTGTGGAGACCATCGTCGACAACCGCAACCTCGGCGAACGCGGCACCCACACCCTCACCGTGGACGGCGAGGCCCAGCCGGGCACCCTCCCCTGGTCAGCGACGCTGACCGGCGCCAAGTGGGCACACCTCGCCGGATTCCACGGCTATATCTTCATCGGCGGCGTCAACCTCCAGGCCCGCCGCGAGGAGCGCACCGGCTGCTGGCGCGACATCAACACCGGCGGATCGACGACCCCCCTCACCCGTCGCTACCTCACGTTGTATCTGGCTCACGGGAAGACCAAGCCACCCGGCTCCAACCATGCCTATGTGGTCCTGCCCGGCGCGAGCATCGCCACCGTGAAGGAGCGCTCGGATGTCACCACATGGCTGACGATCCACGCCAACAACGAAAAGCAGCAGGGGATCTCGGTGCCGCGGCTCGGTCTGCGGGCGGTCAACTTCTGGTACTCCGGAACAGTCGGTCCGTTCGTCTGCGAGGCGCCCGCCTCAATCCTCACCCGGGAGAGCGGCACCACCGGCACCCTGTGCGTATCCGATCCCAAGCGCACGGACCAGCCGTTCGGCATCACGTGGAACCGGAAGGTCGCGGCGGTGACCTCCCACGACGACACGATCGAGGTGCTCGGCACAGGAGACTCCCTGAGACTGCGCGTGACCCCAGGCGCGGCCGGAGCGACACACTGCTGCACGGTGACCCTCGGCTGACCAGGCCCGCAGACGATGGCCGGTACCGCCGCGGCCGCTGACGCCCACCCTGCCCAGTCCCGTCCGAACGCGGGGCCACCGCGCACGACCTCGCGGTCGGCTCGGCGCCGTTGCTCCACTGCATACCCTGGCGCGTGGCCCACAAGCACGCCTTCCGTGCCCTGGTCCGCGAGCGGCTCGGGGCGACGGCCGCGTCCGTATGCCTGTGGAGCGCGCCGCGTCTGATCCACGTTGCCGGCGACTTCACCCGCTACGACGCCCACGCCGTGCGCGAGCGCCGGCGCAGCATCGACCTCGTCCGCTACCGGTACTCCGTTTTGCCGCCTCCCCCGAGGCGTTCGACGTCGTATCCGCGCGCGGGCATCCGGACACCTCGCGGGTCAACTCCTGGGCCGCCGGCCTTTCTAGGCGAGGCCGGTGGCGCAGGGGGCCTCGACCGAATGGCTCGATGTCGACCTTGGCCAGAGCGTGTATGTGGCACCTACCATGCGAGCAGATCCATGGCCGTGCCGATTTCGGTGACGATCGGCGTCCCTTGGGCGCGGCCGGGACCGTGGAGGCTGTGGTGAGTACGGATCAGCAGTGGGACATCGTGACCGGCGTCGGGATCACCGCACTGGGTGTGGCAGCGGCCAGAGCCGTCGAGACCAGCCGCCCGGCCCCCCTCGCTGCGGATCCCTACGCCGCAGGGTTCGTCGCCGCGGCCCAGGCGCCGGTGTCGCTACCGACCACCGTGGACGCCTCTGCCGCCGGCAGCGGCTCCTGGGCGCACCTGGTCGACTATCTGGCGCTGCGCACCCGAGCCTTCGACGACTACTTCCTGCGCGCTGTCGACGACGGTGTCACGCAGGTGGTGATCCTCGCCTCCGGCCTGGACACCCGGGCGTTTCGGCTGGGCTGGCGGGCGGGTACGGCCGTCTATGAGATCGACCAGCCTCGTGTGCTGGACTTCAAGCTTCGGGTGTTGCGCGAGGCCGGGGCCGAGCCGCGCTGTGCACTGCGGCCGACCGCCGTGGACCTCCGGGACGACTGGGCCGCGGTCTTGGAGAGCGCGGGGTTCGATCCGTCCCGCCCCACCGCGTGGCTCGCCGAAGGGCTGCTGCCGTTCCTCCCGCCCGAGGCCGAAGAACACCTCCTGCACGAGATCCACCGATTGTCGGCCCCTGGCAGCCACTTGGCGGCCGAGTACTTCAAGGATGTCCGCCGTGCGTTGGAGGACCCGGTGATGCAGCAGAACGCCGCGATCATGGGCGTTCAGATGGCTGACCTGATGAGCAGCGCCCAACGGCCCAGCCCGACCGAGCGGTTGACCGAACGCGGCTGGCAGACCCGGGTGATGACGGCCACCGAGGAAGCCGCAGCTCACGAACGTGCCCTGACGTCGACCGCCATGTTCGACACCATCCGCCATCTTTTCGCCCGCCTCTCGTAGCCGGTAACCACCGGCAACCGCAGCGCTGCTGTGCGACCTCATGCGGCCGATGCCGAGGCTGCCGGTGAACTGTTCGTTTTCGCGTTCCTTTGCTGGAGGTCACAGGAGGGGAGCGCCGGTGAGGGAGCGGTCTGTCACTACTCTTCGGCGAACAGGGCACCGAGGTCGCACAAGGCGTTCAACGTGCTGGGCTGCACAGCAGCACGCCGCCTCGGCAACTGCCCCGCGCCCCCGGGCAGGTCGGCGACTCGGCATGCGTGATCAGCCGTCGGCGCTCACAGCATCGCGGGGCCTGCACGCGCAGTGACGTGATGTGGAGCGCAGGCCGGTGCCGGCCTGGTCGTCCGTCATGGAGGCGGCGACGGGGTCCCCGTGCGGGTGGATCTCCAAGAAGCCCTTCAGAGCCTGAGCAGGCGCTCGGCGTTGAGGTGGGCAATCTTTTCCTTATCGCCAAGATTGATGGGCATATGGTCCAGAAATTGGCGAGCGGCCTTCATGTTGGCGTACGGCCAGTCGGTGGTGAAGAGAATCCGGTCGATCCCAAGAACGCCGACCATGGCACGGAAAGCGTTGTAGGACAGACTCCAGCTGCTGTCCACATCGCCGGATTCCTGGTTCCTGAAGTCGCCGGCGAGGATGCCGCCGTAGAAGTTCTCGCGGAGGTATTCCTTGACGGTGCGCTTGAGGCCGCCGCTCGCCTCCCCAATGAACGAGTAGTCCGTCCGCCATGCCATCCAGCCCAATGCTTCGAAGTGGTGACCCACGATGATCTGCAGATTGGGGAACCGGTCGAACACCCCGCCCAGGATCAGACGGATGCAGTGGATCCCGGTGTCAAGGTGCCAGCCGAGCCCGGCAGCAGACATGTTGGTCGAGACATACGGATCGAATCCGCTGTAATAGGCGTCGATCACCGGCTGTGGCGGCAGGGTGGGGTGCAGGTAGATCGGCACGTTGAGGGCCTCGGCACATTCGAACACCGGCCAGAAGAACTTGTCGTCGAGGAAACGCCCGTTTACGTGGCCGTTGATCAGGGCCCCCACGAAACGATGGTCACGGACAACGCGCTCAAGCTCGCTTGCGGCAGCCGCTGGGTCACGCATCGGCAAGGTGGCGAAACCAAGGAACCGCTCGGGATGCTTCGAGATCGCAGCTGAGACGGCGTCGTTCGCCTGCCTGGTCAGGTCGACCGCGATCGAGGGCTCAAGGATCTCTGGGCCGGGGTAGGTGTGCGAGAGGATCTGCACGTCGATCCCCGCCTCATCCATAGCGGCGATCCGACCCTCCCCCAAATCGTAGATGCCCGCTGGCCAGCCGCCTTGAGCATCCGTCTCGAACCGGCCCGCCTTCTTCCATACGTCGTAGATCAACTCGCCCGGGCTGTTCTTGTTCGCCTCATGAATAGCCGGAATTTTATAGTGCTCTTCGAAACCGATAACCTTCACCTTTAGTGCTCTCCTCGATCGATACCGCCCCGATCCGGGGGCGAGGCTCTTGAATCCACGCTGACTGTGGGGCGTGGTTGTGTTCAGGCGTACAGGGCTGCCGTGCGCGGGTCGATGGGGATGCCGATCAGGGTGGTGGTTTGCGTTGTGAGAGCTCTGTGGACGGCTTCGGCCGCGCTGCCGGGCCCTTCGGTGCGCAGGCCGGTGCAGCCGTATCCCCGGGCGTGGTGGGTGATGTCGATGCCGGGGAGGTCGTAGGAGGGCGGGTGGTGGGCGCCGAAGGTGCGGGAGAGGGCTTTCATCGCGGCGTATTCGCCGTTGTTCAACACGATGACGATCAGCCGTAAGCCCAGCCGGGCGGCCGTCCAGAGGGCCTGGATCGAGTACGGGGCGGAGCCGTCGCCGAGGAGGCAGACCACGGGGCGGGAGGGGTCGGTCAGGGCGATGCCGACAGAGGCGGGCAGAGCCCGGCCCAGACCACCGCTGGCCGCGTTGTAGTAGCCGCCGCCCTGCCGTACGGGCAGGTGCCGCCACCGCACTTCCCGGAAGGTCGGCAACTCCGTCGACCCCGGATTGCCGAACACGGCCGGCGTCCGGGGCGCCGCGAGATGCTCCCGGACTCGGTCACGCACCGATTCCGCCATAGGCTCATGATCGGTTTCAGTAGAGCGCTGGGGATCCGCCACGCCGCGCCCGGCAGTCACAGGGCGTCCAATGGACCACCGCGCTCGGGCGACGCGGGCAAGGCCCGTGCAGTGGCTAGGCCGGGGGCCCGTAGGTCAGGCGGCGCAGGACGGTCTCGGTGGCCAGGCCGTCGGCTGGTCCGCCGTCCCCGGTCGTCGGCAGCGCTTCCGATCTTGCATGGCGCATCGTGATGATCGCCCATAAAATGGACAGCGGTGACGTACTCGCGTGCCGGTCAGGCGCGTGAAGTCGGTGCGGAAAGGCGATCGACCCGGGGATGGGATGCCTATGGATCAGGCCGCCAGCCCGGCGCGGACCGTCATCCTGACCGTGGATGACGACCCGGGTGTGTCGCGTGCCGTCGCCCGTGACCTGCGGCGACGCTATGGCGCGTCGTATCGCGTCGTACGCGCGGAGTCCGGCGAGTCCGCCCTTGCCGCCCTGCGCGAACTGAAGCTGCGCGGCGGCCCCGTCGCGGTGATCCTGGCCGACTACCGGATGCCGAAGATGAACGGCATCGAGTTCCTCGAGCAGGCCATCGACATCTACCCCGGCGCCCGGCGGGTGCTGCTGACCGCGTACGCGGACACCAACGCGGCCATCGACGCGATCAACGTCGTCGACCTCGACCACTACCTCCTCAAGCCCTGGGAGCCGCCCGAGGAGAAGCTGTACCCGGTCCTCGACGATCTCCTGCAGGCATGGCGGGCCACCGATCACCGGCCGGTCCCCATCACCAAGATCGTCGGACACCGCTGGTCGGCGCGCTCGTCGGCCGTACGGGAGTTCTTGGCCCGCAACCAGGTGCCGTACCGCTGGTACTCGTCCGACGATCCGGAAGGCCGCCGGCTGCTGTGTGCCGCGGGCCAGGACGGCCTGCGGCTCCCGCTGGTGGTCACTCCGGACGGCACGGCCCTCGTCGAGCCCGAGGACCGGGAACTCGCCGCCCACGTCGGCCTCGCGACGACCCCGGCAACCGACTTCTACGACCTCGTCATCATCGGTGGCGGACCGGCCGGTCTGGGAGCGGCGGTGTACGGAGCCTCCGAGGGCCTGCGGACCGTCCTCGTGGAACGCTCCGCGACCGGAGGCCAGGCAGGTCAGAGCTCGCGCATAGAGAACTATCTCGGCTTTCCCGACGGCGTGTCCGGGGCGCAGCTCACCGACCGGGCCCGGCGGCAGGCGGCGAAGTTCGGCGCCGAGATTCTGACCGCGCGCGAGGTCACCGGGCTGGAGATCAATGGCGCGGCGCGCGTGGTCCGGTTCTCGGACGGCTCCGCCGTCGCCGCGCACTCCGTGATTCTCGCGACCGGCGTGTCGTACCGACAACTGGACGCACCTCACGTGCCCGAGTTGACCGGCTGCGGAGTGTTCTACGGCTCGGCCCTGACCGAAGCGGCCGCATGCCAAGGCCATGACGTGTACATCGTCGGTGGCGCGAACTCCGCCGGCCAGGCCGCGATATACCTGGCCCGGAGCGCCAAGTCGGTCACCCTACTGGTGCGTAAACCGTCCTTGTCCGCCTCGATGTCGCACTACCTCGTCCAGCAGGTCGAGGAGACGCCCACGATCTCCGTGCGCACCAACACGGTCGTCGACGACGTCCACGGTTCGCATCAACTGGAACAGATCACCCTGCGCGACACGACGACCGGCCACACCGAACTCGTCGACGCCCAGTGGATGTTCGTCTTCATCGGCGCGGCCCCGCTGACCGACTGGCTGGCGGGCTCGGTGCTCCGGGACTCCCGCGGGTTCATCCTGACCGGCCCCGATCTGACCGCGGACGGACGCCCGCCGGCCGACTGGGAGTTGGACCGGCCGCCCTACCACCTGGAAACGAACGTCCCCGGCGTGTTCGTGGCCGGCGACGCCCGCGCCGAGTCCGCCAAGCGTGTCGCTTCCGCAGTCGGAGAGGGCGCCATGGCGGTCATGCTCGTGCACCGATATCTGGAGCAGTCATGAACGGCCGGTCGATGCCGTGCAGTCAGGAGGAACTCGGCTCGCTGTTCCTGTTCGAGAAGCTGTCCCCCGACCAGCTCGCCCGGCTCTGCCGCGAAGGCCGGGTGGAGGAGTTCCAACCCGGGCCCGTGTACGGGGAGGGCGAGGCCGCCACGTGCTTCTACGTGCTCCTCGAAGGGACCGTCGTCCTCTCGCGCCGGATCGGGGACTACGACGTGGAGGTCAGCCGCAGCTCCAGCCGCGGGGTGTACGCGGGAGCCTTCCAGTCCTACCTGGGTGACCGCCTGCGGCAGGTGTACAACAGCTCCCTGCGTGTCACCGAGCCCTCACGCTTCTTCGTACTGCCCGCGGAGACCTTCGCCGCGATCATGCGCGAGTGGTTTCCCATGGCCGTGCACCTGCTGGAGGGCCTCTTCTTCGGAGTCAAGAGCGCCCAGGAGGCCGTCGGCCAGCGGGAACGGCTCCTGGCTCTCGGGTCGTTGTCCGCAGGGCTGACCCACGAGCTGAACAATCCCGCCGCCGCGGCCGTGCGGGCCACCTCCGCGCTTCGCGAGCGGGTGGCCGGAATGCGCCACAAGCTCGGCATCATCGCGGCCGGCCCGTACCGGCGCGACAGCCTGGAGACGCTCGTCGACGTCCAGGAACGCACGGCCGAGCGCGTTGCCAAGACCCTCACCCTGAGCCCGCTGGAAGCCGCGGACCGGGAGGACGCCGTCTCCGACTGGCTGGAGGACCACGGCATCGGGGACGGATGGCAGCTCGCACCGACCTTCGCACAGGCCGGCCTCGACACCGACTGGCTGGACCAGATCGCCGCAGCCGTGGACCGGGACACCCTCGAAGGCGCCGTGCGGTGGCTCAACTACACCGTGGAAACCGAACTGTTGATGAACGAGATCGAGGAGTCGACCAACCGTATCTCGGCCCTCGTCACCGCGGCCAAGCAGTACTCGCAACTCGGCCGGGCGCCCCACCAGGTCGCGGACGTGCATGAACTGCTGGACAGCACCCTGCTGATGGTGTCCGCGAAGATCGGCCCCCACATCACCGTCGTCAAGGACTACGACCGCAGCCTGCCGAAGATCCCGGCCTACCCCGGCGAACTCAACCAGGTATGGACGAACCTGATCGACAACGCCGTCTCGGCGATGAACAGTACCGGCGCCGGCGGCACGTTGACCGTACGCACCGCGCGTGAGGGGGACCATCTCCTCGTCGAGTTCCGCGACACCGGTCCCGGAGTCCCCGCGGAGATCCGCGACCGGGTCTTCGACCCGTTCTTCACCACCAAGCCGGTGGGGGAGGGGACAGGCCTCGGCTTGGACATCTCATGGCGCATCGTCGTCAACAAACACCGAGGAGACCTGCGGTTCCACTCCGTCCCCGGCGACACCCGCTTCCAGGTGCGCCTCCCGCTGGCCTCCGCCGACCCCCGTGCCCCACAGGAGCCGTCATGACTTCCCCGAACCGAATCGACGCCTCGGTCCCACCCAGCGGAACCGGTTGCGTCGAGTGCGACGCCGGCGGCGGCTGGTGGTTCCACCTGCGACGCTGCGCACAGTGCGGCCACATCGGCTGTTGCGACGACTCGCCCGCCAAGCACGCGACGGCCCACGCGCGGGCCACCGGTCACCCGGTGATCCGCAGCTTCGAACCGGGCGAGACCTGGTTCTGGGACTACGAGACCTCACAGATGTACGCCTCGGGACCGCAGCTGGCTCCCCCGGAGAGCCACCCGGCTGATCAGCCCACCCCCGGCCCCGCGGGACGAGTCCCGGAGGACTGGGCCGACCGTCTGGGATAGGCAGCGGGGCTGCCGACGGCGCGACGTCCTCGGAAGGAGCCGGTCCGCCTGGAACGGTGCGGTGGACTCTGGTGGACTCTGCACGCAGCCGCCTTCTCCTCTTGGCACACCGACGGTCGCCACGCCCCGGGCTCCCCGCCACGGTGCGCTTCCGCCGTCGTACACACCGTGGAATCACGCGGCCTGACGGGCGATAACCTTGAGCGCCCGAGGGAGCGGGCCGGTCGACCCAGGGGGAACGAAGAGTGGCGGAAGACAGACAGGCTCCGGTCCTGGTCGGCCGGCAGCGGGAGACGGAGGTGCTCACCGCGGCCCTGGTCCAGGCAGAGGACGGTGCGAGCGGCTCCACGGTGCTGCTGCGCGGCGAAGCCGGCATGGGCAAGAGCACGCTGCTGGCCTGGGCGGCGCGCGCGGCGCGCGAGCGCGGATTCACCGTCCTGCGGGCGGTCGGCGCCGAGGCGGAGACGGACCTCGCGTTCGGGGCGCTCCACCAGGCCTTCTGGTTGCTGCTCCAACGTTCGGGCGCCCTCTCGGTCCACCAGCGGCACGCCTTGGAAAGCGCGCTCGGTATCCGGCCCGGAACCCCGAGCGGGTTCGCCGTCGGCGCCGCCGCGCTGGCGCTGCTGGACGAGGCCGTGCGGACCGCCCCCGTGCTGCTCCTCCTGGACGACCTGCACTGGATCGACTCGTCGAGCGCGACCGTCTTCGCCTTCCTCCAGCGGCGCTGCGCCGATCTGCCGCTGGTGATCGTCGGAGCCAGCCGCCCGGACGGCCCGCCCGCCCAGACCTGGTCGGCCGAGGCCGTCGACGTACGGGCGTTGCCTCGGGCGGAGGCAGCCCTGCTGCTGGCCGCCTGCCACCCCGAACTGGCGGCGACCACCCGGGACCGGGTCCTGGCGGAGGCGGCCGGCAACCCCCTGGCGATGATGGAGTTGCCGAGGCAGCTGACGGCAGACCAGCAGCGAGGCGTCGCTCCGCTGCCGGTGTTGCTACCCCTGGGGCGGAAGCTGGAGCGGATGTTCGCCGACCGGCTGGCCGCGATGACACCGGAGGCCGGGCGCCTCCTCCTGCTGGGTGCCCTGGCCACCGACCGGGAGTTCACCAGCGGGGCATGGCTGCGCGCCGTCGCGGACGAGGAGGTACGAGAGACCCTGGAGCGGCTCGAAGCGGACGGCCTGGCCCGGCTCGACGCGGCCGGTCACCTGGTGTTCCGTCACCCCCTGGTCCGTACCGCAGTGGTGTGGGCAGCCTCCGACACCGCGCGCCGCGAGGCCCACCGCACCCTGGCGGCAGCCCTCGCACCGGACGACCCCCGACGGCTGGTCCACGAGGCGTCGGCCGCGCTGCCACCGGACGAGGACCTCGCCCACCGCCTCCAACAGGCCGGCCGCGACCTCGCCCGCCGCGGCGGCGACGCGGAGGGCGCACTCCTGCTGGAGCGCGCCGCGGTCCTCAGCCCCAGCTCCTGCGATCGCGCCCGTCGGCTCACCTGGGCCGCGGTGATGGCGGCCCGCGGCGGGCAGCTGCGTCACGCCGCCGCCCTCGTCGACGAACTGAAGGCCAGCACGGTTCCGCAGGACGTCGCACCGCTCTTCGCCTACGCGGTGGTCTACGTCGATCAGAGCCACCGGATCGACTTCGAGTCCTCCGCCGCGTTGCTGCCCGCCGCCCTCGACGCGTTGACGGCGCCGGGCGCCGACGCCTTCGGCGGACTGGTGGAGCAGGTCTACTTCAAGCTGCTGCTGGCGGCCACCTACACAGACGATCCCTGCGCGTGGCGGGCTCTGGAACGGCACCGGGAGCACGTGTCCGAGGCGGGCCGGCTCTGCCTGCGGGCCTGGACCGACCCGGGCCCGGACATGGCGACCGCGTTACGGGCGGCGGCCGATGGCATGACGCAGGAGCAGGAGGCAGGCGCGGCCTGGCTCCTGCTGTGGACCGCCTCGGCGCTCGACTGCCCCGAGGGCGACCTGTGGCAGCGCCTCACCGGGCTGCACGGCTACGCCACCCAGGGCTCGGTGGCGAAGGCCAAGTGCCACCAGGACTTCCTGCTCGGCCACTGGGACCAGGCGGGCGTCAGCCTGCGCGAGGCAGAGATCGCGGACGAACTCGGCTACCACTGCAACGCTTTGATGCTCCGTCAGTGCCACGCCCACTTCTTGGCCGGGCGGGGCGACGAGGCCGCACTGCGGGAGGTCGAAGCGGCCATCAGGCCGACCGCCAGCCGCGCCCGGATGCGGTACGTGCTCGACCGCCTGACCCACCTGCGCGGCCTGGCCGCGCTCGCCCACGGTCGCTATGAGGACGCCTACGCGCAGTTCTGCGAGCTCACCCCGCCCGGGCGACTGCCCAGCGGTCCCCCCTGGCACCACGGACTGGTCTTCGACCTGGTGACGGCCGCCGTGCACACCGGCCGTCTTGCGGAGGCACGGCGACACGTCGAGGCGGGGCGGACGGCACGCTCCGCGGAGATCTCCGGCCGGCACGCCTTCCTCCTCGCGGCCGCCACCGCCGCGGCCGCCGAGGACGATGACGACGACGAGGTCGAGGCCGCCTACCGCGCCGCGTATGCCGTACCGGGCGCCGAGCAGTGGGCGTTCGACCTCGCCCGCCTGCGGCTCGCCCACGGCTCGTGGCTGCGCCGGCGCCACCGGCCCGGGGCCCGGGAGGTGCTGCGCGTGGCGCACCACGTGTTCCACCGCCTCCAAGCGGACCCCTGGGCGCGGCGGTGCGAGGAGGAACTGCGGGCCGCCGGTGAACCGGTGACGCCGTCGCAGGGCGGGCCGGTGCCGGAGTCGGCCATGCTGACCGGCCAGGAGCTGCGCATCGCCCGCCTGGCCGCGACCGGCCTGAGCAACAAGGAGATAGGCCAGCGGCTCCGGCTGTCGCCCCGCACCGTCGCGGCCCACCTCTACAAGATCTTCCCCAAGCTCGGCATCACCTCGCGGGCCGCGCTCGCCCATGCCCTCGGCACCCGCTGACCTGTCCGCGCGCCCGCCGGGCCCTGCGACGCCGCCACGGGACGGCAGTCAGATGACCTAACCCGCCGCCGCGCCCCCGGGCCACGCTGACTGCGCAGGACTTCGGAGGAAGGGCGGTCAGGTTGGACTCGCAGGTGAAGACCGAGTCGGTCGCGGACGAGGACCAGGCGGCGTCCTGGGGCGAGGCGATATCGCGGACGCTGGTGCCGGTGGAGGTGGTCCCGCTCACCGGGCAGCCGTTCGACGGGAGCCTGGTGTCGCGCCGGCTCGGATACGTGCGGATCTCGACGCTGGAGGCGGACGCCGCCCGAGTGTCGCGCACGGCCGCCCTGATCGCGCAGGCCCCGCATGCCGAGCCGCAGGTCGGAGTCGGGGTGCAGGCGTCGGGCCGGGCCGTACTGGAGCAGGACGGGCGCCGGGCGGAGGTGCCGCCGGGCGGGCTCGCGCTGTACGACGCGACACGGCCGTACTCCGTCGACTACCCGGAGCGTTTTCGCACCCATCTGTTCCATCTGCCGCTTCGGCTGTCGGGCGTGCCGGAGCGCGATCTGCGGCACGCGGCGGGCACGGCCGTCGGTCCCATGGACGGATGCGGGGCGGTGCTGTCGTCCTTCCTCGGCACCCTGGCCGCGTCCGCGCACTCCCTCCCCGCTGCGGTCGGCGACCGGCTGGCGGGCAGCGTGGCCGACCTCGTGAGCGCGCTCGTCGCCCAACTGGCCGTCGGACGAGCGGCGGACGGGCCGGCCGGCCCGAACGAGCACCTGGTCCGACGGGTGCGGCAGTACATCGACCACCATCTGGACGACCCGAAACTGACGCCCGAGCGGATCGCGGGTGCCCACCAGATCTCGGTGAGGTACCTGCACCGACTGTTCGAGGGCGAGGACGTGACGGTGTGCCGGCTCATCCGGCAGCGCCGCCTGGAGGCGTGCGCCCGCGAACTGGGCCGCGGCGGCCGTACGGCGCCGACCGTGTCGGCCGTCGCCCAGCGGTGGGGCTTCGCCGACCCGGCGCACTTCAGCCGGACCTTCCGCGCCGCCTACGGCGTCCCGCCGCACGAATGGCGCGCGCGGCGGTCCGACGACCCCCGCTGACACATCACCGAACCGCCCGCCGGCGGCCGTGAGTCGAGCCCTCCGCGGCGGTCTTCCTTCCGGGGCTCGACCGGTCGCTCGGCGACGCGGCCTGCCGCGGCCGGCTGGCCCGGGAGTGCGCCTCGGGCACCGCCGAGGCCGATCCGGACGCCGTGCACGGGTGCCTCCTGCTCGACACGTTCCGCCCCACCGGCGCCGCCCGGACCGCGCCGTCCCGGCCCGCCACCGTGCACGTCGTCCTGCCCCACCCCTCCCGGCGAGCCCCTGCTCCCGGTGAGCCCTGACCGAGAATCCTGCGAGGAGTGCTGATGTCCGTCGTTCTCGACACCGCCGAGGTACCGCCCGCCGATCGGGCCGCGTACTGGCACGAGGCCGTCTCCGGTACCTTCATCCCGCTGGACGTGTCGCTGCTCGAAGCCGCGCCCGCGCCCGCGACCCTCACCAGCCACCGCCTGGGCACCCTCCAGGTCTCCGTGGTCCAGGCCGGGCCGCAACGGGTCGAGCGCAGCGGGAGGCTGATCGCCCGCGGCGGGGAGGACCACCTCACGCTGGCGCTCCAGCACCGCGGCACCGCGCGGCTGGTCCAGGCAGGCCGCCAGGTGGAGCTGCGACCGGGCACCTTCGCGATCTCCGACGCCGGGCAGCCGTTCGCCAAGGAACTGGCGGAGCCCTTCGCCTTCACGGCCTTCCACTGGCCCCGGTCGGCCGTGGGCGTCTCCGAGGAGGACCTGCGGGTGCTCACCGCGACGGCCTTCGACACCGGCAGCGGCACCGCCCGACTGGTGGCCGCCTACCTGGAACGCCTCTCCCGGGCGGCCGACTTACTGGAGCCGTGCCCGGCCGGCCGGCTCGCCACCACGGCCCTGGACCTGCTCGCGGTGCTCGCCCACGAACGCCGCGGCCGGCCGGTTCCGGAGGCGCCCGAGGCGGCCCTCGCGACCCTGGCGCGGGTGAAGGACCACATCCTGCGGCACCTGGGCGACCCGGACCTGACGCCGGAGCGCATCGCGGCCGCCCACCACGTCTCGGTGCGATATCTGCACAAGCTCTTCCGCTTCGAGGGCGTGACGGTGGCCCGCTGGATCCAGCGCCAGCGGCTGGACATGTGCCGGCGGGACCTCGCCCGTCCGACGGCGGGGCGGGCGACCGTGGCCGCGGTGGCGGGCCGCTGGGGCTTCGTGAGCGCCAGTCACTTCAGCCGCGCGTTCCGGGCCGCCTACGGGGTCTGCCCGCGTGAGTGGCAGGCAGGCGAGGGGGCGGGCCGCCCGCCGGGGACGAGCGCGACCCGCCCCGGTGCCGGTCACCGGTCGGCGTGGATCTCCGCGACATAGCCGCCCGGGAACCGCACCATCGCGCTGTCCCGGCCGCTGACCGAGACCGGCCCCCACAGCACCGAAGCGCCGGCGGCCTTCGCCCGCCTCAGGGTCGCGCCGAGGTCGGGCACGCCGTAGCCGGTGAGCTCCCGGCCGAACGGGTACGGCAGGTGACCGTCCGTCACCGTGACCGTGGTGGTGCCGAAGCCGGAGGTGAGGCGCAGGAGCCGGTACGTCGTACCGGGCAGGCCGATGGCGGCGCCGTCGGCCTGCCGGTCGTCGGAGACGATCCGGCCGTCGGTGAAGGAGAGGTAGCTCCGCAGGAAGGCGCGCACCGCGTCCGGCGACAGGTAGAGCCGGTTCTCGGGCACGCTCACCAGGTCGGGGTAGGACGGCGGAGCGGTGTGCACATAGAGCTGGGCGCTGACCCCGCCGGGGAACTGGACGACGGCGTCCCGGCCGATCGGATCGGCGAAGGGCGCCACGGTCACGGCCGCGCCGTCGGCCCTGGCGGCCCGCACCGCCTGGTCGAGATCGGTCACCAGCCAGCCGGTGCGCTCGGTGCCGAACGGGTACGGCACGGGCGTGGTGAAGTCGAACACCGACAGCGTGCCCACCGGGGAGAGCACCAGCTCGGACAGCGTCCGGCTGGGCGTGGGCGTCACCTGGGTCGCGGTCGGCCCGATCGTGGTGCCGCCGAAAGTGGCCACCCAACTCGCCACGAACGCCTGCTCCGTGCCCGGCGCCACGTAGACGTGGGTGGAGTCGTACTGCGGGCCGACGGCGAACTGCCGGTGCGAGACCGGCGGCCTCGTCGGGGTGCTCTGGGCCACCGAGGCGGTGGGGAGCGCCGTCAGCGTGGCGATCGCCACCACCAACGGGACCGCCCGGCGGGCCAAGCGGTGCTTCATGAGGGACCTCCCGGTCGTCGTGCGCGCCCCGGCTTCCGCCGTGCCGATGGTCGGGCGCGGGTCTGGTACTGGGCGGAGGAATCGGTCGGTGGTGGGGCGGATACGGAGGTACTCAGGCCGCCGGCGGGGCCCAGTGGGCGTCGGGGGCCGAGACCCGGTGGGCGGTCACCGAGGTGACCAGGAGCAGCAGTGCGGCCAGCCCGAGCGCCAGGGTGAGCCGCCCGTGCAGGACCAGCGCCGCGCCCGCGACGCCGCCGAGCAGCATCGCCAGCGCGGAGAGGATCCGTCGCCCCTGGCGCGGTCCAGCAGCCCCGGCCGGTGCCGAATCGGCGGCGAGGCCGGTCAGGGTGAGGGTGAGCACGGTGGTGGTCAGGTCGGGCACACCGAGCCGACGGGCCACGGAGTTCTGCAGACCCATGCCCAGTCCCAGCAGGACGATCAAGGCGTAGGGGGCGCCGCCGGCCGCGGCAGTGACGGCCGCCACGGCCGTCAGGAACGTCTGGACGCCGCTGGCCATGGCCAGCAGGCGCCCGCGGTGGGTCGCCGTTCTGTTGCCCAGCCGCCCGCCGGCGAGCGCACCGGTGAGGAAGGACGCCAGCGAGACGAGCGAAGCCGTGGCCGACAGACCTGCGGCTCCCGCCAGGGCGAACCCCAGGAAGACCACGTTGCCGGTCATGTTGGCCACGAAGACGTGCCCGAGACCGAGGTAGCTCACCGCGTCCACCACCCCGGTGGCCACGGTCAGCAGCAGCATCAGCGGCGGCAGCGGGCCGTGCCGGTCCGTCCGCGGCGGGACGAGCGTGCGGAGGGCGTCAGTCAGCAGGGCGCGCAACGGCCTTTCCTTCCTCGGGTGTTGCCGGACGGCGCAGGACCGCCCGGCTGAGCAGCCCGCTCGACGGGCCGAGCACGAGGGCCACGATCGACAGCCACATCGGCCAGGCCGTCAGGCCGACCGCGTGGTCGGCGGACCAACGTCCCGGCCCGGTGAGGGCGAGCGCTCCCGACACGACGACCAGCACGAGCGGGTACTCGTAGCCGTCGTCCTGCACCCAGAGCCCGTGCGGCAGTTTGACGGTGGCCGCCACCGTCATGACGCCCATGGCGACCATGGCCGCCAGCGGGGTGAGTGCGCCCAGGGCCAGGAACAGGCCCGCACCGATCTGCCCGGTGCCTGCGGCGAGGGCGGTGAGCGGCCCGCCGCGGAACCCGTCGTGCCGGAACTCCTCCGTCCCGCCGACGAGGCCGTGGCCCCCGAGGCGGTAGCTCACCTTCTGCACTCCGTGCCCGGCGATGAGCAGGCCCACCACCACCCGGAGGATCAGCAGTCCGGTATCCATCGTGTCCTGTTCCCGTCCCTGGTTGTGTCCCTGATGCGGAGTCGGCGCGCGGGCCGGGTCAGCCCGCGGCGTGTTCGCCGATGACGGCCTGCGCGTAGACGACTCCCAGGCCGTACGCGTCGGCGTGTTCCTTGACGATCTCCGTGACGGCGCCGTAGGTCTCCGTACGGGCCCAGTCGCGCTGGAGCTCCAGCAGCACCTGCAACCAGGTGACGGGCACGGCGCCGGCCTGCGTCATCCGCTGGATGGCGTGCTCGTGGGCCGTTGGGGAGACGCCACCGGAGGCGTCGGCGACGACGTAGACCTGATAGCCCTGGTCGATCATGGAAAGCACCGGCAGGACCAGGCAGACCTCGGTCCACAGCCCTGCGATGACGACCCTGCCGCGGCCGGTGGCCTTGACCGCCTCGACGAGGGCCGGGTCCTCCCAGGCGTTCATCGAGGTGCGGTCGATGGGCTTGGCGTCGGGGAACACCGCCTGGAGCTGCGGCAGGAGCGGTCCGGAGAAGGACTCGGCGGCCACGGTGGTCAGGATCGCCGGCACGTCGAAGGCCCTGGCGGCCTTGGCGAGGCCGACGGTGGCGTTGATGATCGCGGTCCGGTCGCCGCTGCCGGTGCCGAAGAACATCTGCGGCTGGTGGTCCACGAACAGCATCACGGCGTTGTCCGGGGTGAGCAGGTCCGGGCTCGGAGTGGCGCTGACCTGGGTGAGGTCGACCATGACGGGTTCCTTACGTTGTAGGTGGGTTGGTCCTGCGCACGGTGATCCGTGGAGGAAATCGGGAGGGGCGGTCCGGGGGGCCGCGTCAGAGGAGGAAGCACGGGTCGAAGGGCTGGTGGTGCTCCGTGGCCAGGCCGCGTCCGACGCGCCATTGGCGGTACAGCTCCGACTCCGCGACGACCTGCCCGAGCAACTCCGCCTGGCGGGCCCCCGCGCCGACGGCTCCGGTACGGGCACGGCGGCCGTTGTGGTAGCCGCCGAAGTGGGCGACCGGGCTCCATCCGGGGCTGACCGCCGGCAACTCCTCGTCCATTCCCTCGTACTCGGCCGCCGCGTGGACGATCCGGCCGCCGACGACCGTCAGCAGGGACTCGATGTGCGGGATCTCCGGCTCGGGCACGGTGAAGTAGTCGTCGGACAGCACCGCCAGGTCGCCGTAACAGCCCGGTCGCAGCACGCCCTTGACGTCCTGCTCGCCGGTCAGCGCCGCGCCCGCGGTGGTGTACATCGCCAGCGCCGTCTCCCGGTCCACCCGGTTCTGCGGCGGCCGCACCGCCAGGCCGCCGACCGTACGGCCGGAGACCAGCCAGTGCAGGGCGACCCAGGGGTTGTAGGAGGACACCCGGGTGGCGTCCGTGCCGGCGGCCACGGTCAGCCCGCGCTCCAACATCGCGCGGATCGGCGGGGCTTCCGCGGCGGCCCCGAGGCCGTACCGGCGGGTGAACATCTCACCCTGGAAGGACAGCCGGTTCTGCACGGAGAGCGAGCCGCCGAGCGCCGCGATGCGGTCCAGACTGTCCCGGGAGACGGTCTCCGCGTGGTCGAAGAGCCACCGGCTCCCGGCGGGGAAGAGTCCCTCGGCGGCGAGCTTCTCGAACACCGCCAGGTCGCGGCGGATCGTCTCGTCGTAGGTCGCGTGCAGCCGGAAGCCCCAGCCGTGCTCCATGAGCAGCCGGACGGCCTTCTCGAACTCGCCCTCATATGCGGCGAGTTCGGGTCTCGGCTCGGCGAAGTTCTCGAAGTCGGCGGCAGCCCAGGTCAGGTTCTCGCCGGCGCCGTTCAGCCGCAGCCACGCGTCGCCGTCCCCGGGGCGGACCGTTTCGACCCAGCGGGTGAGATCGTCGAGTTCCTGGCCCGGGGTCTGCGGGAACAGGTGATAGGCGATGCGCAGCGAGAGGTGACCGTCCCGCGCGAGCTCGGTCACCGTGCCGTAGTTCTCGGGAAAGCTCTGGAACCCGCCGGCCGCGTCGATCGCGGAGGTCAGTCCAAAACGATTGAGCTCGCGCAGGAAGTGCCGGGTGGACGTCTTGCGCTCCTCGCCCTCCAGCGCCGGGGCCTTGGCGAGCGTGGAATAGAGGATCAGGGCGCTCGGGGCGGCCAGCAGCATGCCGTTGGGCTCACCGTTCCGGCCCCGGACGATCTGGCCGCCACTCGGGTCGGGGGTGCTCCTGGTGCAGCCGACGGCCTTCAGCGCGGCGCGGTTGAGGATCGCCGACTGGTAGAGATGGAGAACGAACACCGGGGTGTCCGGCGCAGCCTCGTTCAGTTCGGCGGGCGTCGGGAGCCGCCGCTCGGCGAACTGCTCGGACGACCAGCCGCCGACGACGCGCACCCACTGCCCCTTGGGGGTGCGGGCGGCCTGCTCCCGCAGCATCGCCAGGGCCTGGCGCAGCGAGGTCACGCCGTCCCAGCGCAGTTCCAGGACGTAGTTGAGACCGCCCCGGATCACGTGCAGATGCGAGTCGTTGAGACCGGGCACCACACGCCGGCCCAGCGCGTCGACCACGGTGGTGGACGGTCCGACGACCGGGGCGACGTCCGCGTCGTCCCCCACGACCGTGATCAGGCCGTCGCGGAGGGCGAGGGCGCCGGCCTGCGGCCTGCGGACGTCTCCGGTGAAGATCTTCGCGTTGCGGACGACGACGTCAGCGGCGTCCTCGACCGCGCGGGGAACCAGCCCGCTGACCGGCATTGCAGGCACCTCGACAGCCTCCTGTGACGGGGATCGGGTCGCGCGAAGTGGAACGGCGACCAGGACGGTCGAGCGGGCCGGCTACAGACCGGCCCGCTCGCACCCATGGCAGGACGGTAGAGCCGCCTCCGGTGCCGGACTTGGCTCACAGCGCACCGCTTCCGGTCCCAGAGCGCACCCGTCGGCAGACCGCCTCCGGACGGCGTGAAGCCCCGGTCCCCCCGCATCCGGCAGGATCGGGGGAGGACCGGGGCTTCGGTAGGGGACGGACGCGTCGCCGTTTCGTTCACGCGGTCACTTCGCCGGGCGGCGGGTTCACCTCCCCGCCGCGCGGCCGCTCATCGGCACGCCCTCGATCGCGACGTACCCGGGGGAGGCCGGCGCCCGGCACCGCACGGTTCTGACGGATGGGCAGACCACCGCCGCGATCCGGGTGGCTCACCCTCGGCCTTGTGCGGATGTCACCGGCCGGTGCCCTCCTGTGCCCCGCACCCGGAGCTCGTCGCGGAGCCCGCCTCCCCGCGCGCGGCCCGCAGGATCGCGCGACGGATGGGCTCATAGCCGGTGCACCGGCAGATGTTGGAACCGACCAGGGCGTCGACGCGCTCCGGGTCCTCACCGAGGGCGGGATCGGCCGCCAGCGCCCCGGCGGCCACCATGAGGAACCCCGGGGTGCAGAAACCGCACTGCAGGGCGTGTTCGGCGGAGAACGCACGCTGGAGCGGATGCGGCTCGCCGCCCGGCCCGGCAAGCCCTTCCACGGTGCACACCGAGCTGCCGTCGCACTGCACGGCGAACATGAGGCAGGAGCGGACCGCCGCACCGTCCACCAGTACCGTGCACGCCCCGCACACGCCGTGCTCGCAGCCCAGGTGGGTGCCGGTCAGCCGGCAGTCCTCCCGCAGTACGTCGGCGAGGACACGGCGAGGCTCGACGCCGAGCCGGTACACCGTGCCGTTGACGGTGAGAGTGATCCTCATGCGTGTCCTCCCTCGGGTCCGGCGACGCGTGACCGCTGGTCCTGAGCCGCCTGACAGAGCGTCCTGGCGACCAGGACCGCAACGGCCTGGCGCTTGTACTCGACATCGGCGTACGGCTCCGCCACGGGAGCGGCGTCCTGTGCCGCGGCGATCCGGCCCGCCCGGGCGAACGGATGGCGGTCGGGCAGCCGATATCCGTCCACGGACGTTCCGGCCTCGGCGCCGAGCAGCGACTGCTCGGCCGCGCGGGCCCGCACCGGCCGGTCGGCGCAGTTGGCCAGGCCGATGCGCGCCTCGTCGATCACCCCGTCGCGTACGGTCAGCGTGGCGGCGACGGCCACCTGGGCGAAGCAGAAGTGCGTGCGCCGATGCTCAAGGAAGCCGACCCCGGTGTCGTCACCGAGCAACGGGAACCGCACCGCGGTGAGGAGCTCATCCGGTCGGCGTGCGGTCCGGTGCGGGCCGTGGAAGTAGTCGCCAGCCGCCACCGTGCGCCCGCCCTCCAGGGAGCGCAGCTCGATGCCGGCGTCCAGCGCGGTGCCGACGGCACACCACTCCGAGGCGGGGTGCGCCCAGGCGAAGCTGCCTGCCATCGTGCCGCGCGAACGGATGGGCGGATGGGCGATGTTGACCACGGCGCGGGCGAACAGCGCGCCGAGCGGGCCCGGCACGGACTGCGCCGTCTCGAAGGCGCCGTGGCGGACCAGGGCGCCCACCCGCAGCGTGGTGCCGTCCGTCCCCATCCGGTCGAGCTCGGCGACGCGGTTGATGTCGACCACCAGCCCGGGGCGCACGCGTTGCAGGCGCATATCGAGGATCAGGCTCTGCCCGCCGGCGAGCACCTGGGCCTTGCCACGGGCGGCACCGAGCACCGCGACGGCCTCGGGCACCGTGGTCGGCACGACATAGTCGAAGGCAGCCGGCTTCACCGGACCTCCTCCCATTTCGGGGCACGGGCCGCCCGCCAGACCACATCCGGGGTGAGCGGCATCTGCAACAGGTCCGGATCGGCGATCCGCAAGGCGTCGGCCACGGCGTTGACGATCGCGGCCGGAGTGCCGATGCACCCCGACTCGCCCGCGCCCTTCGCGCCCAGCGGTGTGCCTGGGCCCGGTGTGCAGGTGCCCCTGATCTCGATGGGCGGCACCTCGGTGAACGTGGGCAGCAGATAGTCCAGCAGACCCGAGGCCACCCTCGGTACACCGTCGTCGTAGGGAATTCCCTCGTACAGTGCCTGGCCGATGCCCTGCACCGCCGACCCGAGAGCCTGCCCGCGCACGAGCGTGGGATTGAGCACCACTCCGCAGTCGTCCACGGCCACCACCCGCAACAGGCGCACGGTGCCCAACTCCGGATCGACCTCGGCCACCGCCACGTGGGCGCCGAACGGGAAGGCCATTCCCGCCTCGAACCGGTCGTCCACCCGCAGTGGCCCGGTGGCCTGCACCAGTTCGGCCAGGCCCATGGCCACCGAGCTGTCCTTGGCGGCGTGCACGGCGCCCTCGGACCAGCCCACCTCGTCGACCGACACCGCCCACAGCCGCGCGGCCCGCTCCCGCGCCTCGTCGATGAGCAGCCGCGAGGCGTGCTGCAGCATCGCGCCGGCCACCTGGGCGGAACGGCTGGCGAAGGAGCCCAGGCCCTCGGGTTGCCGGTCGGTGTCTCCTTCGACCAGCCGGACCCGCCCCTGGTCCACTCCCAGCGTTTTGGCGACCAGCGCGGAGAAGACGGTCTCGTGGCCCTGACCGCTGGGGGCCGCGCCGCACCGGGCGGTGACCGCACCGTCCGACCCGGCCTCGATGCCGCCGAACTCGTGGAGCCCACCGGGCTCACCGCCGGAGCGTTCCACGTAGCAGGACAGGCCGATGCCCAGCGGCAGGGCGTCCGGGTCCGTCCGACGCCGGGCCTGCTCCGCCCGCCATGTGCCGTAGTCGAGGGTCTCCAGCGCCAGATCGAGCGCGGCGGCGTAGTTCCCACTGTCGTAGCACCGACCGGTGGGTGTCCGGTACGGGAAGCTGTCGGGCGGGATGAAATTGCGCCGGCGCAGCTCCGCCGGATCCATGCCCAGTCGACGGGCCATCACGTCCATCGCCCGCTCCAACGCGATCGTCGCCTCAGGGCGCCCGGCGCCACGATAGGGATACGTCACCATCGTGTTGGTCAGTACCGAGCGAACCGTCGCGTGCACCCTGGGAGTGGCGTACGGGCCGGTCGCCATCCAGGCGGTCTGCATCGGCAGCCCCACCCCGAGGTGGGGATAGGCACCCACGTCGGCGTCGATGCTCAACTCGTATCCGAGCAAACGCCCGTCGGCGTCAGCGGCCAGTCGGACCCGCTGGTCCTGCCCCCGGCCGCGGGTCGCGACCAGCATGGACTCCAGCCGGTCCTCGATCCACCGTACTGCCCGGCCCAGCTGCACCGCGAGGCAGGCGACCACGACGAACTCCGGGAACGCCGCGCTCTTCGATCCGAACGCCCCACCGGTGTCAGGAACCACCACGCGCACCCGGTCGACCGACCACCCGAGCAGTGACGCCAGTTCACGCCGCAGCCGATGAGGCATCTGATGCCCCGACCACACCGTCAGCCGGTCTCCCTCGGGCACGGCGAGGATCGTCCGGCACTCCATCGGTGTGGGCATGAGCAGTTGCTGGCGGTAGCGGCCCTCCACCACCACCGCAGCCCCCTGCCAGACCGATTCCTCGATCGGCTGCCCGGCCTCCCCCTGAAAGGCGATGTTGCTCAGACCGTCGAACAGCCGGACCGCATCCGCCGCCGCGGCGGACGGCGTCACCACCGCGGGCAGCGGATCGATCCGGAAGGACACCTCGGCCGCCCCGTCCTCGGCCCGGTAGCGGTCCTCGCCCAGCACCACCGCCACGGCCTCACCCGCGTACCGCACCCGGTCCCTCGCCAGGGCCGGCCACTCGCGGCCGGCCACGGCTTCCTCCGTGGACAACCTGGCGAGCAAGGCATGGGGCACCGGAGGAAGCCCCGTCCGGCCGGATGCCGCCGGGCCACGCGAGGGAGGCTCCGACAGGTCCGCGGCGGACCAAGCTCCCACGACCCCCGGCACGTTACGGGCGGCGGCGCAATCCACCTCACGCACCGTGCCATGGCCCACCTCGCTTCGTACGAACACCGCGTCCAGACAGCCCGGCACCTCGATGTCGGCGACGTAGCGGCCTCGGCCGGTCAGCAGCCGTTCATCCTCACGTCTGGTCCATTGCTCCACGACTGCACCTCCGCGATGCGTGCTGCGCGCAGGGAAGATGATCGTCCGTCAGCCCCGTGTGAGCGCGAACGCCCCCACCGGCACGGATGTCTGGGCGCGCTGGGGAAAACGACAGTACGGTCCGTCCGGCACGATGAGGTGGGCAACACACGGAGCGGTGCGCGGTGGGGACGGACCTGGTGCACCGTGGGACAAGGTCCCGGCGGCAGCACAGCCGGTCACGATGCGGCGGAGCCGTCCTCGGTACCTGTCGGTAGCGCGACGGCGTGGCGGGGCATCATGGAGAACGGGACCCAGGCGCCGCCCGCAGCCAGCTGGGCGGCAGTCCGTCGACGGCAACGTGTAACTGGTCGGACTCGAACGCGCAGGACTGATCGACGGCTGTCACGCTCAGGCCGTGCGTGACGCATGGTGTGCGTGACTGCGCATGCAGACAGGCGTACACGCGTGAACCCACTCCTCATAGAGGACCACGCGCAGTGCTGAAAGGCCGCACATACCCAAATCGCTGAAGTGGTGCATGGGGTGGGCGGTATCCTGGGGGTTCCGTCAGGGGCCGTCTTCAAAGGTCGCCGAGTGGTGGATCGCGGTGGGGTGATTCGTCGCCATGAACTGGCCGACGCTGAAGGGGAATTCGTCTGTCGGCTGCTGCCCCGGTCGGAGTGGGGACGGAAGCGGCTGGACGGCCGGATGGTTCGCAGCGGGATGGTGCGGAAGTTCCGGGCGGGGACGGGTTGACAACCGGTCGCTGTTCCCGATGGCTTGGCCAGGACGATGGTCGGGCAGGCGAGTTCGGGGCTGCACGGGCTGCACGGGCTGCACGGGCTGCACGGGCTGCACGGGCTGCACGGGCTGCACGGGCTGCACGGTCTGCACGGGCTGCCGGCTCCCGCGGCGGCATACAGGCCGACCGGACGCGGTGGGCGCGTGAGCGGCCGAACTGCGCCCGTGGTGCTGCCCCCCTCGCTGCGTGCCTGGCTCGGGCCGATTGCGGCCCTCGCCGCGCTGGTGGTCGTCGTGCTCGGGGTGTTGTACGGCGACGGCCGCAAGCCCGGCACGGTGGATGCGTGGGTCGGGGCGGCGGTGGACGGTGTGGGGCCGTCGTGGCGGCACGTCGCGCTGGCCATGGACTTCTTGGGGGAGCCCGCCGGATCGGCGACGCTGGTCGTGGCCGCCGTGGCGGGCTGTCTGCTGCTCAGGCGTCCGCGCGCAGCGGTGTTCGCGGTTGCCGGGACCAGCCTGCCGGTGGGGACCGCGACGCTGACCAAGTCCCTGGTGGGACGCACCATCCACGGCGACAACCTGTCCTACCCGAGCGGGCACACCGCCTTCCTCACCGCGCTCTCCCTCGTGGTGGCGCTGCTCGTGACCGGCCGGCTCGGCCTCGGCCGGGCGGCCGGCACCCTGCTGGTGTGCGCCGCGGGGCTGGTGGCCGGCGGCGCGATGGGATGGGCGCAGGTCGCCCTGGGCGCGCACTACCCGACCGACGTCCTCGGCGGCTGGTGCACCGCGCTGGCGGTGACGCCGGCGACCGCGTGGCTGGTCGACCGGGCGGCCGACTGGCTGGTCGATCGGACGGCCGACGCCGGTCGATGGGAACGTCGTTGACGTCACGTCACGTCACGTCACGTCACGTCACGTCACGTCACGTCACGTCACGTCACGGCAAGCGGCGGAAGACGGGCTTCACCGGCCGCCCGCCCAGCCAGGGGGTGGGGTCGGCGGCGTCCAGTGCCTTCCGGTACACCGCACATGCCTGGGCCACCACCTCGACGGTGCGGTCGATGTCGGCGTCGTCGAGCGCGCTGCTCACCACGAACGACGGGGCCAGCACGCCGCCCGCGAGGAGTCGGCGCAGGAACAGGGTGCGGTACTGCTGCGACGGCTGCCGGTTCTCGTCGAGGGTGGCGAAGACCAGGTTGCTGGCCCGGCCCCGGACGACGACGTGGTCGCCCACGCCCATGCTCGCCGCGGCGTCGCGGACACCGGCGGCCAACCGCTCGCCGAGGGCGTGCAGTTGCGCGGTGATCCCCTCCTCGGTGTAGGTGGCCTGCACGGCCATCGCGGCCGCCAGGGAGTGCGTTTCCGCGCCGTGCGTGGTGGACAGCAGGAACACCCGGTCGTGGGAGTGCCGCAGCCCACCCCGCTCCATCAGCTCGCGGCGTCCGGCCAGCGCGGAGACGGCGAACCCGTTGCCCAGCGCCTTGCCGAACGTGGAGAGGTCGGGGACGACGCCGTACAGGCCCTGGGCGCCCGCCTCGGACCAGCGGCAGCCGGTGATCATCTCGTCGAAGATCAGGACGCAGCCGTGCCGGTCGGCCAGTCGGCGCAGGCCCGCGAGGTAGCCGGGAGTGGGGTCTGTCGTGCCCGAACGCGGTTGAGGGCTCGGGGAAGGCTCGGTCCGGCCCGTGGGTTCGAGGATCAGGCAGGCGATCTCGCCGTGATGACGGGTCAGCAATTCTTCCGTGGCGGCCAGGTCCCCGTACGGGAACGTCACGGTGAGTTCGGTGGTCGCCGTCGGAATGCCGGCGGACATCGGCGTGGTGCCGATGAACCAGTCGTCGACGGAGAAGAACGGCTGGTCGCCGCAGACGGCCACCCTGGGGCGCCCGGTGACGGCGCGGGCGAGGCGCACCGCGGCGGTGGTGGCGTCCGAGCCGTTCTTCGTGAACTTCACCATCTCGGCGGTGGGCACCGTGGCCAGGAAGCGTTCCGCGGCCTCGACCTCCATGAGGGACGGCCGCACGAAGTTGCTGCCGCGATCGAGTTCGCGCCGCACCGCCTCGATCACGCGGGGGTGGGCGTGCCCGAGGCTGACCGACCGCAGTCCGGAGCCGTACTCGACGTAGCGGTTGCCGTCGACGTCCCACACGTGGGCACCGCGGCCGTGGCTGATGACCGGGGCGAGGTTCTCGGGGTACTGGTCGTCGCCCTTGGCGTAGGTGTGCGCGCCCCCGGGGATCAGGGCGTGCAGCCGCTCGTTCGCCTGCCGCGACCGGGTCAGGGGGAGTGATTCGATGTCTTCGGTGGTCACGCCGACCTCAACTCTCGTTTCGTTTCCGGGCGTCGGCGAGGCTCGGCGCCTCCCGGTCCCGCTGGGACATCGAGGTGACCGGCAGCGGCCAGGCAATGGCGAGCTCCGGGTCGTCGAAGGCGATCGTCACGTCCTCGGCCGGATCGTGCGGACGGTCGATCCGGTACGAGGTGTCGGCGGTCCCGGTCAGCGCCTGGAAGCCGTGCGCGCACCCCGCCGGGATGTACAGGGTCGTCTGCGTCGCGTCGGACAGCTCGAAGAAGGCCCGGCCCAGGTAGGTCGGGGAATCCGGCCGCAGGTCCACGACGACGTCGAAGATCCTCCCGGACGAGCAGCGCACCAGTTTGGCCTCGCCGGCGCCGGAGCGCAGGTGCAGGCCGCGCAGCACGCCCCGGGCCGAGCGGGAGACGCTGTCCTGGACGAAGGCGTGCGGGTCGAGGCCCACCGAGCGGAGCACGTCGGCGTCGAAGGTGCGGCAGAAGAAGCCGCGCTCGTCGGCATACGGCGTCGGCTCGAACAGGTACGCACCGGCGATCGCCGGGACTTCGGTCGCTGTCATGCCGGGCGCGTTCATGGAGCCTCCCGCAAGGCGTGGGCGTGGTGGGCCGCAGGGAACAGGGCCGTGGTCAACGCGGCGAATTGGTGGTCGAGTTGCCGGGCGGCGATCAGGTTCTTCTCGGTGAGCGTCCGCCGCAGCTCCGCCGCGTGCTTCTCCAAGGCCCGGAACTGCTCCAGCAGTCGGTCGGCGTCGACCTCGCGGGCCGGGTGGCGGTACGCACCAAGACCCATCCGGGCCATGAGCGCGTCGCTCTTCGCCGCATAGCTGAGGGCGAGCGTCGGCGTGCCGACCTTCAGCGCGCAGATCAGGTTGTGGTAGCGGATCGCCACCACGGTGTCGGCGGTCGCCGTCTCCTTCATCAGGTCGGCGAGCGAGGACGTTTCGGCGGCGGTGACCAGGGGCGAGTCCACCGCGTCGAGGATCGCTGTGACCACCGGCGCATCGCATCGGTCGCCGGTGAGCAGCCGGACCGGTCTGCCGTCCTCGACCAGCGCGCGGACGAAGCGCGTCGTCCCGTCCAGATAGCGCCGGTGGATCTCCTCGGCCCGGGCGCGGTCGTCGTCGCTGCCGCGGAAGGCCATCACGCCGACGCAGACCAGGCCCGGCGGGCCCGCGGGCATGCCGGCCTCCGGCGTCGGCAGGGAGAACGCGAGGTCCGGGAAGACCGCGTCGTCCGCGGTGTCCACGCCCATCGCCCGCAGCGCGTCGCGGGACTGGTCGTCCCGGTACGAGCGGTATGCGGCCAGCCGCGCCGACCAGCGCACCAGGGCCCGGGTCGACCGGTTGCCGATCGCGGCGGCGCCGACGCCGACCAGCGCCACCGGGGTGCGCAGCAGCCGGCCGGACGCGCAGAGCAGGAACAGTGCGTACGGGAAGCCCCACGGCCGCAGCGGCAGCGTGGCCTCCAGGACGCCCATGCCCGGCACGATCACCACGTCGTGCCGGCGGACCCACGCGGCGGTGCGGAAGGCGTCGACGAGCTTGCCCAGCCCCTTCGCCGCGATCGCGCCCGCACGGGACGCCGTCCGGTACTCCCCGCGGTACCAGTGCAGCCGCGTCGCGGGGATCCCGTACCGGGACGTGACGACCTCGGGGCCGCCGCACAGCGCGTCCACCACCGCGCCCGGGTGCGCGGCGCGGAGGTAGCCGAGCACGGCCTCCAGCGACCCGTCGTTGCCGAGGTTGCCGGAGCCGAGCAGACCGAACACCCCGACGCGCACCGGAGTTTCGTCCCCGGGCCTCATGGCTGCCTCCCCTCGCGGCCGGCGACCAGGGCGTCGACGGAGACGCCGAGCTGGGCCGGGTCGACCGGGGCGCGGTCCTCGACCCGCTCGCCGGTGCCCGGCCGGACCCGGCTGGTCATCCACGCGGCCAGGTGGCGGTGGCACGCTCGCCGGTCGGCCGAGGACAGCGGCGCCCGCCGGATCGCCGAGGCAAAACCCCAGACGTACTCGGCGAGGAGACGGGGCGTCGGGTGCAGCGGGCCCGCCCGGCGCGGGTCGAGGTTGACGCACCGGGCGCGCTTGGAAGGATTCGCCCGCTCGGCCCGGGTGGGGTGGTCGCGGCGGAAGTACAGCAACTCCGGCACCTGGTGGAAGGGCCCGTGCAGGGTGAGCTCGGCGACGAACGTGCGGTCCGCGTGGTGGTAGCTGTCGAGCGGCCTCACCCGGCGCAGCACATCGGCCCGCAGCACCCCGTAGAAGTCGTCGCCGCCCGGCTCGAACAGCAGGCTGCGGAAGCGCTCCGGCGCGTGCGGGGAGTCGGTGGCGAGCCCGTACTCGTACGGGACCTTCACCTCGCCGGCACCGTCGATGACCGCCTGGCCGGTGTGCGCGAGGATCACGTCCGGCCGCTCGTCCAGCGCCTCCACGCAGCGTCGCAGCAGGTCGCGGCCGTAGAGGTCGTCGTGCGAGGCCCACTTGAACAGCTCGCCGCGGCACTCGACGAACACCCGGTTGTGGTTGGGTGTCGCGCCGATGTTCCGCGGCAGCCGGAGGTACCGGATGCGCGGGTCCCGCGCCGCGTACGCGCGGCAGATGTCCTGGGTCCCGTCGGTCGAGGCGTTATCGGAGACGACCAGCTCGAAGTCCTCGTAGGTCTGGCCCAGCAGGGCCTCGAACGATTCGGCCAGGTACTCCTCGCCGTTGTACACGGGCAGGCCGATGCTCAGCCTCGGTCGGGCGGTCATGAGGTCCTCACTTCGGGGGTGGGGGAGGAGTGGCGCTCGTCCAGGGCGGACCGCAGGTGCAGCCACCACACGGCCGAGCCGCTGACGGTCGCGGCGGCGACGCCCCAGGCCGAGCCGACGGTGCCGGCGGCCACCGCCCCGCCGAGCCCGCCACCGACGTAACAGGCGGAGGCGAACAGCTGGCAGCGCAGGCTGCGTCGGGCCGCGGCGAGCGCACGCAACCCGGCCGCCGCGCCGGTGCCGAGACCGGCGCCCGCGACACCGAGCGTGATCGGCACGATGAGCTGCGCGGCGGAGGGCCACACGTCGCCGAGCACCAGCGCGCCGAGCCGGTCCGGCACCAGCAGCAGCGCCCCGCCCCAGAGCAGCGCGCCCGCGGCCTGCCCGCCGCCCAGCAGGAGACAGAACGAGCCCAGTCGCTGCGGGGCCCGCCGCAGCACCCGCGCCGCCTCCGGGACGGTGACCAGCGAAAGCCCCATCAGCACCGCGAGGAACGGGCCGAGCAGCAGCTCTGCGCCCCGGACCGCACCCACCGCGCCGACCCCGACGATCGCGCCGAGCCCGTAGGCCCGCAGCTGGCTCGCACCGCTCAGGGCGACGTTCTCGACCAGGTACCGGTAGCCGAGGTCGCGTTGCTCGCGCAGCCACCCGCCCGCCAGGGACGTCCGGGGCCGGATGCCGGACTGGAGGCAGCCGTACCCCGCGGCCACCGCGGCGGCCGCGCCCCAGGCGAGCAGGAAGGCGGCCACGCTGCCCACGTGGGTCGCCACCACCATGGCAGGGACGAGCGCGACGCCGCACACGACGTCGTTGACGAACGCCTTGCGCCCGGTGCCGGCGGCGAAGAACGCGAACCGCCAGGCGTCTTGCAGCAGCAGCGCCGGCAGCACGACGCCGAGGCAGGCGAACGCGGGCCCCACGCGGCCGCCGAGGGCGAGCCCGACCACCAGGCACGCCGCGCCGAGGGCGGTGCCGAGGCCGAGCGCGGTGCCCGAGGACCGGGCCACCGCCGCGCGCCAGGACGCGGCCGGCACGCTGCTGAAGCGCACCACGAGCGGGTCGGTGGCCAGTCCGCGGGAGACGTTGAGCACCACGCCGTAGGTCACCCAGGCCAGGCTGAACACGCCGAACGCGGCCACCCCCAGCGAGCGGGCCACATAGATCCCCACCACGAAGTTGGAGATGCTGGAGGCCGCCTGGTCGGCCAGTCCCCAGGACAGCCGGCCGACCATGGCCCGCTTGGCGGTCCGCCGGGCTGGTCCGGCCGGGGCCGCCGATACCGTCGTCTGCTTCCCCCCGGTGGTCATCGGCGTCATGCCTTGATCAGCCCGGCGGCGCCCAGGGCGTCGGCCGCGGCGGCGACGGTGTCGAACGGCAGCCCGGACCGCTCGGCGACGTCCAGCAGAGCGTGCTCGCCGTCGGAGAGGTTGAGCACCCAGAGCATGGCCAGCTGGGCCTGCTTGGTGTCGCTGCGGCCGCCGAGCGCGTCGTACAACCCGCGTCGCCCCAGCTGAGGTTCGCCGTAGGGGCTGAGGTTGAGGTAGCGCCGGTTGCGGTCCAGTACGGCGCACGCCTCGCGGCAGACGGCGAGGGTGTCCGCCATCGCCTCCGGGGAGACGAAGTCCGGGTTGTCCGCCGAGGTGTGGTACTCGGGATAGGCGGCGTACGGGGTCCGGCTGAGCGACCCCACGCCGAGGTTGAATCCGGGGGAGCAGTACTGCCGCTCGTCGTAGCCGTACGGGGTGAACTCCACGACACGGTGCGGGCGTCCGGAGGCGGCGAGCACGTGCCGCAGCACCCGGTCGATCTCCGCGTCGCCCCGTCTGCTCTGCTTGTACGTCAGGTGGCCCGGGTCTCCGGCGCAGGCCAGCACCAGGCCGTGCTTGACCCGGTCGATCCGCTGGGCGTTGCGGGCGAGCCAGGTGATCGCCCCGATGGTGCCGGGCGCGTAGAGGAACCGGTAGGTGTAGTACGGCGTCCGTTCGGCCAGCGCCCGGGCCAGGAACGTCGCCACCGCGATACCGGCCAGGTTGTCGTTGGCCAGCGACGGATGGCAGACGTGGCAGGAGACGATCACCTCGTCGGGGACCTGACCGCGGACCACGTGCTCGGCGTAGGTGAGGTGACCGTCCGCGAGGGTGGAGTCGACGCACACCTCGTACGCGCCGTCCGGCAGCGCGTCCAGGGTCTCCTGCGCCAGGCAGAACCCCCAGTCCGGCGTGTAGTAGCTGGTGCGGTACGGCACCCAACTCGGGTGTTCCGGCAGGGTGTGCAGGTGCCCGCGCAGCTCGGACAGCGGCATGGTCGCCGACACCGGCACGCTGTAGCCGAGCACGTGCAGGCTGGACGCGGCGAAGTCGACGACCCGCCTGCCGGTGGCGTCGGCGATGTACGCGTCCCGGATGTTCCACTCCTGCGGCACCGTCCAGTCGAGCACCTGCGTCCCGGTCGGCACCTCGTGCACCGTGAGCGGGACGTACTCGCCGACGATGTCCAGGGTGTCGCGCACACCGTCGCCGGTGATGCTCCGGCACAGCGGGTACAACCGCTCCACCAGCGCGTGCATCTCTGCGCCGAGCCCGGTCATCGGCGCCGCCGCAGGGTGTCGTCGACCGCGCCGGTCTCGGACGCCGCGCGCAGCACGGCGAGCCGCGTGAAGCGCCGTTCGAAGCCCTCCCGGGTCAGCCCGAACTTCCGGTAGGCGTCGGCGAGTTCGAGCGCGCCCTGCTTGACCGTCCACGCGCAGTCGAAGCCGGGGATCGCGGCGCGGAACCGGGAGAAGTCCACCCGGTACGACCGCGGATCGGCACCGGTCTCCCCGGTGATCTTCACCTGCGAGCCGGGCACCGCCTCGGCGACCTGCTCGGCGATCTCGGCGACCGTGACGTTGTTGATCTCACTGCCGATGTTGAACGCCCGGTCGTGCACCGCCTCCCGCGGCGCGTCCAGCGCGGCCGCGAAGGCCCGGGCGATGTCGACGGCGTGCACCAGGGGGCGCCAGGGGGTGCCGTCGGAGAGCACCAGCACCTCGCCGGACAGCAGCGCGTGGCCCACCAGGTTGTTCAGCACGATGTCGGCGCGCAGCCGCGGTGAGTGGCCGAAGGCGGTGGCGTTGCGCAGGTACACCGGGCTGAAGCCGCCGTCGGCCAGCGCGTGCAGGTCGTCCTCCACCCGCACCTTGGACTCCGCGTACGGCGTCACCGGGCGCAGCGGGGCGTCCTCGGTCACCAGGTCGTCACCGCCGGCGGCGCCGTAGACCGAACACGTCGAGGCGTACAGGAAACGCCGCACCCCGGCGTCGCGGGCCAGTCGCGCCAGGCGCACGGACGCATGGTGGTTGATGGCGTAGGTGAGCTCCGGCGCCAGCGATCCGAGCGGGTCGTTGGAGAGCGCGGCCAGATGGATCACCGCGTCCACCCCGGCCACATGGGCGGCCGTGACGTCACGGAGGTCCACCCGGTGCCCCGCAGGGTCCGCGGGCGTCGGGCCCAGGACGCAGTCGGCGAACAGGCCGGCGTCCAGGCCGACGACCTCGTGCCCGGCGGCGGTGAGGATCGGGGCCATCACGGTGCCCAGGTAGCCCAGATGCCCGGTCAGCAGTACGCGCAAGGTTCATTCCCCCAGGTCGAGAGTGAGTTTGGTGACGGCGAACGCCTCGGCGTAGCGCGCATGGCATTCGATGCCGCGGATGCGGGCGAGACCGAGGAAGGCCTCGCGGTCGTACCAGGGTCGGTGCCGCTGCGAGGGGTAGTGCTCCTGCAGCAGTCGCACCTTCTCTTCGGCGATCTCCGGCGACAGCGGCTGGTACGCCGCCATGCGGCCCAGATCGCCGTCCCACTTGACGATCTCGTAGCCGAGCACGAGGTGGTCGCGGAACGCGGTGGGGATCAGCTGCGCCAGGCCGCGGTGGTCCTGATGCGCGTCGTCGGTGCGCGGGGCAAGGACGAGATCCGGCTCCGTGCCCGCGCGCAGCTCCTCGACCGCGGCCTTGGCCTCGTCCCAGTGCACGGGCAGTCGGCCGTCCGGCAACTTGTCCACGGTCAGGTGCAGTTCGGCGCCCGGGCAGAAGGCGGCGAGCGCGGCCCGTTCCTCCTGCTCCCGCTCGCTGCCACCGCCGGAGAGCACCAGCGCGTCGATGCGCAGGCCCGGCCGCGCGCGGCACAGCGTGAGCAGCGTGCCGCCGGCGCCGATGGCGAGGTCGTCGCAGTGCGCGCCCACCGCGACGATCCGGTCCAGGCGCTCGGCCCCGAGCCGGATCACGCCCGCGCTCCGGCGCAGTCCCTGCTGCCGGTCGCGCGCGCCCCCGCGCCGTCCCGTTCCCACACGGCCCACGGGCGATCGCCCCGGGCGTAGGCGGCGTCGAGCGCGGCCCGCTCCTTGACGGTGTCGGTCGGCTTCCAGAAGCCGCGGTGCCGGTGCGCCACCAACCGGCCCCGCTTGGCGAGTCGGCCGCATCCGTCCGCGACCAGGTCCCCGTTCTCGGGGATGTGGTCGAAGACCTCCTGGCGGAGCACGAAGTAGCCGCCGTTCTCCCACAGCGGCAGTTCGCTCACCGCGGTGATGCCCCCGACCAGGCCGTCCTCGCCCAGGTCCACGCAGTGGAACGAGGACTGCGGCGGCACCACCATCATCGACGCACCGGCATCGCGCCGGGCGAAGGAGTCGATCATCTCCGGCAGCGGGGCGTCGGTGAGCACATCGGCGTAGTTGGCGAGGAACATCTCCTCGCCGTCCAGGTGGTGCCGCACCCGGCGCAGCCGCTCCCCGATCGGCGACTCGACGCCGGTCTGCGCGAACGTGATCGTCCAGTCGGCGATGTCGGTGGACAGCAGCTCGGTCCGCCCGCCCCGCAGCACGAAGTCGTTGGACGTCGTCTCCTCGTAGGTGAGGAAGAAGTCCTTGATGTGCTGTGCCCCGTACCCGAGGCAGAGGATGAACTCGGTGTGCCCGAAGTACGCGTAGTAGCGCATGACGTGCCAGATCAGCGGCCGCGGACCGACCATCGCCATCGGCTTGGGCATGTCGTCGGCGGCTCCGCTGCGCATCCGCAGCCCGTAACCGCCGCAGAACAGAACGACCTTCATGGCGTGACCTCGACAATGCTCAGTTCCGGGATGGGGAAGACCAGCCGGCCGCCCCAGGCGTGCACAAAGGACAACTGCTCGACCAGTTCGTCCCGCAGGTTCCACGGGAGGACGAGGACGTAGTCCGGTCGGTCGGCGGCGATCTGCTCGGGCGGCAGGATCGGGATGCGGGTGCCCGGGGTGAACCTGCCGTGCTTGTACGGGTTGCGGTCGACGGTGTACGGGAGCAGATCGGGGCGGATGCCGCAGTGATTGAGCAGGGTGTTGCCCTTGCCCGGGGCGCCGTAGCCGACGACCGTCTCGCCGCGCTCGGCCGCCCCGATGAGGAACGTCAGGAGGTCCCGGCGGACCTTGGCCACGCGTCCGGCGAACTCGGTGTAGCCGGACAGCTCCTGCAGCCCGGCGGCCTTCTCCCGGGCCAGCACGTCGGCCACCTGGGGCGACGGCTCGCCGGCCACCTCGAGCGGCCGGGCCCACAGCCGGAGGGAGCCGCCGTGCGTGGGCAGCAACTCGACGTCCACGAGGGCGAGTCCGCCGCTCGCCAGCGCCCGGATCGCGGACGCGACCGTGTAGTACTGGAAGTGCTCGTGGTAGATCGTGTCGTACTGGTTCCCCTCGATCAGGGTCAGCAGGTGCTGCACCTCGATGGAGACCCAGCCGTCGTCGGCGACCAGCGCGCGCAGCCCCTGGGTGAACCCGACGACGTCGGGGATGTGCGCGTAGACGTTGTTGGCCACGACCAGGTCCGCCGGGCCGTGCTCGGCGCGGACGGCCGAGCCGGTGTCCGGGGTCAGGAACTCCGTGTGCGTGGGCACACCCTTCTCCCGTGCCGCGGCACCGACGTTCACCGACGGCTCGATGCCCAGGCAGCGGATCCCCCGGTCCACCACGTGCCGCAGCAGGTACCCGTCGTTGCTCGCGACCTCGACCACGAAGGCGTCGGGGCCGAGAGCCAGGCGCCGCACGGCGTCGGCGACGAACGTGCGGGCGTGCTCCACCCAGGAGGCCGAGAAGGAGGAGAAGTACGCGTACTGGGTGAACGTCTCCTCCGGCGTGATCAGCGGCGGGATCTGCGCCAGCCAGCAGTCGGTGCAGACCCGCAGGTGCAGCGGGTACGCAGGCTCCGCCGCGTCCAGTTGGTCCGCGGCGAGGAAGCTCTCACACGGTGGCGTCGCCCCGAGGTCGACGACGCTCGCCAGCGCTTCCGAGCCGCAGAGTCGGCATCGTGTCATCTACTGCCCCCCATTGATTCCGTCCCCCTTGATTCCGTCCGACCCGCGATCGCGGTGCGGTACGCATCCACCAGGCGCTCAAGGCCGACGGCCGGGCAGAAACCCTGCTCGTAACGGCGTCGGGCCGCCTGGCCCATCTCCCGGTTGCGGGCCGGCTCGGCCGCGATCCGGCGTATGCAGGACACGAGCGAGGCGGCCTTGCCCGGCCGGTGCAGCAGCCCGGTCACCCCGTCCTCGACGAGTTCGACGAAGGCGCCGTGACCGGCGGCGACGATCGGCACCCCCGCCGCCATCGCCTCGACGACCACCAGGCCGAACGCCTCCAGCCACGTCGAGGGAGCCAGCACGGCGACCGACCGCGCGACGGCCTGCTGGCACCGAGCCGGGTCCAACAGGCCGACGTAGCACACGTCGTCACGCCCCTCCGCCCAGGCGGACACCTCTCGCTCCAGCGGCCCCGTGCCCGCGATCACGAGGGGCACGCCCACCCCGCCGTCCGCTGCGATCTCGTCCCACGCCGCCATGAGCAGCCGCACGCCCTTGGCCTCCGCGAGCCGACCGAGATACAGCAGATGCGCGCCGGCGCCCGCTCGGCGGACGTCCGGTTCGGGCACGAAGTTGTGCTTCACCGCGAGCCGTTCGGCCGGCATGCCGGCCCGCACCAGGACATCGCGCTGCGCCGCCGAGATGCACAGGAACCGCTCCACGCCGGACCACCACCGCCGGCGGTTGACCGACAGGCTGACCGCGAGCGGCACCGTCGCAAGCCGGGAGCCCCGGTAGCAGCCGTGCCGGACGGCGGGCAGCGGCGCCGCCCCGACGCACTCGGTGCACGGCCGGCCGTCCCGCTGCAACGTGCCGGGCGGGCAGACCTGGGTGTAGTTGTGCAGCGTGGCCACCGCGGGCACGCCGGCGTCGGCGCAGGCGGCCAGCACCGCGGGCGACAGGAGCGGGAAGACGTTGTGGACGTGCACCACGTCCGGCCGCTCGGCGCGCAGCCGGGCGGCGAGTTCCGAGCGGACCGCCGGGTTCCACGGCACCAGCAGCGGCACCGCGGCCTTGCTCAGCAGGGAGCGGGCGGCGATGTCGTCGCTGCGCCGCTCGAACACCTCGACCCGGTGGCCGGCCGCGCGCAGCAGCGCCGCCTCCTGGTCGACGACCTTGTTCTCCCCGCTCGGCTGCGCCGAGGCGTAGCGGTTGTGCACCACGAGGACATGCATGGTCAGGTCACCTCCGATCTCTGGGCCCGTCGCGGGATGCGGCGTCGGGGAACCACGGGCGTCGGGACGGGCGGGGCCGCGGCAGGCGCCGCCAACAGCGCGGCGGCGACCGTCAGATGCAGCAGATACGGCGAGGCGTCGCCCAGCCCGGCCTCGGTGTACGACGCGATCGCGCAGTAGCTGATCAGGAAGATCGCGCAGGCCCTCGGCAGCGACGGCGGCCGCAGCAACGCCACGCCGCCCAGTACGAGGAGGAGCGCCGCCACGAGGGCGATGCCGATCAGACCCTGCTCGTGGTAGACGGCCAGCCAGCTGTTGTCGATCGGCAGCCCGCCGAAGGACTTGTCGCCCAGGCCGACGCCGAACAGCTGCTCCGCGGTCGTCCGGGGCGCCGCCAGCAGGGCGTCCCAGACCTTGGCCCGGCCGGTGAGATTGGAGAAGTTCTCCTGGCTCTGCCCGCGCAGGAACCACGCCTCCAGCACGGAACCGAGCGCCACCGCGGCCACCGCGGCGCACAGCACCGCCCAGGTGAAGAACCGGCGGGCCGCGGCGCTGGTCAGCAGGAGCGAGCCGATCGCCAACGCCAGCCCGATGAACAGGCCGAGCGTGGCCGTCCGGGTGTGGGTCAACGCGAGCAGGATCAGCGACGGCACGATGACGACCGCCGCGCCGGCCCGGTCGGTCCGGCGGCCCAGTACGAGCAGCACGGTGAGCCCGATGATCACCGCGGCGTACTGCCCGATCTGCGGCGGGGTGAGCGGCCACAACGCGCCGACGAGGCGCCCGCCGTAGAGGTCGGGCAGGGCCGCACCCGGTGAGACGACCAGGCCGGCGGCCACCGACCCGAGCACCGCGAAGTACATCCGGATGTGGTGCCGGACGAACGTCGGGCCGCCGTCCCACCAGCGACTGAGCAGCCACAGCGTGCCGACGAAGAGAGCCAGCCGGGCGCAGCGGAACAGCGCGCCGAACCCGGACTCCAGGCGCGCGCTGGAGATCACGCTCGTCACCAGCAGCAGAGTGAGCAGGGACAAGGGGGCGCTGGGTCGCACCCGCAGCCGGGGATTGAGGACGAGCGCCAGCGCGAACGCGGCGACCAGCGCGCCCATGGTGACCAACTGGATGAGGGAGCGGGGCAGCGGAACGATGGTCTTCGCCCCGGCGGAGCCGAGCGTGTTGAGGACCAGCAATCCCCAGACGATCCCGACCGTCTTCGGTGTGCCGGCAGGCCGCGGTTCCGCGCCGGGGTGCGTGCCCGCCGTGTCCGGTCCGCCCGGCAGCGCACCGCGCGTCAGGTCCCCGCCCATCTCAACCACCGGCCTGTGGGTCGAGAGTGCTGCCCGCGTCCTGCCGGTACGGCGCGCCCTGCCACTGCCCGGAGTCGAGGACCCGGCTGGGATCGTGGGCGACGAACGTCCACGGGCCGACGTAGACGTTGTCGTGCCAGCGGTTGTGCTGCCGGCCGGTGATCGCCTCGGCCACCCCGTCGCCCTTGTACGGGGACCAGTCCGGATAGGTTCCGTAGTTGGCCAGGACCGCCATGCGGTCGCATTTCGCCGTGCAGTTGACGACGGAGGTGTCCAGCACGAAGCGGTTGCCGTGGATGTCCACCCGCTGGGTCTTCCACCGGCAGTCGGCGTAGAGCGGTGCGCGGGCGATCGCCGGCTTCGCACAGCGGCCGGTGTCCCGCACCAGCAACGTGCAGGCTCCGGACGAGGTGTTGGCCGGGCTGTTGCAGAACCGGTCGGCGTTCTCCCACAGGGTGATCCCGTTCCAGTTGTTCTCCAGCACGTTCCGGTAGATCTCGATCTTGTCGGTGCGCGCGCGGATCCGCGGTTCGCCACCGGACTCGGACAGATAGACGGTCGCGAACGGGAAGTCGTCGCCACGGTCGGCGGCCCGGCGGCCCTCGACCCAGTTGTTCCGCCGGATCGTGTTGTTCCGGATGACCGCGTTGTAACTGGTCTCGTAGATCAGGGCGGCGCCGTCGTTGGCCTCGATCACGTTGTTCTCGATGCGGAAGTCGTTGTTGTCGGTGTCCGCCCACAACCCCGTTCCGCGGTTGTCGTGCACCCAGTTGCCGCGTACCTCGGCGCCGTCGACGGCCCAGAACTTCACGCCTCCGGTGCAGCCGCAGCCCGGCCGGCGCCGTTCCCAGTCGCCGGTGTTGTTGCCCGTGATCTCGTTGCCCTCGACCACCAGGTCGCCGACATGGCCGCCGCTCGTGTAGGCGTTCATGCCGTACTGCCCGTTGTCGCGCAGGCAGTTGGCGCGGACCCGCTGGTGGGCACCGGCCATCAGCCCGGCCCCGGAGTTGTTCCGGATCGTCGCGTGCTCGATCACCCACCCCTCGGCCGAGTCGTGGTTGACCACGCCCTCGTTCTGCGGCGCCACGAAACCCTGCACGGTCAGGAAGCGGAGGGTGACGTCGCGGGCGGTGCCGCCGAACGCGTACTGGTTCTCCTTTCGGCCGTCGAGCACCGCGCCCGGCGCACCGAGGTACCGGTCCCCATTCTTGGGGACGACCTGGGCGTAGCGATCCGGGTCGAGCCGGTGCGTGCCAGGGCGGAGCCAGAACGTGGTGTGCGGCGGATTGTCCTTGGTCTTCGCCGCCAGGTCGCCGACCACCGCGGGATCGACCGTCACCGCGCCCGCCGGCGCCTTCGCCGGCCCGGCCGCGGGTGCGGCGCACACCCGGGCCACGGACGTGGACGGTGCCCCGAACGTGACGGGCGCAGCGGTCGGTTTCGCCTGGCCGCCGTGCGTGCCCGCACAGCCGGTCGCCGCCAGCAGGGCCAGCGCCAGCGGTGCCGCCGCCCACGCCCAGTGCCGCCTCTCTATCCCCACGCGCCCCCCTAGCCGCGGAACCTGAGCACGGTGGTGAAGCCCTCCGCGCCGTCGGCGAAGCCGGTGCCGACCAGCGTGGTGGCGGGTTCCTTGCGCCCGAAGCCGGCGGAGTACCAGCCCAGCGGCGGAGCGGTCTCGCCGCGGTGCGCCCGCCAGCGCAGCTGCCCGGGCAGGTCGAGCACCGCGGAGCGGTCCTCACCGTCCCGGGTCCAGGTGAGCACCGCCCGGTCGTCCACCAGCTCCGCGGCGATCGCCGGACCGAGGTGGAACGCGAGGCGCACCGCGGCCCGGCGCCGGCCGCGCACCTCGTCCACGACCCTCAACTCCCGCCGCGCGGAGGACAGTTCCACCCTGCGGCGGTGCACCGAGCCCTGGTATCCGTCGTGCTCGGCACACCAGCGGGCCACGCCCTCCTCGGAGGCGCCGGACGGGTCCGCGACCAGGACGCGGCTGCGGGCATGCCGGGTCCACAGGAACGGGCCGCCGGAACCGGACTGGTCACCGCCGTCCAGCTCCAGGGTGTTGTGGCCGAGGGTCGACCGGAAGTACCGCCGCCACTCGGGCTGCCCGTGGTAGCAGAACGTCCCCGGGTCGGCGAGCACATCGACCCCGTCGTGCCGCACCTCCACGGACAGCGCGTCCGCGTGGGCGTGCGCGGCGATCGACAGGAAGCCGTGCGGACCGCCGTCGCAGCGGCACCAGATCCCCGCCGGGCCGCGCAGGACGGTCATCCCGGCGTCGGCGAAGTGCGCCGGCCGGCTCGCCGGGCGGGCCACGTCCCGCACACCAGGTGCGATCAGCGCGGCCAGCAGCGGGGTGCGTACATCGGTGGCGGTCACCGTCGGCCACCAGGCGAGCCGGCCGAACACGGCGTCGCCGGTGGCCAGCAGCGAGGCCCAGCGGTCGGTGCCCGCGCCGTCCACGACCAGACCGTGACCGTCGTCCGCGTCGCCCTGGCGCGGCGGCCGCAGCCGATTGTCCACGACGGCGGCGAGCGCGTCGGTCATCCGCAGCAGCACCAGCCGGACGGTCGCGGGGACCGGCCTGCCCGCGGCGCCCGCCTCGGCCAGCGCCGCCAGGCCCAGCTCCAGCACGAGTCCGTGGTACTCGGTGGCCAGTTCGCGGTTGAGGCCGGAGCCGAAGGTGTTGCCGCGCAGGTGCCGTTCCAGCGACCGCAGCGCGCCCGCCCGCCACCGCGCCGAGGCGGGGAACCAGCCGAACGCGCAGGCCGCGGCGAACTGTCCGGCGGCCTCGGCGATGACGTGGTTGTTCGCCGAGGACCCCCGGCTGGGGAAGGCGGCCAGCCAGCGCTGGTGGTGCCAGATCTGGTGCAGCGCCACCGGGTTGGCCTCGAACAGCCCGGCCGCGCCCGGCCAGCCGTCGAGCAGCCGGCGGATCCACACCCAGGACAGCAGCCGGATGCCCAGCTCGATGCCGCTGATCCAGTGCACGCCGCGCAGCGGCGGGTTGGCCGCCCACCACGACCGCAGATGCGCGGCCACGCGCTCGGCGTACCGCTCGTCCCCGGTGACCGCGTAGGCGGCGGCGAGCACGGTGAGGTACTGGTGCCGGGACAGCTCCCAGATCTGCTTGATGTCGCCGACCGCATCCTCGTTCCGGTACGGCACGTCGAAGGCGTAGCCCGACGGGGCCCGGCGCCCCGTCTTCGGGTCGTACCACCAGTCCGGATCGGCCAGATCGTCGCGGACCACCCCGAAGTACTCGGCGTGCCCGTCCATCAGCCGGTCCGCCTCGGCGATCAGACGTTTCGCGGCGTCCGGAGTTACGGCGGCGAGCGCCCCGGCGGGCAGCACCGCGGTGAACCGGGCGCCGGTCACGCGCGGGCCGTGCGGCCGCGCCGACCGCCACCGCCGCCTGCGCACCGCGTCGCCCACCCGGCCGCCGACCTCCCGCGGTCCCATCCGGGACAGGCGTCGCAGGTACCAGCCCGGACTCCCCGAGATCACGGTCATCGCGCCCTCGCCAACGTCACCGGCGCGCCGCCGACCAGGCCGGCCCGCACGGCGAGGGTGGCCGCCGTGGTGGCGACCAGCGACTGAAGCGGCACCGGCATCGGCCCGCCGGTCCGCACGGCCTTGATGAACGCGGCCAGTTCGGCGGACTGGCCCTTGTCCCGGGCCTTGGGCAGCCGCGAACTGACCCACTTCTTGGGGCCGTACACCGAGGCCCGCACGAAGTCGTCGAGCCGCAGCACCTTGCCGTCCGCGACCAGGTCCAGCGTCTCCTTGGGGAAGCCGGGCGCGCCGGTGGTGAGGTAGCTGAGGGTGGCGGTGGATCCGTCCGGGTAGCGCAGCACGACCTGGAGGTCCTCGTTGCCGGACGGGGCGAGGGCGTACACCGAGACCGGGTCGGCCCCGAGCAGCCAGCTCGCCGTGTCGATGAAGTGGCCGCCCTCGCCCTCGAACCGCGAGCCCTCGGTGCCCTGTTGGAGGTACCAGCTGCCGTGCTGGAGGCGGCCCGCGTTGACCAGGTAGCGCAGGCTCGCCGGGCCGGTCCGGGCGCCGAACTGCTTCCTGGCCTCGGTCAGCAGCGGCGCGAACCGGCGGTTGAAGCCCACCTGCAGCCGGTCGTTGCCGGACTCCTCCACCGCCGCGAGCACACCGGCCAGCTCGTCCTCGGTGAGGGCCAGGGGCTTCTCGACGAACACCGTCTTGCCGGCCAGCAGCGCCTGCCGGGTCAGTTCGGCGTGCGAGCTGTGCCGGGTGACCACGAACACCGCGTCGACGGCCTTGTCGCCGAGCACGGCGTCGAGATCGGTGGTCGCCTCCGCGAAGCCGAACTTCCGCTGCGCGTTGGCCGCGGACAGCGCCGTCGTGGTGACGACGGTCGACAACTCGACGCCCTCGCGCCCGGCCAGGTGGGGGAGCAGCATCGACGTGGCGTAGTTCCCCGCGCCGACGAACGCCAGCCGCACCGGCGTCCTGGTCGCCCGGACCGGACGGTGCCGCACGTGCACCGCCGGCACGGCCACCGCCTCCCCGGCCCCCGCGTGTTCGGGATACCGGAACAGCACGGCCACGGCCTTCACGTCGCCGTCCTCCAGGCGCCGGTACGTCTCGACGGCGTCGTCGAAGGCGGCGACGTGCGAGACCAGGGGCTCCACGTCGACCCGGCCGCGGGCGACGAGGTCGAGAAAGCAGGCCAGGTTGCGGCGCTCGGTCCAGCGCACGTAGCCGATCGGATAGTCCCGCCCCTGAAGCTCGTACTCAGGGTCGTAGCGCCCGGGCCCGTAACTGCGGGAGAACCGGACGTCGAGTTCCTTCTCGTAGTACGCGTTCCACGGCAGGTCCAGGCGGCACTTGCCGATGTCGACGACCCGGCCGCGGTCCCGGCTCAACTGGGCGGCCAGTTCGACCGGTTGGTTGCTGCCGCCGCCGGCGGCCAGGTACACCTGGTCCACGCCGTGGCCGTCGGTGAGTTCGGCGACGGCGGCCTCCACGGCCGCGGACGCGGGATCGCCGCAGGCCGCGGCCCCCAGGCGCACGGCCAGCCCGCAGCGCGCCGGGTCGGGGTCGACGCCGACGACGCACACTCCCGAGGCGACGAGGAGCTGCACCACCAACTGGCCGATCAGACCGAGGCCGATGACCAGCGCCACCTCGCCGAGCTGTGGCTCACCGCGGCGCACGCCCTGCATCGCGATCGCCCCGACGGTGCCGAAGGCGGCATGCCGCGGTGCGAGGCCATCCGGCACCGGGGCGTAGAGGTTCCTCGGCACCCAGTTCAACTCGGCGTGCAACGCGTGCTCGTTGCCGGCGCAGGCCACGAAGTCGCCGACCTTCACCTCGTCGATCCCGGCGCCGACCTGCTCGACCACCCCGCACAGCGAGTAGCCCAGCGGCGTGTAGGAGTCCAGCTTGCCCATCACCTTGCGGTAGGTGGCGGGCAGCCCGTTGGTGGCCACGCTCTGCATGACCTTGGCCACCTGGTCCGGCCGGGAGCGGGCCTTGCCCAGCATCGACATACCGGCCTCGGACACCTTCATGAGCTCGGTCCCGGTGGATATCAGCGAGTAGGAGGTGCGGACCAGCACACCGCCCGGCTTGCATCCCGGCACCGGCACATCGAGCACCGCCAGCTCACCGCTCTTGTAGTTCTGCACAACCTGTTTCACCCGAGCTCCTCTTGTCTCCACGCCGTCAAGCCGCCCGGCTCCGGCCGGAGCCGGAGGTCGCGCCGCGATACCAGTACTCCAGGGTCAGCACATGCCACAGATGCTTGGAGAAGTCCCGCTGTCCGGCGGCGTCCTCGGCGACCATGCGCGCCAGGGCGTCGCGGCGCAGCAGCCCGGAGGTGACGAGCACGCCGTCGTGCACCACCTCGCGCACCAGCGGCGCCAGGTCCCGGCTCATCCAGGCGCGCAGCGGGGCGCTGAACAGGCCCTTGGGCCGGTAGACGATCTCCCGGGGCAGGATCGAGGCGGCCGCCTCCTTGAGGACCGCCTTGCCCTGCCGTCCGACGATCTTGCGATCGCCGGGCACCGCGAACGCCGCCCTGACCACCTCGACGTCCACATACGGCACCCGCACCTCCATCGACGCGGCCATGCTCGACCGGTCCGTGTAGGCGAGATTCAGACCCGGCAGGAACATCCGGGCGTCGCCCAGGCACATGCGGTTGACGAAGTCGTCGAGGTCGTTGTCCTGATAGACCTCCGCGTGCTCGGCGAGCACGTCCTGGACCGTCCCGGCCAGCTCCGGATCGAGCAGGGCGAGCAACTCGTCCCGGTCGTACATCGTGTAGCTGCGCCGGAACGCGGTCTCCTCCGGCAGCTCGGCGAAGGAGAGGAACCGCTTGGCGAAGCGCACCGACCGGTACCCCCGGCGGGCCGTGGCGACCGGCAGCCGGTCCACGGCCCGGGACAGGCCGCGCCGCACCGGGCGCGGGACGCGCTGGTAGCGCAGCGCGAGCAGATTGGCCAGGTGCTTGCGGTACCCGGCGAACAACTCGTCGGCGCCCATCCCCGAGAGCATCACCTTGACCCCGGCCTCCCGGGCGGCCGAGCAGATCAGGAACGTGTTGATCGCGGCCGGGTCGCCGATCGGCTCGTCCAGGTGGTACGTCATCTGCGGCAGCAGGTCGAGCACGTTCGGCGCGATCTCGATCTCGTGCAGGTCGACGCCGAACCGCCCCGCCACCTGCCGGGCATGGCGCAGGTCGTCCGGCATCGCCTCGAACCTGGCGTCCTCGGCGCGGAACCCGATCGTGTAGGCGGAGATCCCGGGCCGGTCGCGAGCCGCCAGCGCGGTCAGATAACTGGAATCGAGACCGCCGGAGAGGAACGTCGCCACGGGCACGTCGGCGCGCAGATGACGCCGGGTCGACTCCTCGACGACGGCAGCCAGGTCCGGCCGCTCGCCGGACCGGGCCCGCTCCTGCCCCTCGGCGGCGACGTCCTTGAGGTGCCAGAACCGGCCGCGCTCCACCCGGCCGTCGGGCCGGCACCGCAGCCAGCTCCCCGGCGGCAGCTTCTCCGCCTCGCGGAACGCGCACCGCGAGTCCGGCACCCAGTAGTAGAGCAGCGAGGCGACCAGCGCCGCATGGTCCACCTCCAGCGAGCCGCCGGTCACTGCGGCGAGCGCCTTGAGCTCGGAGGCGAACGCCAGGCCCGCACCGCGCCGCAGCAGGAACAGCGGCTTGATGCCCAACTGGTCCCGGACGAGCACCAGTTCGCCGGTCCGCTCGTCGAAGATCCCGAACGCGAACATACCGCGCAACCGGGGCAGGCAGTCCGTGCCCCAGCGCCGCCAGGCCTCCAGCAGCACCTCGGTGTCGGAGGTACCGCGGAAGCGCACCCCGGCGGACGCCAGCTCGGCACGCAGCTCGGGCGCGTTGTACAGCTCGCCGTTGTACGTCAGGGCGAGGCCGTCCGAGACCATCGGCTGGGCGCCGGTCCCGGACAGGTCGATGATCGCCAACCGGCGGTGCCCGAGCGAGACTTCGCCGTCACCGACGGGGTGGTCGTAGCGGCCCGCCCCGTCCGGACCGCGATGGGCGAGGGCGTCGGTGAGCCGGTCGGTGACGGCCTTCCCGTCCGGCCATCGGTACGTCCCTGCGATGCCACACATGTCCTACCGAGCCTCCTGATCGTTGTCCGGGACCCGCGCCGCCCACATCGACTGCAGCTGCGTCCGCGGCCGACCGGTCCCGTTGTGCCGGGCCGGCCGCTCGGTCCGCCCGCGCAGCGCGGTCTGCAGCCCGTCCCACAGCGTGCCGTCGGTCCGGTCCCGCGGATCGGGGTCGATCAGCACCACACCGAGCACCGCGACGCGCTGGTCCGCGAGTTGGCGCGCCACGGTGTGCAGCCAGGCGGCGCTGCCGTGCCCGGCCCGCACGACGAGCACGGCCCGGGTGCCGAGGCACGGGAGGTCGGTCCACGCGGTGCCGGGCGCGACCGAACCGACGCCGAACCGGCGCCCGTCATGCGCCCCGGCCGCGGCACGCTCGCCGCTGACCACGCTCGGGCCTCCCGGCTTCCGGCGGCGCCCCGCGAGCCGCGAGCCGGGCAGAGCGTCGACGATGACCACCGGCCCGTCCGATGCCAGGCACCCGGCGACGTCCAGGGCGAGCGCGCTCGTGCTGCGCGCACAGCCCAGTTCCAGCAGCGACACCGGTTCCGCCGAGCCCCGCACGGTGCGGGCCAGGGAGCCGACGAGCCGTTCGCGTGCCGCCCGGATCCGCCGGCGCTGCCACGGCCGGCCCGATCGCCGGGGCAACTCCGCGATGACCGAGGCGCCCAGGTTCGCCGCGATGTCCCGGCGCAACACGGGGCGGTCCGTCACCACCACACCGACCGCGGCCAGCGCGAGCCCCAGGACCAGTCCGAGGACCAGCCCGACCGCGGCGTCGGTGAGCGCGGTCCTGGCCAGGGAGCGTGGCAGCGCGTGCGGGGCGTCCACGATCTGCGTACCGGCGATGACCCGGGGCGTGCCGGTACGCGCCTCCTCGGCGCGCTGGTCGAAATCGGCGATCCGCGAGGTGAGCTCGGCCCGGCGGGCGAAGCGCGACTCGATGCTCGCGGAGTCCTTCGGATCGCTGCCCGACGAGCGGTCCCCGATCGCCTTGTTGACCTGGGCGAGCTCGACCCGCAAGCGGTCACGCTGGTCGTCCAGGGCCTTGGCCTCGGCCTTCGCGGCATCCCACATCCGCCGCACATGGTCCGCGACGAACGCATCGGCCAGCGCCTTGGCACGGGCCACCGCCTCCGCGTCGCTGCCACCCGTCACCTCGATCTGCAACAGGTTGTTGGTCAGGCCGGTGCCCTGATAGTCCCGCAGGAAGTCGGCCGGTTTTTCAGCGGACTTGAGGGACTTCAGGGCCTCGTCGGCGATTTTCGTGGTCCCCAGCAGCGCGACGTCGGTGCGGATCAGCGTTCCGGGATCGTTCGGCTGGTCCTCCTGATGCGCGACCAGCACCTTGGTCACCGCGGTCGGCGGCGTCGGCAGCAGGACCGCCACCGCCCCGCCGACGAGCAGCCCCAGCAGCGCCATGGCGCACCACAGGCGCCGCCGCCTCCGCACGGCCACCACCAGCGCCTGCAGATCCAGCAGCGGAGCGGCGGCCGACGCCTCCGACGTCGTACGCGTCGTCACCCGGCACCCCCCGACGCGTCGTCGCCCACCGCGAGCGCCGGTGTGGCGGCGTCCCGAGGACGGCCGGCAGTCCGCGTCGGACGGGCCCGGACCGCGCCGGCCAGGACGACGCCGACGACCTCGTGCTTGGCGTCCGCACACGCCTCGGCGACGCCGGCGAGCTCCCCTGCGGTCCAGCTGCCCGCGCTGAGCACCACCAGGGCACCGGACGCGTCGTCACGGTCCGGCACCAACGGCCGGTCCACCGAAACCCCCACCACGTGCAGCACGGGGCATCCCGTCCGCAAAGGGCTCGGGGAAGGACCGCCCCCGGCCTCGGCGACGAGCTGCCCGGCGGCCCGGCGGGCGATCTCGTCGCCGTCCGGGACGACGACCAACAGCCGTCGAGGAGACGGCAGTTCGTTGCGGAGACGGGCGCACACCCGCCGGTAGCGAAGCTGCCTGCCGGCCTCGTCGCCCGATGCCTGCGGGGTGGGTGCGTCCCACCGGATGTCGAGGCCCAGCAGCCCGCGGAGCCGGGCCCGCGGGCCACGGCCCGCCGGCCGGCGCACGGGCCGCTCCTCGGGAACCTCGACGGTGCCCAGCAGCGTCGAGCCCAGCGCCGCGGCGATCTCCGGTGCGGCGCGCAGCCGGCGGCTCATCCGCGCGGCGGTGAGCTGGCCGACGACCGCGAGCAGGAAGAACAGCAGCGCCCCGGCGACGATGAGCTGCGTTCTCGTCGGCGGTGCCTCGCCGGCCGGCCGGGCCGCCGGCCCCATGACGACCATGTTGGCCTTGGTGGCGGTCGGGGCGGCCTGGTCCAGCTTGTTGACGGCCTCCTGCAGCGCGGTGCGCAGCTGCGCGAGCTCGGTGCGGGTCTGCACGCTCTCCACCGTCCGCCCCGGATCGGCCGCGTCGGCCAGCTCGGTGATGCGCCGGCCGGTCTGCACCACCGTCTGCCGCAGCGCCTCGGGCCGCGCCGCCGCTTCGGGGTCGGCGCTGTCGCCCGCGATCCGTGCGGCGAACGCGACGAACTGATGGACCATCTGGTCCGAGAGCTGCTGGGCGCGCTCCGGGGTGTCGGCCGTACCCGAGACCATGATGATGTTCCCGTCGGCGGCCTTGGCGCCCACCCGGTCCCGCAGCTCACCACCGCTGACCCCGGTCCAGCCGAGCGCGGCGGCCGTGCGGTCGACCACCGCCGAACTGGTCGCGATATCCACCTGGGTCAGCAGCTCACGCTCCTCCCACTGCCCCGGCAGCAGGACCGACGCCGACGCCGTGTAACTCGGCGGAAACAGCAGCGAGGCGCCGAAGCCGACGAGCGCACCCACCACGGCGAGGACGGTGAGGAGCCGCCGGCGCCCACGGATGATCCGCCCGATCGTGACCAGGCGTATCGAGTCATCGCTCAACGGCGGGGCCTCTTCCCCGTCCGGTTCCGATCGCCCGCCGGCACCGGAGTGCGGCCGCGGCAGGCGGCGGAGTAGGCGGCGAGCAGCGCGGCCTGCGAGTTCCGCCAGGAGAGCTGCCCACTGATCCGCACCTGGCCGATCTTGCCCATCCGGGCCCGCCGCTCCGGGTCGTCCAGCAGCAGCGCGATGAGCCCGGCGAACTCGGCCTCGTCGTTGGCGGGCGCGTAGACGGCGGCGTCACCGGCCGAGACCCGCGCCTCCCGGAGGTCGAACGAGACGATGGGCCGCCCCATCGCCATGTACTCCAGAACCTTGTTCATGGTCGACACGTCGTTGAGCGGATTGCGCGGGTCGGGGGAGAGGCACACGTCCGCGGTGGACAGATAGCGCACCAGGTCGGCGTCCGGAATACGCCCGGTGAACTCCACCTGCTCCGACAGTCCGAGCCGCCGGGACAGTGCCACCATCGCGTCGAAGGCGTCGCCGCCGCCGACGAACACCGCATGCCAGTCGGTCCGCCCGAGCTCGTCGCGCAGCTTCGCCAGGGCCCGCAAGGCGTAGTCGACGCCGTCCTGCGGGCCCATGACGCCCAAGTAGCACAGGAGATGAGGCTTGCCGCGCTTCAACTCCGGCTCGGACGACACCGGTTGGAACCGGTCCACGGCGGGCGCGCTGCGCACCACGAAGACGTCCTCCGGCCGCTTGCCGCCACGGCGCACCGCGACGTCCCGGTAGCTCTCGTTCGTGGCGAGCACGACGTCCGCCGCCCGGTAGGTCCGCCGTTCCAGCGCGCACACGGCGCGGTAGAGCAGGTCCTCGCCGCGGTCGAACCGGGAGAGGTACAACTCGGGTACCAGGTCGTGCTGGTCGAAGACGAACCGCGCACCGCGCCGCTTCAGCCACAGTGCCGGCAGGAACAGCAGGTCGGGCGGGTTGCAGGCGTGGACCACATGGACCGGGCCGACCTTGCGGGCCAACCGGGCCGTATGCCACAACGCCGATCCGTACTCCCGCAGATAGCCGGCCGGGCCTCCGGTGGCCGCGCGCAGCGGGTAGCGGTGGATCCGGACCCCGTCGATCACCGCCTCCGGCTCGGTGTCCCGCTTCTCCCCGCGGGGACAGATGACGTGCACCTCCCAGCCCGCGTCACGCAGCGTCGTGCACTCCTGCCACACCCGCCGGTCGAACGGCACCGACAGGTTCTCCACCAGGACCAGCGCGCGCCGGCCCGTCCCGTCGCCGCCGGCTGCGTCACCCGACGCCGTGTCACCAAGCAAGGCCCATGTACCCCGGTTCGGCCCGGCGCGCCTCGGCGTCGGGAAGGCGGATGAGATCGACGATCACCGGGCCGCCACCATGGGGCAGCGCCGCCACCACGGCCGGATCCCTGGTCCCGACCAGACACACCTCGGCGTGCTCCAGCACCTCCTCGACGGAGTCCGCGAGCAGCTGCGCGAGGTGCGGCAGCCGGGTCTCGATGTACTCGCGGTTCGCACCGAGCAGCCGGGACAGGCTCACATTGGCGTCGTGGATCCGCAGGTCGTACCCCTTGCCGAAGAGCACCTCCGCCAGCTCGACGAGCGGGCTCTCACGGAGGTCGTCGGTGCCGGGCTTGAAGGACAGCCCGAACAGTCCCACCCGGCGCTTCCCGGTGCGCTCGACCAGGTCCACCGCACGCTGCAGATGGTCGGCGTTGGAGGGCAGCACATGGGCGAGGATGGGCACCGAGACGTCGGCCCGCCGTGCCGCGTGGACCAGGCTGCGCAGATCCTTGGGCAGACAGGAGCCACCGAAGGCGAAGCCGGGCCGCAGGTAGGCGGGGGAGATGTTCAGCTTGCGGTCGGCCAGGAACACGTCCATCACCTGGTGCGAGTCCACCCCCAGTGCCTGGCACACCGCGCCCAGCTCGTTGGCGAAGCCGATCTTGAGGCCGTGGAACGCGTTGTCCGCGTACTTGATCGCCTCGGCCGTCGGGATCGGCACCCGGAACACCGCGCCGGGCAAGCCCTCGTACAGCGCCGCGACCACATCGCCGCTGGCCCGGTCGAGCTCGCCGACGACGGTCTTGGGCGGGTCGAAGAAGTCCCGCACGCTCGTGCCCTCGCGCAGGAACTCCGGGTTGACCGCGACCCCGACGTCCACCCCGGCCGTGCCGCCGACGTGCTTCTCCAGGATCGGTACCAGCAGGTTCAGGCAGGTGCCCGGGAGCATGGTGCTGCGGAACACGACGGTGTGCCGCCCGCCGCGCCCACCGCGATCCGCCAGCGCGGCGCCGATCTGTGCGGTGACCCGCTCCAAGTACGTGGTGCACAGGCTCCCGTTGGGCTCCGACGGCGTGCCCACGCAGACCAGCGACACCTCGCTGCCCGCGATCGCCTCGCGGACGTCGCCGGTGGCGCGCAGCGCTCCGGTCCGCACGACCTCGGCGATGAGCTCGCCGATCCGCTCCTCGACCACCGGGGCCCTGCCGTCGTTGACCAGGTCGACCTTCACCTGGTTCACGTCCACCCCGATGACCTCGTGCCCCATGCCGGCCAGGCACGCGGCCGACACGCAGCCCACGTAGCCGAGCCCCAGGACGCTTATTCGCATGACTCGTTCCTCCCCCCAGGCAGGCCCCTTCGGCCTGCGGTCCGTGCGCCCGCCGGACGACGCATCCCACGCATCAGTAGGCCCCCTGCCCTTGGAGCACCGCACGCAGCGTCTTCCACAAGATCACCGTGTCGAGCGCGAGCGACCAGTCCTCCACGTACCGCAGGTCCAGCCGGACGGCCTCCTCCCACGGCAGGTCGCTGCGCCCGCTGATCTGCCACAGGCCGGTCAGCCCGGGCTTGACCAGCAGCCGCCGCCGGATGTCCGGGCCGTACGCGGCGGACTCCTCCGGCAGCGGAGGCCGCGGACCGACCAGCGACATCGATCCGGTCAACACATTGAAGAGTTGCGGGAGTTCGTCGAGCGAGTACCGCCGCAGCACCGTTCCCACCCGGGTCACCCGCGGATCCCGGCGGAGCTTGAACAGCAGACCGGCGCCCTCGTTGCGGTCGGCCAGCGCGGCACGTGCCCCGTCGGCCCCGGCGACCATGGTGCGGAACTTGACGATGGTGAACTCGCGGCCGTCCTTGCCGACCCTGCGCTGGCGGTAGAACGCCCCGCCCCGACTGTCCACCAGCACGAGCAGCCCGACCAGCACCATCAGCGGCGCGAACAGCATCAGCAGGATCGCCGCGCCCAACCGGTCGACGACCTCCTTGACCGCCCGGCGCCCCCCGGTGAAGGCCGGCATGCTGACCCGCAGCAGCGGAATCCCGAGCACCGCGTCGACATGCAGCCGCGGGCCGGCCACCTCCATCAGCACGGGGGCCACGACCATCTCGGCGTCGCTGCCTTCGAGGTTCCAGGCCAGCCGCTGCAGCCGGTCCGGTGACCAGTGCGGATCCGGCGTGACCGCGACGACACGGTAGCCGTCGCGGTGGACGTGGCCCGCGACGTCCGTCAGCCGGCCGACGACCGGCACGCCGTCCAGTCGGTCACCGTCGGCCCCGAGACCGTCCGTCGTGCACACCGCGTCCACCCGCCAGCCGAGGTGCGGGAACTTGCGGGTCCGGGCGATCAGGTCGCGCACGGTGTCCAGACTTCCGGCGGCGAGCACCGGTCGCAGGCACCGTCCTTCCTTCCGCTGCCTGTGCAGCCGGAGACGCAGCAGATACCGCGCAGTCATGGTGATCAGCGCGATCGCGGGGATCGCGACGAAGATCCAGAGCTTGATGTTGCGCGAGGCGAGGGCGATCCCGCCGAGCGCCAGCACGACAGTCGCCGTGAACAGCGAGCGTCCGAGCCGGCGGAACTCCTCGGCGCCCTGGCCGAGGACGGCCGGAGCCCACGACCGGCTCACCGCAAGCGCCCCCAGCACCAGCAGCTCGGTGCCGAAGGCGAGAATTCCCCATTTCTCATGCCAGTTGGCCGCGTCCCGGGCCCCGAAGAAGTTGCCGATCGCCGCCACCACGAAGGCGGTGACCACCGTATCGCTGGTGATCACGGTACGGCGGTACCGCTGCTCCCAGTCGCTCGCGGGCCGGTTGGTCGACCCGTTCTCCGGACGCCCGCGCGCCGATAGCAACGGGCCGACCAGTTCCCCCTGCTGCACAGATCCCCCCAGGCCGTCAGTGATCTCGACGCATTCGCTCCCCACGCCTCCTCCCCCAGGAGGCCCCACCCCCGCATGCCCTCCCGGCTGTTGCAGCGCTACGTGAGCGCCCCACCCGGGCGGCAGTGGACTCGCATGTCGTGCCGGACTCCCGAGGTGCGCGGAAGCCCGTCACAACCTCGGGCTCCCCACACCCAAGGCCCCCTCTCGGGCTCCACGAACCGATCCCCCCACGTCCGGCACCGAGGACATGACTGTCCCCAGTACCGGACCCAAAGATCATGATTTGTTGCCTCGTGTCATGTGAAGCAGCGTCAATGTAGACCATCAAGGCCCAACTGAAGAGGGGAATGTGTGCAACTTGTGGCCAAACTTTGAAGGTTGATCCACTGAATGGTCACCACCGGTGGTGCCTTGACGGGGGACGCACCGTGTGACCTGTGACGACGGGAGTTCTCGGGGCTGCCGGTACCGGCAACCCCGGGGCGCCCCGGCGCTGCCGGCCGGCCCGCGCCGGCAAGTGCGCGGCCAGGCTCCGGCTCGGGCGAGGGCCCGGCCGCAGGGGATGCAGGTGCTGGTCCAGCACCACGGAAGGCCCGTCAGAAGGACCGGACTTGACGGAAAGTCAGTTCGCCATCTGAGTGTCTGGAGCAAGCCTGCGGATGGCGAGAAAGGAACGGGCGACAGTGACGAGAATGAGGTGGTGGTGGGTCAGTCAAGTCAGTCACCCGCCCTCGGCCCTGCGCCCCCGCGGGTTCTTGTGCCACGTCGACCTCGGTGGGGGTTGCTGCTCGTTGATCCGGTCGGCCCCGGTGGAGCCCCGCGCGCCCGAGGGGTCGACCGGAAGAGGACACCTTCGTACGCGTGAACGCCTCATCGGCCATCACGTCGTTGCCGCGTATTCTTCGGGTCGCCAATCCCCGGGCGTTCAGGGGCTATTGCTCATCCTGATGGATTCCAGGATTCTGCTGGTGACGCCGAGACTTCAGCCCATAGAATGTCGCGCGCTGCTCGCGATGGCGGCCGGTGAAGTTGGCGGTGGGGCGGGGTGCCGTGATTGAGCTGCAAGAACGCGCAATGCAGGGTGGTTCCCCCGAAGGCTTTGAACGGGTGTTCGCTTTTCCTTGCCCGCGCCACTTAAGCATCATCTGTCACATCCTTATTCCGCAAAGCCGTCCACTCACCAGCAGTGGGCGCTTTCCCGATTCCTGGTGCCCGCGTCCGGGCGCCGCGAAGTGGACGTGCAGCGAGAAGTGCGTGCTTCGTTTTCCTGCCAAGAAGTGTGGAGTGTGATGCCATGAACCAAGTTGGCGCAGATCCGGGCCGCCCGGCCCGGAGGCTCGCGGCGCCGCTGGCGCGCATAGGGTTGTCTGTTCTCTTACTGGCAGGTGGCACCATGGGAGCGTCGGCCGGACCGGCCGCCGCCTCAACTGCCGACGGCACGCTGACAGTTCAGGTGCTGCGCGACTTCTTCGGCACCGGCGTGATCAACACGACGATGGACGTGCCGCAGCGGGGCATGAAGGTGCAGGTCTCCGACCGCGCCGGGCACGTTGTCACCGGCCTCACGGACGCCACCGGAAAGGTCGTGGTGTCGCGGTCGACGGCGCTGAGCGGCGGCCGATACCGCGTCGACGTCAGTATTCCGGCACCGTACGCCAACTACCTGCGGGCGGCGCCCGCGTCGACGGCGGAAAGCCACTTCGACAGCTTCACGTCGTTCGTGGACGTGTCGGGCGGAAAAAGCGCGTCAGTGGTGACGGGGGTCTGGGATCCGGCCGACTACGCGCTGCCGGAATCACGGTATTTCGTGCCGGTCCAAAATGGCGCCAACGGAACCGACACCCGGGCCTTGGTGGCGTTCGGAACGAAGACCCGAGGCACCTGTCCCGCCGATGCGCCGTGCCCCACCACACTGGCCACCCAGGCCCAGGTCGGCACGACGTTCGGGCTGGCGTACGACAAGTACCAAAGCCGGCTGTTCCAGGGCGCGTTCGCCCGCCGATACGCCCCGTACGGGCCGAAGGGCGGCGGCGCGATCTATACGGTGCCGACCGACGGCTCGGGCGCACCGGAGCTGTTCGCACAGGTGCCGGGCGCCACGACAACGCAGCACGACACCGCCAACATGATCAAGGACCCCGGCTTCACCGACGCACCGGGCAAGGAGAGCATCGGCGGCCTGGCCCTGTCGGAAGACGGCTCCACGCTGTACGCGGTGAACCTGCGGACCCGCAGCCTGGTGAGCTTCAACGCGACAGGAGCCACCGCCTCGGGCCCCAAGGCGACGGTGCGGATCCCGGACCCGGGGTGCGCGAGCGCCGGCGACTGGCGACCGTTCGGCCTCGCCGTCCACAACAACGCGCTCTACGCCGGCGGCGTGTGCACCGCGGAGAGCACCCAGCAGCGCGCGGACCTGAAGGCCGTCGTCTACGCCTACGACGGCAAGCGGTTCACCACGGTGCTGACCCACGCGCTCACCGACAAGCGCGGCACCGTCTTCACCGGCGCCGGCAACGGCGCCCAGGCCACCCACTGGAATCCGTGGAACACCACCCTGGAGAAGTGGGACGAACGGAAGCTGGGCGGCGCCTTCATCGATCCGCAGCCGGAGCTCGCCTCCCTCGCCTTCGCCCGCGACGGCTCGATGATCCTGGGCTTCCGCGACCGGTTCATGGACGTTCTCAGTGCGAAGGGGCTGGACCCCCGACCGAACAACAACACGCCGGAAATGGGCATGTCCGGTGGTGACATCACCATGGCCTGCGCCGACCCCGACGGTGGATACGCGTGGGAAGGCACGGGCAACTGCCCCAACCACGCCACCCCCGCCAACGACGGCGGTGAGGAGGCCGGAGTCGTCGAATACTTCCCGGGCGACTTCTTCGGCGGCGGACACCAGGAGACCGCGCTGGGATCGGTGGCCTACATTCCGCAGCAACAGTGGGTCGTCAGCACGGAGTTCGACCCGACCGTCAACGTGGAAACCGCCGGGACCGGCTACTACGACATCACCACCGGTCTGGGCCCGGGCAACAGCCCATCCGCCAACGCGTACCAGTTCGTCGGTCAGGAACAGAACGGATTCGGCAAGGCCGGCGGACTCGGTGACATCGCCTACGCGGCGGCGAACGCACCGATCCAGATCGGCAACCTCGTGTGGTTCGACGGCGACCACAACGGGATCCAGGACCCGGGGGAACCGCTCCTGCCGGGGGCGACGATCAACCTGCTGGACGCACACGGCAAGCAGGTCGCCACGACCAAGACCAATGCCGCCGGAGAATACTATTTCGGTGGTGTCGGCGCCGCGTACCAGCTCACGCCGGGCGCGAAATACACGGTGCAGTTCAACGTGTGCACCGCGGACACCAGCAAGGTGCCCGGCCGGCCCCCGACGAGCGCACTGCGCTTCACGCTCCCGCGAGCCGGTGCCGACCGTGCGCATGACTCCAACGTGACCCCGCCGACCACCGGGAAGCTGTGCAACGGCTACGCGCCTGTCACCGCACCGACCAAGCCGGGCGGGGTCGATCACACCATCGACGCCGGGGTGTACGTCCCGAAGGCGACACCCACCCCGACCCCGACCCCGACGCCCACCCCGACCGCGCCACCGGCCTCCACACCGCCGTCACCCGCGCCGCCCGCCGACCAGGCACCGGCCGACAAGAGCCCGGGCTCGCTGGCGCACACCGGTATGTCCAGGCTGCCGGAGATGATCGCCGCCGCCGGCCTGCTGGTGGGCGGGGGCCTGGCCCTCGCATACGTGAGCCGTAGGCGTCGCGCCCAGAAACACTGAACGAACGGAACACCAGTGATCTGCCTGCCCGCGACCCGGAGGGCGCGGTCGGGCAGATTCACGTCTTGGCCGGCCCACGAGGGCCGGCCTCGGCGTCGTCTGTCACGGACGGCAAAGTGCCGCCGTGACCGCACGGCGGCCGAGCAGCGTCGTGACGGAGAGGGTGAATCAGCAGAGTGCCAGCGTCGAGCCGCGTGCGGAGCGTCAGAACCCAGCAAACCCCACCGGGCCGTGCGGCCGACCGGCGCCGCTGGCTGCGCCCGCGCTGGGCGGCAGCCGGCCTCGGCCTGGCGGTGGCCGCCGTGGCCGCGTTCCTGATCGCCGACGGCAGCTCGGGTGACGGCGGCCGGCGTGCACTGACGTCGGACGAGGCGAACCGGCTGGCGATCACACGGTTCCTCAACTACCAGGCACACGGCCGTACGGTGACGATCACCGTGCCGGGCACCGCCGGCGGGCTCGTCGTCACCGGATCCATCGATTTCCAAGGCAAGCTCGGTTACGGCGTGGTGCACGGCACCGGGCGCGACACCTCCAGCGACGGGCTGATCCAGTGGACGGCCACCACGGTCCTCGTCCATCCGATGGCGCATGTCCCGGCGCAGGCACCCGCGTCGCCGCCCCGCTCGGGCTGGTACAGCCGTCCCCTGCAGTCGTCCGGCATCGCGCTCGACAGCTCGCTGGCCATCGCACTCAACCTGGCCGGCGACCGACCGGACAATGCCCAACTGCTGCCGCAGAACGGCGCCGCCTGGTGGGGAAAGGACCAGGTGGACGGGCATCGGGTGGACGTCATGACCGGGCCGTACTCCCGCGGCCACGCCGGAACGGCGGGCACCGTGCGCTACTGGATCGGCGAGGACGGCACCATGTACCGGGTCCGCATCAGCGTGGGTTCCGAGACACAGCCGGTGGTCATCGATTTCGGCACCCGGAAGTACGTTCCGGTCAAGCCCGCACCGGGAGTCACCCCGAGGCCGTAGCGGCCGCTCAGGACGTCTGCACCCGCGCGTGCGCGGCGAGCAGGGACGCCGGCGGCAGCGGGATGCCTGCCGTTGCCGGCAGGGCCGGAACGGCCTGCACGGCGGTGGCGCCCGTCGTGGTGGCGTGGGGGAACTGCGGCTGCGGGCCAGGCGCCGCGACCTCGGTGAACGGGATGCCACCGGGTGCCGTCGGCCTCGTCCAACTGCCTGCCGGTGAGGGTGTCTTGGCCGGAAGCGGGCAGGCCGCGGCTGTCGCAAGGGCGGCAGGCACCGTGCTGCGCAGATCGTTGCCGCGCAGGCAGTTGCCCCGCCCCCGCGTGGCGGTGGGGAACGTCCAGCCGACGTCGACGCCGTTGCCGGTGAACGTGTTGGCCACGATCTGATTGCCGACCGGAGGAATGTCGGCGGTTGCCGTGATCACCAGCCCGGCGTTGCCGTTGTCGGCGATGCGGTTGCGGACGAACTGGTTGTCGCTGCCGCCGTCGATGCCGATGCCGATGCCCCATCCGCCGTCGGCCTGCGCCGGGGTGGCCCTCTGCTGGTTGGCGGCGATCAGATTGCCGGCGAGGACGGCGCCCTGCTGCGGCAGCAGTTTCTCCTGGTGGTCGGAGTTGGTGGTGAGCCCGACCCGGTTGCCGACCAGGCGGTTGCCGATCACGTACATGTCGCCGCTGGCGTTGGTGCCTTCGTAACCGACCGCGTTGAGTTCGGCGATGTTGTCCCGCACCACGATGTGACAGGGCTTGCACTGTCCGACGTAGATCCCCGAATCGGCCCCGCCCGAGGTGTACGAGCGCTCGATGACACCGTTCTGCGCGGAGAACGCGTAGATGCCGTACAGGCCGTTGCGGGTCGCCGTCACATAGGAGACCAGGAACGACTTCAGGAAGGTGGCGGGCTCATCGCCGGTGTCGTAGCCGCCGCTCCTTCCCGGCAGGCCGGCGGCCGCCTTCGCCGAACCGGTGACCAGGACCCCGTTCTGCGTGTTGTTCTGCACGGTCAGGTTCTCCACAGCCACCCCGGGCGCCGTGACGACGATGCCGTTGGGCTGCCGCAACCGCCCGTCGATCACGACCTTGTCCCGGGACTCCCCACGAAGCGTGACACCAGGCGTGGAGACCTGCACCGACTCGTGGTAGACACCCGGAGCGACCAGCACCAGGTCACCGGAGCGAGCGAGCGACACCGCATCCGAGATCGTCGGGGCATCGCCAGGCACGCGGATCGTCACCTGCGCACCGCTCGGCCGCCTGCCTTTGCCCGATCCTCCCTCGCCGCCGCCGCCGCCGCCGCCGCCGCCGCCGCAGCCGGCCGCCAGCGTCAGTGTGCCCAGTACCGCCGCCAAGGCGCGAAGAGCCAGTCGAGACATGATCCCAGTCTGGCACAGCGCCCAATCCACCGCCAGAATCAGGAAGTTGACACATATCTGCGATTCCGGTGTGGCACTCTGCACACCATGCAGCAAGCCGATCGCCAGCCGTCGCGCCGCACGTTCCTCAACGCCACCGGCACCATGGCGGCCGCCGGTCTGGCCGCAGGGTGCGCAGCGGACTCCGCCCGGCCGGACCGACACACCCCTACCGCAGACGCCACACCCCCGCCGGTTCCGGTGACGGGCCGCCATCAGGCAGGCATCACGCTCCCTCAGCCGGCCCAGCCCAACCTGCTCGTGGTGGTGGCCGACCTCGCTGCCGCCGTGGCCGGCGGTCCGTTACTGGCCGAACTGGGCGAGGCCATCCGCACACTCGTCGCGGGCACCGACCGGCGCCTGCTCGGCCAGCCGCCGGGCGACCTCACCGTGACCGTCGGCGTGGGCCCCCGGCTGGTGCGCACCGCCGGTGCCGCGCTGCCCGGCGCGGCCGACCTCCCGCGATTCTCCCGCGAGCGGATCGACCCCCAGGCACGCGGCGGTGACCTGTTGCTGCAGATCTGCGCCAGCGACGCGCTGCTCCTCCCGGTCGTCGCCGCCGCGCTCCTGGACCAGGCCGGCGACCGCATCCACGAACGCTGGCGGCAGTCCGCGCGCCGCGGTACCAACGTGCCCGTCGGCAACGGCCTCACCGCGCCCCGCAACCCGCTCGGCTTCATCGACGGCATCGTGGGCCCGCACACGACCACCGAACAGCAACGCGACCTGTGGCTGGCCGGGCCCCCCGCCGTCGCCGGCGGCACCCTTGCCGTACTGCGGCGCATGGAACTCGACCTGCCGCGGTTCGCCGCCCTGTCCACAGCCGAGCAGGAAGCGGTCTTCGGGCGACGCCGGGCCAGCGGCGCCCCCCTCTCCGGCGGCACCGTCGCCGCAGGCCCGGAACTCGGAGCCAAGACACCGGACGGACGCTATCTCGTCCCCGCGGACGCCCATGTGCGCAGGGCGAACCCCACCGTGGTCGGCGTCGGCCTGATGCTCCGCCGCTCCTACACCACCGACGCGCCCGCCGCCGGCCTGCTCTTCATCAGCTTCCAGAACGACCTGCGGACCTTCACCGCCACCCTCACCCACATGGACACCTCCGACGCGCTGCTGCAGTTCACCACCACCACCGCCAGCGCGAGCTTCCTGATCCTCCCCGGCTTCGACCGACAACACCCGCTCGGCTCCCGCCTGTTCGGCTGACCAAGGCGCACCCGGCGGCATCCGTGAAGCCCGTCGCGGTCAGGCAGGCTTCGAGGGCCCAAGTGCCGCCCTTCGAAGCCGAGGTTGGTGCCCACGGGCGGCAGGCCGGGCCGCTCTCCTGGTACGCGAGGGTGTGGCCGTGGCGCCGATCAGTCCTGGCGGAGCGGGCAGTTGTCGGGGCAGTCGCCGGCCCGGCCTCCACCGTCCTCCCGGGCGCTCGCCCCGCGCGCGTCGCACACCTCGTGGACGCAGGGCTCCGCGTAGGCGTCGTACGGTCCGGATCCGGCCGCTGCGCCGCAGCCGCCGTCCCCGGCGTCGGCCCTCCCCTTGTCGTCGCACTCCGGGGCCGGGCCCAGCAACACCTCGATGCCGGCCCGCAGATACCGCTCCAGCGTGGCGTCCGGCACCGAGACCAGGGCAGGGGGGCGGATCTCCGTCCGCATCAGGCTGGTGCCGAGCATCCAGGCCGCCAGGAGTTCCGCGCGCAGATCGGCGTCCGGCCCGCCGAGGCGGGCTGCCAGGCGCTTGGAGAACACCTCGGTGAGATCGGCGCGCAAGCGCCCCACCGCCTCGTCGCGGCCCGAGGACCGCAGCACGGTAAGCACCGGGTGCGGGAAGTCGCCCTCCTTCGGCTGCCCGAGCAACATCGCACAGAACCAGTCGGGGATCGTTTCGACCGGCTCTTGAAGCAGCGGCTCGAACATCTTGTCGGTGCAGGCCACGTCGTTGAACAGCGCCGCCTTCGAGCCGAAGTAGCGGTAGACGAGGGCGGCGTCCACGCCCACGTCGCCGGCGATGTCCCGCACGCTGGTGCCCTCGTAGCCGTACTTGCCGAAGCGGAAGGACGCGGCGGCCCTGAGCGCGGTACGCGTGGCCGAGGCCGAGCGCCTGCGGACCACTTCCTCCGACGCCTCACTGTTCTGCACTCCCGTCACGTCACCGCACCTCCGTCGTCCGTGGCCCATCCGTCACCGCTCATATTCCCGGCTGCGACGACTGTCTCAAAGTCATCGGCCTGATGTCATCGATCGTTGACTTGAGTTCGCGCCACATGTCATACCTAAAGCGGTTCAACGATTGATGACTTGAGTGCTTGCCACGCCAGGGCGGTACCACGGGGGCGCCCGCCACCGGACCGTCCGCACGGCGCGGCGGCCGCGCCCCGCCGCCGTCGCCACAGGTGGGCACCCCCATGAACGGAAGTGGTGAACTCCTATGCCTACGCAACGCGTTGCCGTGATCGGAACCGGCTATGTCGGACTGACCACCGGCGCCTGCCTCGCTTCCCTCGGCCACTTTGTGGTGTGCGCGGACGCCGACCCGAACAAGGTCGAGCGGTTGCGTGCGGCCCGGGTGGACATCCTGGAGCCCGACCTCCCCGAAACGGTCCAAGTCGCCCTTGACGCGGGCCGGTTGGAGTTCACCGGGGACACCGCGGCCGCCGTCGCCGAGGCCGGCGTGGTGTTCCTGTGCCTGCCCACCCCCATGGGGGCAGGAGGTGCGGCCGATCTCGCCGCGGTGGAGGCCGTCGCCGGCCAGATCCGCGAGGTCCTGCCGAACGACTGCGTCGTCGTCAACAAGTCGACCGTGCCCGTCGGCACCTCCGAGCGGGTCGCCGCGCTGCTCGGCCGGCCGGATGTGGCCGTGGTGAGCAACCCCGAGTTCCTGCGCGAGGGACGCGCCGTCCACGACTTCCTCCACCCGGACCGCATCGTCATCGGCGCCGCGGACCAGGACGCCGGCCGACGCCTGGCCGACCTCTACGCCGACCTGGACGCGCCGCTGGTGCTCACCGACCCCGCCAGTGCCGAACTGACCAAATACGCCGCGAACTTCTTCCTTGCGATGAAGCTGTCCTTCGCCAACAACCTCGCCACCGTCTGCGACCGCTTCGGCGCCGACATCGCCGACGTCACCGAGGGCATCGGGCGCGACCCGCGCATCGGCGACGCGTTCCTGCGACCCGGCCCCGGCTGGGGCGGCTCCTGCCTGCCCAAGGACACCCACGCCCTGCTGACCGCGTGCGACCAGGCCGGGGTCGGCTTCCCACTGTTGCGCGCCACCATCGAGACCAACGTCACCCACCAGCAGCAGCTCGTCGAGCGCATCGCCGCCACCTGCGGGCGCGGCGACGGCGGCTCGCTGCGCGGCGTGCGGCTCGCCCTGTACGGCCTGACCTTCAAGGCCGGCACCTCCGACCTGCGCGACTCGCCCGCGCTCGCCGTCGCCCGACTGCTGCGCGAGCGGGGCGCCGAACTCACCGCCTACGACCCGGCGTTGCGCGAGGAACAGCCCGACCTGAGCGATCTGGTCGACCTCGTCGACGACCCGGTGCGGGCGGCGGAGGGGGCCACGGCCTGCGTGATCCTCACCGAATGGCCGGAGCTGCGCGATCTGGACTGGGCGGCGATCGGCGCACGCATGGCCGGCCGCGAGGTCCATGACTTCCGCAACCTGCTGGACGCGGACCGGCTCACGCGAGCCGGGCTGACCTGGCAGGGCATCGGACGCGGGACGGCGCCGGCGCGGGCCGCGTGACCTGAGGTGCGCTCGGCGGCCTGCCGTCGCACCCTCCACGCCACCCGCACCCCGTCTCCATCCCCCCACCGAAGAAGCCACCAGAGAAAGGTTTTCGCGTCATGCGAGTCCTGTGCACCACCCACGGCAGCCCCTCCCACGGGCGGGCCCAACTGCCCCTGCTGCGCGCCCTCGCCAAGGCCGGACATCAGGTGCAGGTGGTCACCAACGACGACCTCGTCCATGTCTTCGCCGAGGACGACGTCCAGGTGACGCCCGCGCTACCGGAGTTCGACCCGACCTCCAGGCTGGGTCCGTACCTCGCCGAGGTCCAGAAGATCGCCGACATGAACGAGCGGATGGCGGAGCTCAGCCGCCTGATGCAGCGGACCATGGCCGGGCCGAACATCAAGCCGCACCTGGACGTCCTGCTGCCCCTGGCCCGCGACTTCCGCCCCGATGTGATCCTGCGCGACGGCATGGACATGGCCGCCGTACTCACCGCCGAACTGCTGGGCATACCGCAGCTGCCCACGCCCTCCGGGTTCAGCAACATCATGAACCCCGCCGAGGTCCTGCCCGAGCTCAACAACCGGCGCACGGAGTTGGGCCTGCCCGTAAACGAGGACCCGCTGTCCCTCGTCGCGCACGGCCGCGTCGACTACGTGCCGCCCGCCTACTCCTTCGCCCAGCACCTGCCCACGTCGTGGGCCTACCGGCAGACCGTGGACGTCGAGCGCCGCACGGCGCTGCCCGCGTGGGCCGCCGAACTGCCCACGGACCGGCCCCTGGTGTACGCCGCGATCGGCACCGCGCTGCCCATGCTCCACAACCGCAAGTCCGACCAGCCCACGCCGCTCCCGGTGGAGTTCCCGGACCCCATCGAGAGCCTGGGCGCGATACTCGGGGCGGCGGCGGAGCTGGACGACTGCACCGTGGTCGTCTCGACGTCTGGAATCCCGGTCGACACCGCGGGGGTGCCCGGGCACGTCCACGTCGCCGAGCGGGTGCCGCAGCCGCTGCTGCTGGAATCCGTCGACCTCTTCCTCACCCACGGCGGCTTCAACAGCATCCGCGAGGCGATGCGCACCGCCACGCCGCTGGCGGTGCTGCCGCACTTCGGCGACCAACACGCCAACGCGGACCGCGTGGAGAAGCTGGGCCTGGGCCGCCACATCACCGACCGCAGCGCGGCCGGCATCGCCGACACCTGCCGCACGCTGCTCGCCGACCCGGCGCCCCGGGCGCGGGCCAGGTCGGCCCGCCTGGCGATGCTGACGCTGCCGGAGGTCGAGCAGGCGGTCGGCGACCTGGAAGGGATAGCCGGCTGACCGATCGGCCACCGGGCCGGGGCGGTACGGGAGCCACCTCCCGCCGCCCCGGCCCGCCCGTTATCGCCCACCGCTCCACCTCAGAGGACGACACGTGACCTTCTCCGACACCCGACGACAGGGCGCGGCCGGCGACGCACCCGCGCGGCTCAGCCACCGGCAGATCACCACCGTCATGTCCGGACTGGCTCTCAGCATGTTCCTGGGGGCGCTGGACCAGACGGTGGTCTCCTCGGCGCTGCGGACCATCGCCGACGACCTGCACGGACTGGCGGCCCAGGCATGGGTGACCACCGCCTATCTCATCACCGCCACGCTCGCCACCCCGCTGTACGGCAAGCTCTCCGACATCCACGGCCGCCGCCCCGTCTACCTCGTCGCGATCGCCCTGTTCACGGTCGGCTCGCTGCTGTGCGGAGCCGCCGGATCGATCCACGAGCTCGCGGCGTTCCGTGCCGTGCAGGGCCTCGGCGGCGGTGGCTTGATTTCGCTGGCCATGACGATAGTCGCCGACATCACCACCCCACGCGAACGCGGCCGCTACCAGGGCTACTTCATGGCGGTGTTCGGCGGCGCCAGCATCGTCGGCCCGCTGGTGGGCGGCGCCTTCGCGGACCGGGCCACCCTCCTCGGCGTCGACGGCTGGCGCTGGATCTTCCTGATCAACGTGCCGCTCGCCGCCGCGGCCGCCGTGGCGCTCGTCCGCGTGCTGCGCTTCCCCCACCAACGGGTGCGGCACCGGCTCGACTACCTCGGCGTCCTCACCCTGGCCGTGGGCCTGGTGCCGCTGCTGACCGTCGCCGAGCAGGGCCGCACCTGGGGATGGAGCTCCCCCCAGGCACTGCTGGCCTACGCGATCGGCGCGGTGGGCCTGGCCGCGTTCGTCGTGGTGGAGCGGCGGATGGGCGAGGCCGCGCTGCTGCCGATCCACCTCTTCCACATCCGGACCTTCCGCATAGGCGTCGGGCTGAACTTCGTCGCCGGCATCGGCATGTTCGGCGCGATGACGACCCTGCCGCTCTACCTCCAACTCATCCGCGGCATGAGCCCGATGGCGGCCGGCATGGCCACCCTGCCCACCGTCGCCGCGAACCTCGTCGTCACGTTGCTGGTGGGCCGGCTGGTGTCCCGAACCGGTCGCTTCAAGATCTATCTCGTCTCCGGATTCGGCTCGTTGGCCGCCGCGCTGCTGGTCTTCGCCACACTGGGGGTGGACAGCCCGCTGTGGCAGGCGATGCTCGGCATGGCCCTGATGGGCGCCGGGCTCGGCGCGTCGATGCAGACGCTCACCGCGCTCTCGCAGTCCGAGATACCCCGCACGGAGATGGGCGCGGCCACGGCATCGGTCAACTTCTTCCGCTCCAACGGCGGCACGGTGGGCACCGCCGCCTTCCTGTCGCTGCTGTTCGCCACGGCCGCCGGCCACATCACCGACCGGCTGACCACCGCCCGCCATGATCCGGCCTTCCGCCATCTGCTGTCCCAACCCGACAACGCGCACGCCCTGGTGGGCGTCCTGCGCCCCGGCGGCGGCGTCAACCTGGAGGACTCCGCCTTCCTGCGCGCCCTCGACCCCGGCGCGGCACTGCCCTTCCTGGAGGGATACGCCGCCTCCCTGCGCCTCGTCTTCCTCACCGGCGCCGCCGTGATGCTGGCCGCCTTCCTCATCGCGGCCTGGCGGGTGCCGAAACTCACCCTCTCCGGCGAGTAGCCGCCCCCGGCCGACACCAGGCACCGACGGCGGAGTTCCGTGAGGCCGACGGCGACGCCGGCCCGAATCCGGGCGCGGCGTCGACCGCCGGCTCCACCTGACGTGCACGGCTCACACCCCGCTGGAAGGCTATGGGCCGTAGGGGGCTGCCGCCGTCGGGTCGCGACGGCGGCAGCCCTCCCCACAGTTTCAGCCCTCGCGGGGGTAGAAAGCGCCGACGGCGTCGCCTTGGACCGTGCAGGCCGTGTCGTGGTAGCGGTCGACGAAGGTGCCGGTGAGGCCGGTGAACGCGTCGTAGTTGTGGTCCAGGGGCAGGTCCTTACCCACCCTGAACCGCAACTGCATGTGGACGGACTCGCGGGGCTTCAGCGTCTTCGGGCCGGGGATGGCGCCGCCGGCGTCTCCATTGGCCTGGCGCAGCGTCTTCCAGGCGCGCCGCGCGGTGTCCCAGTACTGAGGTCCACTGCCCCGTCTTGGCGTCGTGGTATTCGGTGTCCAGCTCCAAGTACGGCCGGTCGACGTCTTCAGCTGAGGACACGACCAGGAAGGTGCTCCGGTACACCATGTGACGCTCGTCCATCGGCCATGCCGCCGGACCGCCCTGCCCTCGTGTCTGCATCCGGCCGGCGGTAGCACTCCAAGTGCGCACTCGGGGCGCGCAGTTCGACCCTCAGTCCGCCCGACCTAACACCGCATCCCCCACTCCGTCAGCGCTCGCGTCCCTCGGGCCGCTCGCCGCACAGGGCGGGGCCGTGGGCGAGCAGAATGCTCAGCGCCGTGTAGTCCGATCCGGGACGGCGGACCGGCATGAACACCTCCAGCCGGTCGCCTTCGGTGCGGTAGCCCGCCTTGGTGGCGCGCGCCGACAGGGCCGGGCTGCCGACGTGCGCGGCCAGTCCCCGTACGTCGAGGTGGACGCCGCGGCTCGGGTTCCCGGACACGTAGCCGATACGGGACCAGTCCAGCAGCCCGGGGAAGGGCGTGAGCGTCAGCCCGTCGCGGGTGAACGTCAAGGCGCCCCAGCGCAGTTCGCCGCCCGCGTCCAACTCCTCCAGGTGCCGCTGTGCGAGGGCTTCGGCCACGCCCTGCGAGGCGCGCGCGTGGAACGCCTGGGCGGTGCCGAGGGGCGCCGCCTTGGCCAGGCGCCAGAAGCCGGTCGGCTGGCGGACCTTGAGGTAGTCCAGGCCCCTGAGGCGGATCGGACCGCCCGTGTACGGGCGGATGACGATCTTGAGCACGTCGTGCGAGTGGCTCAGGTTGATGTGGACGGACACATTGGTGGCCCCGACGGAGGCGATCTCGTACCAGGCGTAGCGCAGCGTGCGGCGCCAGGGTCGGCGCAGCTCGAAGCCGTGCTCGTACTCGTGGATCCGGATCCGGGTGTGCCGGACAGCCAAGGCGATGCACAGCGCGGCCGCCCCGGGGATCATCCAGAAGACCAGGCGGAACGAGGACTCCGTGTCGTAGTGGTCACCGGCGATGGTGCACATCACGATGAACACGATGACGAGCGGGACGAGTACGGTGAGCGGCCGCCGTGGCAGAGCTCCCTGGTAGGTCCACACCCGTTCCCCCAGCAGCCCGGGCCCCACCGCCGCGCCTGCCGCCATCGCACACCTCGCATGATCGTCCGATACCACGTCGTCGAGTCTCAAGGCGGGTGCGCGCAGGGGGAATCGGGAGAACTACTCAATTCCCGTGCAGCCGCGGTGCCGGTGCCGCGCGTCCGTAAAATGGCCGCCCATGGAAACGGGGGCAGCACCAGGGGCGTTCGTCGGCCTCGGCGGCGAACTGACGCCGCTGATCGGGCGCCGGGCGGAGACGGCCCGGATCGCGCGGCTGCTCTCCGGCGCACGGCTGGTCACGCTCAGCGGAGTCGGCGGCGTGGGCAAGACCCGGCTGGCACTGCGCGTGGCGGCGGACGCGGCGCGCTCCGCCTTCCCCGACGGCGTGTACGTCGCCGAACTCGCCGACCTGCGGGACCCCGAGTTGCTCGCACCGAGCGTCCTTGGCACCCTCGACATGGCGAACCCGGGCCGCGCCGGCGCCCCTGCGACGGCCGCCCTCGCCGCCCGACTGCGCGAGCGCCGCACCCTGTTGGTGCTGGACAACTGCGAGCACCTGATCGACGCGTGCGCCCGCCTCGCCGACGCGCTGCTGCGGGCCGCGCCCGGGCTGCGCATCCTGGCGACCAGCCGGCAGCCGCTCGGTATCGCGGGTGAACAGGTCTTCTCCGTCGAGCCGTTGCCGGTGCCGGCGGCGGACGCGGGACACGGCGTGCGCGCCCTGAGCGGCAATCCGGCCGTCGCGCTGTTCACCGACCGGGCCGCCGCCGTGCTGCCCGGCTTCACCGTGACCGACTCCGACGCCGCCGCCGTCGCCGAGCTCGTACGCCGTCTGGACGGGCTGCCCTTCGCGATCGAGCTGGCCGCGGCCCGCATCCGCAGCCTGACGCCGCAGGAGATCCTGGCACGGCTCACGGACCGGTTCGCGCTGCTGACCGGGGGCAGCCGCGTCGCCGCCGACCGGCAGCGCACCTTGCGCGCGCTGATCGACTGGAGCCACGGCCTGTGCACGGAGCGCGAGCGACTGCTGTGGGCGCGGGCCTCGATGTTCCGCGGCGGCTTCGACCTGGAGAGCCTCGAACGGGTCTGCACGGACGCCGACCTGCCGCCCACCGCCCTGCTCGACACCCTCGACGCACTCGTGGCCAGGTCGATCGTCAACCACCGCCAGGAGCACGGGCGTTCGCGCTACCACATGCTGGAGACGGTACGGGAGTACGGGCACGAGCGGCTGGCCGCGTCCGGCTCGCTCGACACGCTCCGCGGCCGCCACCGGGACCGGTACGCCGAACTGACCGCACGGGCCGGGCGGGAGTGGTTCGGGCCCCGGCAGGTCGACTGGTTCACACGGCTGCGCCTGGACCACCCGAACCTGCGCACGGCCCTGGAGTTCTGCCTGGAGCGGCCCGGACAGGCGCGAGCCGGGCTGGCCCTGGCCGTGGCGCCCCGGCACTACTGGATCACCGCGGGCCTGCTGTCCGAGGGCCGCCGCTGGCTGGCGCAGCTGCTCGCCGCCGACCACGCGCAGGACGACGGCGGCGAAGCGGCCGGCCCGACCGCCGTCGTCCGCCTACAGGCCCAGGTCACCGACACCTACCTGAGCATCCTGCAGGGCGCCCCGGACGCCGAGGTGCGGCGCGCGCTCGCCACCTGCGAGGCGGCGGCCCGGCGAGGCGGCCACCGGCGGGAGTCGGCGTGGGTGTGGCACCACCACGGGATCCTCGCCGTCTGGCGCGAGGACGTCGCGAGCGCTGCCGAGCTGTTCGCGCGGGCGCGCACCGAGTTCCACGCGCAGGGCTGCCTCGACGCGGCCCTCGAATGCCGGGTCAAGTTCGCCATCGCGCACGCCTACGGAGGTGACGTCACCGAGGCCGACGAGGCCTGCGGCGAGGTCGAGGCGGCCGCTCAGGCGCACGACGAGTCATGGCTGCACGGCATGGCCCTGCTCGCCCGCGCCCTGCTGGCCCGGCGCGCGGACGCCCCCGCCGACGCGATCACGCACGCCAGGGCGGCCATCGCCCGGCTGCGCCCGTTCCAGGACTGGTGGGACGTGGCCATGTGCGTGGAGGTCATCGCATGGAGCACCCAGGACGCCCCGCGGCGCGCGGCCCGGCTCCTGGGGGTGCTGCACCTGTTGTGGGAGTCGCTGGGCGGGCGACTCGGCTCGGCACCGTTCATGCGCGCGCAGCATCTGCGCTTCGAGGCTGAGATACGCCAGGCGCTGCCCGCCGCCGTCTTCGACCGGGAGTTCCGCCGCGGGGCGCGCGCCACGGCGGACGAGGCGATGGCCTACGTACTGGACGACGCGGCCGGGGCCCCAGGGCTGACGCGGCGCGAGAGCCAGGTCGCCGAGCTGGTCGCCGAGGGCCTCACCAACAAGGACATCGCGGCGCGCCTGACGATCGCCCAACGCACCGCGGAGAACCACGTCGAACGCATCCTGGGCAAGCTGGGGTTCACCTCCCGCACGCAACTGGCGGTGTGGACGTACGAGCAGCGCGGCGAACCCGCCGGAAGCCGACGGCGGGCAGGGCCCACAGGGCGAGCGCCGGCAGACTGAACGACGCCCAGCAGGCACACACTCCAGCCCGCCGCCGCGTACCGGCCGGTGGAGGCGAGTGCGCCCAGGGCGACGTGGGCCGGCTTCGGGCCGAAGCGTTCGTTCGCGGCGGGCCTTCGAGTCGGCGACGCTCGGCTCGCCTTGCCGGGCCAGTCCGCCTGGCCCCTGATCCCCTCGTGGCCGATGGTGGTGCCTGGGACGGCTTGCCGCCGCCCGCCTGCGGCTCATGGCCCACCAGGCCGGCTCGCGCATCGCGGACATCGGTGCCGCGCACGCGGTCCCGGCCTCACAGCCCCAGGCTGTCACCGCCTCCTCAAAGGAACCAGCCATGTCGAACTTCACCCCGTACCTGGAGCGCAACCGGGCTTTCGCGGCCTCCGGTGCCCAGGCAGACGTCCCCCAGCTCCCGTTCATCCCCTTCGAGCAGCTGTACCTGATCACCTGCATCGATCCACGCGTGGAGCCCGCGGCTGTGCTGGGCGCCCGGCTCGGAGAAGCGATCGTCGCACGCAACATCGGCGGCCGCGTGACGCCGGCGATCATCAAGGACCTTGCCTGGATCGTGCACCTGCATGAGAACAAGACGCCCGACGCGGACTGGTTCGAGATCGCTGTCATCCACCACAACGACTGCGGCTCAGGACTCCTCGCAGATGACGAGCTGCGCGCCGGCTTCGCCGCCCGCGGCGGCTGGGACGAACGGACCTCCTTGGAGATGGCCGTCCTGGAGCCGTCCAAGACGGTGCAGAAGGACGTCGCCAAGCTGCGCTCGGCACCCGAGCTCGCGTCGGCCATCAGCGATATCAAGATCGGAGGCTACGCCTACGACCTCGGGACCGGGAAGATCACCACCGTCGTCCAGCCCGGCTGAGCACGACACGGTCGGCCCCGGCGATCCCGGTCCGGCGACAGGACGGAGGCGACCGCGTCCGACAGACCGGTTCCCGGCCGTCCGGCACCGAGGCACCCGACGGTCCGAACGGCTTCGCGCCAGATCAGCGATGTCCGTTGTCTTCGCGGCGGATGATAGGGCGACGCCAGAGCGCGTCCGCAGCCGATGAACCTCCGGACAGCCCCTGCTGAGCCGCCGACCCGCCCCGCCTCGGACGACGGACCGCCCACGGGCTCGGCCGGGCGAGCGGCATGTCGATGGGCCGATCGCACGCCGAGGCCCCAGGATTGACCGGGTGAGAACAGGCAGTCCCCGCACCCCGGCGGGCAGAGCCGAGCAACGAGGAAACCAGACGAGGTCCGCCATGCCCGTACACCGCGTCGGACTGGTCGTCCACCAGGGCCGGGACGCCGCCCGGGAAGCAGCCGGCGTCGTGCACGCCTGGTGCGAGGCGCACGAGGTCCCCTGCACCGAGATCGACGTCTGGTCGGCGGACCAACGCCGCCGCTCCGCGCGCGAGGAGGCCCGCGCGGCCGGCGACCCCGACCTGGTCGTCACCCTGGGCGGGGACGGGACCTTCCTGCGCGGCGCCCGGATCGCCGTGAAGACCGGTGCCACCGTGCTCGGCGTCGACCTGGGCAAGGTCGGCTTCCTCACCGAAGTGCCGGCCTGCGACATCACCACCGCCCTCGACGCCGTCCACGCCGGCCACGCCCCGGTCGAGGAGCGCATGACGCTGACCATGCGCGCCTCCCGCCTCCCGGAGGTGCCCGCCGAACTGGAGGCCCCCCTCTGCTACGGACGCGGTCCGGCCCTCCCGCCACCGCAGACGCGACCGGAGAGCACCGCGGGCGACGGCTGGGGTCTGCCGCTGGACGTCAACGCCCTGAACGACGTGGTGGTGGAGAAGCTCACCCGGGACCACCAGGTCGACGTCGGCGTCTACATCTCCGGCAGGCTGCTGGCCGCCTACTCCGCCGACGGCCTCGTGGTCGCCACGCCCACCGGCTCGACCGCCTACAGCTTCGCCGCCGGCGGCCCCGTGCTCTCCCCGCACATGGACGCCGTCGTCTTCACCCCGATCGCCGCCCACATGACCTTCAACCGCACCGTCGTCGCAGCCCCCGACGAACCGGTCGCGCTGCGCCTCCTGCCGCACTCCGGCCGCGCCGCGGTCAGCATCGACGGCCAGCTCCGGGGCGTCCTCGACCCGGGCGACTGGATCGGCGTCTACCGTGCCCCGCAACGCGTACGGCTCGTCCGCCTCCAGCCCACCGACTTCTACGGACGTCTGCGGGACCGCTTCCAGCTCACCGACGCACCCGCCACCGCCACCGACGGAGAATCCGCCCCGTTCTTCCGCCCCCACTCCTCCGTCCCCCCGGACCTGGCGGGCCTGCGCCTGCCCCCTCCCACCGCAGCCCGCTGACCCCTTCCTCGCCGGGCGACGTTCGCTTCCTCACGGTGCACTCGGGTTCTTGGAACTCTCGGAACGCCTGCCTCATCCCCGTGCCATCGAAGGCAAAAGCGTTGCCGCTGAAGACCGCTGATCAGTAGGTTTGCGCCATCATGAGGACGCGAACTCTGAGCTTCGGCTTGTATGCAGACGAGCAGGGGCTGGTATGGGTCAGGGAGCTCGTCGACCGGGCGGTAGGTTCCCGGAATGCCCGGATCGTCAAGGCCAGGTGGTCGGCCAGAGAGGAGGCCGCACGGCGACCCTGATCTGGACGCACCAACTACCCTGCCCAGGAGCCGGGTTGTGACGCGACGTGCGTGGGGGATGTGAAGAGTTCGGGCATGACGCCCGGGATTCGGTCACGGGAGCGGAAAACTCGGAGGCTCACTCGGCGCTTTCGGACAGGTCGGGCGCCGACCTACGCGATGGGAGACCGATCAATGAGGTTCACTCCGGTACGGCGCAGAGTGCGGATGGCCGCGCTCGCGCTCTCGGCCGCCGCGGCCCTTACCGTCGGCGCGACCGCCACGACCGGCGCGGCAGCGGCCCCCGCCCCCGCGAAACAGGGGCCGACCTCGGTGGCGTACGTCGAGGTGAACAACAACAGCATGCGCAACGTCGGCAAGTACACCCTCGCCAACGGCGGCGGCAACGTCTTCGACGTCGCCGTGATCTTCGCGGCGAACATCAACTACGACACGGGCGCGAAGGCGGCGCGCCTGTACTTCAACGAGAACGTGCAGCGCGTCCTCGACAACGCGGCGACAGAGATACGGCCGTTGCAGCAGAAGGGCATCAAGGTCGTCCTCTCGGTGCTCGGCAACCACCAGGGCGCAGGCTTCGCCAACTTCCCGTCACAGCAAGCGGCTTCGGCGTTCGCGAAACAACTGTCGGACACTGTGGCCACGTACGGCCTCGACGGCATCGACTTCGACGACGAGTACGCCGAGTATGGCAACAACGGCACCGGCCAGCCCAACGACAGCTCGTTCGTGCACCTGGTGACGGCGCTGCGCGCGAACATGCCAGGCAAGATCATCAGCCTGTACAACATCGGCCCGGCCGCGTCGCGTCTCTCCTACGGTGGCGTCGACGTCTCGTCCTCGTTCGACTACGCCTGGAACCCGTACTACGGCACCTGGCAGGTCCCCGGCATCGCACTGCCCAAGTCGAAGCTGTCTCCGGCGGCCGTCGAGATCGGCCGAACCTCGCAGAGCTCGCTCGCGGACCTCGCCCGCCGCACCGTCAGCGAGGGATACGGCGTCTATCTGACGTACAACCTCGATGGCACCGACCGCAGCGCCGACGTGTCCGCGTTCACCAGGGAGCTGTACGGCAGTGACGCCGTCTACACGCCGTAAGGCGACCGCCCGCCCCAGTGCACGGCGCTCCCTCGGGGCTTGCCGCATCCCGTAGGGCCGCGATCCGCGCGGACCGCGCCTTCGACAACGATGTCGGGGGCGCGGTGCGGGGTGACCGGTCACCCACGTCTCCACCAAGCCCGTAGGAGAAGTGGTCGCACGTAATGCTGTGGAGCCGCCGTAGGATCCGCAGCCGCTCGTGTGGATACTGATCACCATGCGCATTGACTTCGACCCCGCTGAGATGCCCCGTAACGAGTTCTACAGGCTGCTGACCGCCACGGTCGTGCCGCGGCCGATCGCCTGGGTGTCCACCGTGACCCAGGACGGGACGGCGAACCTCGCCCCGCACTCCTTCTTCAGCATCGCCAGCGTGAAACCGCCCGTGGTGCAGTTCAGTTCCGTCGGCCGCAAGGACACCCTGCGGAACATCGAGGACACCGGCGAATTCGTCGTCAACTTCACGCCGGAGGAGCTGTTCGCGCAGATCAATGACACGGCTACCGACTTTCCGCACGGCGTGAGCGAGTTCGAGGCTGCGGCGATCGAGCCCGAGTCGAGCCTTCGGGTCAAGCCGCCGCGGGTCGCCGCCTCGCCGGTGGCATTGGAATGCGAACTGCACAGCACTCTCCGGATCGGTGACGGGACCGTGGTGTTCGGACGGGTGGTGCATGCCGTGGTGTCGGAAGACGTGCTGGTGGACGGGCACCCGGAAATCAGCAAGCTGCGTCCGCTGTCGCGGCTGGGGAAGAACGAATGGGGAACGGTCAGCGGCGTGCGCGACCTCGCCCGTATTCGGCATGAGGACTGGCAGGGACCCGCGGCCGACCGGTAGGCGAAGCCGGCCGTCCGTCGGTGGGACGGTGCCCGGGAGGCGCGGGGGAGCGAGGGTTTCACTTCAGTTCATGTGAGAGGGGCTTCCGCAGCTCAGAGAGGTGCGGAAGCCTGGGCCGCGACGATGGCCCAACGCGAGGGAAGACTCCGATGGCTACCGGCAGTTGACGAATGTCGGAAAGCGGTATCCGGGTGGAGTCCGGTAGTGGTCGGAAATCGGCGGTCGGGAGTGGCTGGTGCACGGTTGCGTTACTGGGCGGTTGGTATCCGGCAGAGGGCCGATTCCCGGCCGCGACTCGGGACCTCGGAACGATGCCCTAGCCGAAGAGCGGGCTTCCGGAGCGGCGTTGAGCCGGCGGTCGGTGTTGCGCGGGGTGGCCACCACAGCGCTTGTCGGGGCAGGTGGGGCTACGGCGGCGGTGCCCGTGGTGTCCGGGGGTGGGGCCGCGTACGCGGCGACGGACGACGGGCGGCGGCCGCTGCGGGTGATGACGTTCAACCTGCGGTACGCCTCGGATGTCCGCCCGAATTCCTGGGGCGAGCGCAGGCCGGCGATGCGGAACCTGTTGCGTCGCGAGGCTCCCCACCTCCTCGGTACGCAGGAAGGGCTGTACGGGCAGTTATGGGATATCGCTGATGATCTCGGGCCGCACTACGGCTGGGTGGGTACGGGGCGAGCCGGCGGAAGTCGGGACGAATTCGCGGCGATCTTCTACGATGTGCGGCGCCTCGCCCCTGTTGAATACGACCATTTCTGGCTTTCCGACACGCCCTATGTGATCGGGTCGAAAACCTGGGGCAACACCGTGATCCGGATGGCGACTTGGGTGCGTTTCCGGGATCTGCTGAAGAGCGGTGGCGGAGGCGGGAGCGGGGAAGTCGGGCGGAGCTCGGGGGAAAGGGAAGACCGGGGTTCTGCGGAGTTCTACCTCTTGAACACGCACCTCGATCACGCCGTGCAGTATGCGCGGGAGCGTTCCGCTGCGCTGATCAACGAGCGGCTGGGCACCCTGGACCCCGCCCTGCCGCGGATCGTGACCGGCGACTTCAACGTGGCGGCGCACCAGAACCCCGTGTACGAGACCATGCTCGGGGCCGGAAGACTCGTCGACAGCTGGGATTCCGCAGAAGAACGGAGCGCCCGGTACGGGACCTTCCACGGATACCGGCCGCTGGTGCCGGACGGGGACCGGGTCGACTGGATTCTCACCTCGCCGACGATGCGGACACGGCGGGCGTCGATCAATACGTACTCCATGAACGGACAGTTCCCCAGCGATCACCTTCCGGTCCAGGCATGGATCGACTGGTAGGCCTCTGGGCGGAGAGGTGGCGCTAGCGCGGGCGGGCCGGGGTCGCGCCGCGGACCTGGAGGCCGTCGAGGAGTTCTCGGGTGGCTGCCGCGACGGCGTCGACGGCCTGGTCGAACACCTCGCGGTTGTGAGCCGCCGGGGCGCGGAATCCGGAGACCTTGCGGACGTACTGCAAGGCGGCGGCGCGGATGTCCTCGTCGCTGACCTCGGGGGTGACGGGCGGGCGGAGCGTCTTGATGCTGCGGCACATGCGTCCAGTCTGCCCCGTCAGATGGCCCGCCGGGTGTGGATCAGCTGAGGCCGGTGACTCGCATGGTGATGTTGAGGCGGCCGGCGGCCATGCCGGTGGCGGGATCGCCGGTGCCCGGGTGGACCTTGGGCACGCCGTGGTACACGAACCGCGACGGACCGCCGAAGACGAAGAGGTCTCCCGAGGCCAGTTCGATGTCGGTGTAGGGCTTGGTGCGGGTCTCGGTGTTGCCGAATCGGAAGACGCAGGTGTCGCCGATGCTGAGGGAGACGACCGGCGCGCTGGAGTGCTCTTCCTTGTCCTGGTGCATGCCGAGCTTGGCCTCGGCGTCATAGAAGTTGATCAGTGCGCTGTCGGGCGTGTATGTCTCGCCCGCCGCGGTGTCCTGATACGCGTCCACCAGCGCGCGGCGGCCCAACGCGAGCAGCCACTCCGGGAATTCGGCGACCCGGGCACCGTTCACGTCGTCGGCGGTGCGGCTGTAGGCGTACGGCTGCCAGTGCCATCCGATGCACACCGTCTGGACGGACATCACGCCGCGCCGGAGTCTGGTGTGCCGGATCGGTACCGGGCCGCGTGCCCAGCCGCGGCAGGCGGTGACCAGCTCGCGCTGCTCCGCGAGCGAGAGCCAACCGGGGAGGTGGACCGCCCCGGGGGCCAGCTCCCGACGCGTGAGCCCTGTGGCGCTGCTCGGTCCGGCGGACCCGCGGAGCTGCCCGACATCCTCGAAGCCCGGGAGTGGGGTGGTCATGGGCGCGGTGACCTGCCTTGATGTGGAGAGGGAGCGGAGAGGGACGCGGGAGGCGGGGTGGGGCTGCTTGGCGGCTGTGCTTTCAGCGTGCCATGTCGGCGCGGTGGGTGGGTGGTGGGGGCTGTGACGCCACCATGGCCCGGTGGGGCGGGTGAGCGGGAGGCACATGGCCGCCGCTGCGGCGGGCGCGCGCTCGATGCCCGCCGACTGCGGTCAGATGAGCGTGGGTTGGAGGGCGCCTTCGTGGGTCAGCAGCGCGGTTTTGCGCTCCACGCCCGCCGCGTATCCCCGCATGGCGCCGTCGGCGCCGACCACTCGATGGCAGGGGCGTACGAGCAGCAGCGGGTTCGCCCCGATCGCGGCTCCCAGGGCACGCACGTCGGTGCGTGGCACGCCGAGGGCGTCGGCGAGACGACCGTAGGTGGTCGTGGTCCCGTAGGGGATGTCGTCCAGGGCCCGCCAGATGCGCTCCTGGAATTCCGTACCCGCGGTGTGAAACTCCAGCGTGAACCTGGTCAGCTGACCGGCGAAATAGGCCCGGAGCTGCCGGATGACCTCGGCGAACGGGCCGGCGTCCTGGCGCCAGTGTGACCCTACGGCCGGGGCCGTGCGCTGCCCGGGCATGGAGAGCGAGGTGAGGGCGATGCTGCCGGGAGTGGTGGGGGAGTCCGCACCGACGAGCAGCAGTTCGCCGAGGGGACTGCCGAGAGTCGTGTAGTGGGTCGCGGTGGGTGTGGCGGCGGTCGTGGCATGGGTGTTCATGGTGTGTCCTCGTGCCTGCTGTTACCTGGGCTTTCTTTGAGTCTGCCGGTTTTCCGGCGAGAAGACTGGCGGAAATCGGACGCGGCGGCTCCGGGTGGGGTGAAGGGCGCGAGACGGGTGGCCGTCTGGCCGCGCGATAGGAGGGGTGCTGGTGGCATCCGTCCGGGCAGATGCCCGATGGGAGGGGAGGAAGGGCCACGGCCGGAACGCGGAAGGCCGGATGCCTCAAGGCGACGAAGACGGCCCCGGCGCGGCCCGCTGGAGGCGAGCATTACCGGAGCCGTCGTACGTGACCTCGAAGCTACGTGGTGTCCGACTCAGGCGGCCTCGACGACCTCCGTGTCCTCAGCACGCACCGCTAGCGTCCAGATCTCCAGCAGCACCGCATACTCCGCCATGTCCTGAGCAGTCCAGGCCAGACCGTGCCGGGCGCGCACGAAACGCCGGATCGAGTCGTTGGCCTCGGACACAGGAACGGGCGTAGCCGTAGGGGCAGAAGGAGTTGGGGACATGTGAGACATGCTAGGGGCAGCCACTGACAACGCATCCCCGCGTACTTCAGTCATAGGGCCCCCGAGCCCGCTCCGCCGCTCGTTCTGACGCCACCTCAACTCGCTGACCAGCAAAGACCGTCAGCACCTCGCCCTCCCCTCGCTGCCTGCATGTGTCCATTCCCACACGCTCCGCGTTCGCCCCACTCTTTCCGCCCGTCAGCGAACCGTCAACAGGGCGTCATGAGATCCGGCCTCCGGGAGACCCGCCCTCCTGTCCCACGGTGAACGGCCGGCAGGGCAGGGGAGTGCTGATCCGCCGCGGCTAATGGCGGCGTGAGTCGCGCTGGGCCGGGTCTCTTGGGCGCAGCGGTGATGCCGGCGGCTATGGGCGGTTCCCCGGATCGGGTGGTGTTTGCGGGGTGCGCGTGCTGCGGGGCGAGGCTTGACGGGCGGAGGAAAGGGCTTCGGTGGCCGCTGTCGGCCTGGCCAGGGCGTGCGGCCGTGGGGGCGCCCCGCTGCTGCGTGTGCTCTGTGCGGCCGTGGGACGGAGCGGTGGTGTCAGTGGCCGCCCTTACGGTGGCTCCCGTATCCATCCGAGCTGCTGGCGCTCCTCGGACCGGCCCCGCTCCCGTGGCAACGCACGGGAGCGGGGCCCTTCGCCGATCCCTGTCGGCTCAGCTTCCGCTCGGGGGCGCGAGGCGTTGGGTGTCACCTCCGAAGGCCAGGTGCGTGGTCCGGGCGGCGAGCAGCCACAGGCCGTCGACCTTGCGGAAGGTGTCCTCGTAGTGGCCCACGTTGGTCGGGGGCCGGGAAGGGGCTATCCCGTCGACGAAGCCGTCCACGCGGTAGGTGGTGAGGTAGGAGGTGGCGGTGGCCGTCGTGGCGGAAGTGACGGAGACCAGGATGTTCGTCATGAGCCGGCGGGAGAGCCGGTCCGTCGGACGGGAGCCGAAATACTCGCGCAGCGCCTCGCGGCCCACGATACGACGGTTGCCGTGGGGCCATTCCCAGGTGCCGTCGTGGGTGAACAGTTCGGCCACGGAGCTCGGGTCTCCGAGGTCGAGGCGGTGGACGAAGTCGATGATCAGGCGCTCGCAGGCGCGCTCGGCGAGCAACCGGTCGATGGGGTCTGTCGATTCCTTGCTCATCGGAAGTCCTGAGGTAGATGGCGCGTGGCGCGGGTGCGCTCACGGGCGTTCGAGAGGGCTATCGGGTTTCCCGGGGTGGGGCGGAGGCCAGTTGGCCCGCCGGGGTCGGTGCGAGGGGGTGGCGGGTGCCGGTGCCGGCCCTGGTGCCGCATATGGCCTGGGCGAGATGAGCGTTCATGGCGGTGTCGATCGGGCCCGGCACGGGCTGGCCGTTGCCGTCGAGTTTTTCGTAACGGGTGAGGTTGAAGCCGAGGGACACCTGGCGGCGGCCGTCCGTGCTGGTGAGAGACCAGGTCATGGCGCCCAGTACCAGACCGTTGTGGCCCCAGAACTCCCCACAGGGTGAGGCCGTCCGAAGCAGACCGAGGCCGTAGCGCACGGTGGTGCCCTCCATCGGCACGGTGGTCTTCATCTGACGAAGCTCTGCCGGCGCGAGCAGAGTGCCGCCCAGGAGGGCGCGGTAGAAGCGATTGAGGTCGGGCATCGTCGACACCAGGGAGCCGGCCGTCGAGGCCCAGGACATGTTGTAGACACTGAAGTCCCGCGGCGGATCGAAGCCTCCGTAGGCCGCCTCGTACATCTTCGCGTGCGGACCGGAGAGGTAGGGGGAGGCCGGGAAATAGGTGTGCCGCAGACCGGCTTTGCGGATGACGTGTTCGGTGATGTACGCCTGGGGGGACTGGCCGGTGACCTTCCGCAACAGCAGGCCGGCGAGGACATAGTTGGTGTTGGAGTAGTGGTGGGCCTCGCCCGGCTTGCCCAAGGGCGGTGCCGCTACCCCCAGGCGGGCCAGTTCCTCCGGGTCGAACTCATGGAAGCGGTTGCCCTCCAGGCTTTCCGCCGTGTTGAAGATCTTTGGGCTGTATTCGCCGATGCCGCTGGTGTGGTTGAGCACCATCCGGACGGTGATGGCGCGGACGCGCTCGCCCGGGACGAGGTCGGGGAGATAGCGGCCGATGGGAGCGTCGAGGTCGATGCGGCCCTTGCCGACCTCCTGGAGCACGGCGACCGCGGTGAAGGTCTTGGTGATGCTGCCGATGCGGTGTTCCATCAGCGGGGTGGTGGGGCGGCCGCTGTCGACGTCGGCGACCCCGGCCGCGCCGTGCCAGTCATCCGAGCCGTCCCGTACGGCCGAATACGCGCCGTACATTCCCGCGTCACGGAATGCCTGGAGGGATCTCTGCAGGGCGGCGCGGTCGAGCTTGGAGCCCGGGGCAGGGGCTGCGGCCGTTGAAGTCGCGGCCGACAGGGCGGTGTTGGCGGTCAGCGGGCGCACGGGCGGGGCAACGGCGGAGGCCGACGCGGCGATGGGGACGCTGAGAAGACATAACGCGGCGGTGGTGGCAGTGAGGGCCGCCAGCCTTGAGCGGTGGCGCGTGGAGCGGTCAACGGGCATGGAATCTCCTGGAGTTCGAGCCTGAAGGAGGCTCAGGCAAGGGTGCAGGGGAGAAGGGGCAAGGTGGTCAGCAAGCGTGGGCCCTCAGTGTCGACAGGGCGTCCACTGGCGTTTCCTTGCTCTGATTCTCTCGGTGAGACGGGCACAGGACATCAACCTACGGGTCTACCTTGATCCGGAATTTCGGCGATGAGCGTCGGAGCGTGGTGTGACCGGCGCCGAAGCCACCGTCCAGGCCGTGCCCCTTCGAACACCGGCTGCCTTCCCGAGTCTTGAACCGCACCGCACCGCACCACACCACACCGCGCCGGCCGACCGGAAACCGGGTGCGGACTGCCGGCGCCGTGGTGTGTGATCGGGGTATGGCGATGGTGTTGGGCAAGCCGAAGGCCGACGGGTTGAGCGAGACCGTGGGCGTGCTGCGGGAGTGGCAGAACGACGGGGCGCCGATGCAGCTGCACGCGGGGGACCTGGGCTGGTTCTGGCGGTTCGGTGCAGAGGCGACGGCCGCGGCGGTCCGGACCTGGAGCCGGGACGGACGGATCCTCGCCGTCGGGCTGCTGGACGGTCCCGGGCTGTTGCGGCTGACGATCGCACCGGACGCCCAGCGGGACGAGGAACTGGCGCAGCAGCTGAGAGAGGACCTGACCGAGACGGAGCGCGGAGTGCTGCCCGAAGGAAAGGCGACCGTCGAGGCACCCAGGGGCGCACTGGTCCACGATCTGCTCTTCGAGGACGGCTGGAAGGCCGGTGAACCATGGACGCCGCTGCGCCGCGACCTCACGGAGCCGGTGCGGGACCCAGGCGTGCGGATCAAGGTGATCGGGCCGGATCAGGCGCATGTGCGGGCCATCGTACAGCGGGCGGCCTTCGAGGGATCGACGTTCACGGACGAGCACTGGCACGCGATGGCGGCCGGACTGCCGTACGCCGACGCCCGGTGCCTGGTCGCGTACGACGACCGGGGCAACGCGGTGGCGGCGGTGACGGTGTGGTCGGCCGGTCCGGGGAAGCCCGGGCTGCTCGAACCGATGGGCGTGCACCGGGAACATCGCGGTCACGGCTACGGCAGGGCGATCACCGTCGCCGCGGCGGCCGCACTTCGGAGGCTGGGCTCGTCGAGCGCGATCGTCTGCACCCCGGGCTCCCATATCGGCGCTGTCGCCACCTACAGGTCAGCAGGCTTCCAGCAGCGCCCCGAGGTCCGGGATCAATGCCGGGACGCCTGAGTCGACTCTCGAATGTTGAATGGCGAAGCGCATGCCGTATGACGCATGCCGTGGTGGTGAGGCGCGGCGCGTCGGCGTGGGCGACGATGGAAGGGCCGGGGTTGCTGCGTCATGCGGCAGCGACGGGGGCGGCATCGTGAGCGTGGCAGTACCCGCAGAGCAGGATCGGGAGGCCCCGATGGATTACCCGGAACGCTATGAGCTGGTATTTCAGGCCCCCGCGGTGGAGGACGACGTAGTGATCGTCCGGCGTACCGACCGGGCGGGAGCGGGCGGGTATCCGATCTACGAGGACGAGTCGGGGATCGTACGCGCGGAGATCAGCGACCGGGGCGAGGTCCGCATGGTGGCCAGTGGAGGGCACCAGGCCCCCCGGACACCGCTGCTGGCCCGACGGCTGAGCCCGTGACGCCAAGACGCGGGAGCCCATGACGCGGCGGTGGGACGAAGCCTGGTTACGCGACGTTGCGTGACGGTGGAGCCCCGGGATCGCCGGGCACATCGAGAGAGCCTGGAACGCCACCCGCTCGACGGGCAAGGCGTCGGCGCGGAACGGTCCGCGTCAGACGCTGCGCAGGTGCGGGCGCCGGGGAGCCGGGGCCTGGCGCGCGGGCTCGGCGTCCGCGTCGGGGGCGGGGGGAGCGGTGCCTTCGGGTACGGGCTCGACATCGGGCGACGGCTCGGGATCGGGGACGACCCGCAGGCGGGGGCGGATGTCGGCCTCGGCGGTGTCTCCGCGGAGAACGGCCAGGGCGCGTTCGAGGGTTTCTCCGGTGATCTGTATCCGGATTCTGGCCAGGCGTTCTAACTCGTTCTGAGACACCATGTCAGCGTACCTGCCGTAACGTCACCCCTGGGGCCACAGAGACGGAACCGAACGCGACAGCAGGAAGCGCGAGGAGAGGTTCGTGGGAGAGCCCCGCCGGAGAGGAGCCGGGGTCAGGGCGCGGACAGCGCGTGGGCGAGCGCGGCCTCGGCGTGCAGCCGGGTCGTGGGAAAAACGGGCACCGGGCTGTCCTGCGGGCCGATGAGCAGCTCGATCTCGGTGCAACCGAGCACGATGCCCTCGGCCCCGGCGGCGATCAGGTCGTCGATGACGGCGACGAACGCATCGCGGGACTCCTCCTTGACGAGGCCCACGCACAGCTCCTCATAGATCACGCGGTGGACGGTCTCGCGCCCGGCGGCCTCCGGAACCAGCACATCAAGGCCGTGGCCCGCCAGACGAGCACGGTAGAAGTCCTGCTCCATGGTGAACGCGGTGCCCAGCAGCCCGATACGGCGAAGTCCCTTGCCGCGCACGGCTTCCGCCGTGGTGTCGGCGAGGTGCAGGAGGGGGACGCCGACCGCGGACGACACCCGGTCGGCGACCTTGTGCATGGTGTTGGTGCAGATCAGCAACAGATCGGCGCCGGCCGCTTCCAACGCCCGGGCGGCCTCGGCCAGGACGTCGCCGGCCTCGTCCCAGCGCCCCTCGACCTGGAGGCGTTCGATCTCCGCGAAGTCCACGGAATAGAGCACGCACTTGGCCGAGTGCAGTCCGCCCAGCCGCTCCCGCGCCAGCTCGTTCAGCAGGCGGTAGTACTCCGCCGTGGACTCCCAACTCATGCCGCCGATCAACCCTATGGTCTTCATCGGCACACTCTCGCACACAGCGGTGACGGTCCCCGCACCGCCCTATCGCCGGACCGGCCGACCACATGGCGTGCCATGCGGTCGGCCGACGGGGGACCGACTCCAGCCGAGGGGAAGGTCACAGCCCCCAGCGGATCGGAAGGTGGTGCATCCCGCGCATGAGGAGCCCGGGGCGCCAGGTCGGAGCGTCCACCGAGGTGTCCAGGGCGAGGTCCGGGCAGCGGTCCAGGAGGGAGCGGAGGGCGATCCGGCCCTCCATACGGGCCAGCGGCGCGCCGAGGCAGAAGTGGATGCCATGGCCGAAGGCGACGTGCCCGCGCGGGTCGCGGGTGATGTCGAAGTCGTCGGCGTCGTCGAACCGTTGGGGGTCCCGCGAGGCCGAGGCGAGGGAGATCAGGACGGCGGAGCCGGCGGGGATCAGGGTGCCGCCGATCTCCACCGGCTCGTCGGCGAACCGCCAGGTGGCGGTCTCCACCGGGCCGTCGTACCGCAGCATCTCCTCCACGGCGTTGTCCAGCAGACCGCCGTCGGCCCGTAGGGCGGCAAGTTGGGCGGGATGCTCAAGGAGGGCCCGGACGCCGTTGGAGATGAGGTTGACCGTGGTCTCGTGACCGGCGACCAGGAGGAGGAAGGCCGTACCGATCAGCTCCTCGTGGGAGAGCCGGTCGCCGTCCTCGTCGCTGGTCCGGATCAGTGCGCTGAGCAGCCCGTCGGCGGATTCGCGGCGCTGGTGCTCGATGAGGTCGGTGAGGTACCCGGCCATCGTCCCGAAGGCGTCCTGCGCCGCTTCCGCACTGGTCGGCGAGACGATTTCCTGGGACCAGGTGCGGAAGGCGTCGCGGTCGATGGACGGCACACCCAGCAGCTCGCAGATGACGGTCATCGGCAGCGGGAAGGCCAGCGCCTCGATGAGGTCGGCCCGGTGGTCCGGCGCGGCCAGCATCGCGTCGAGGAGCGCGTCGGTGACGTGCTGCACGCGGGGGCGGAGCGCCTCGACGCGGCGGGCGGTGAACTCCTTCGCCACCAGCTTCCGCAGTCGCGTGTGATGCGGCGGGTCCACATCCAGCATGTTGGTGAGCAGCGGGTCCTCGTCGTCGATCACCCGTTGCAGGTCGGACTTGTGCCGGTCCTTGCCCAGGCGCGGGTCGGCGAGCGCGGACCGGACCGCCTCATGGCCGACGATCAGCCACGCCTCCTGGTCGAACGGGGTGCGCACGCGGTGAACGGGACCCTGGGCGCGCAGCTTGGCGTAGTACGGATAGGGGTTGGTGACGAAGTCCTCGCCGTAGGAGGCCAGGTCGATCACCGGGAACGTCCGGGCATCGTCTGCCTGGTCGGCCGCCGGAGACCGCGGCGACGCGGGTATCTCGAAGACCTCTGATGCCTGGGAGGTCTGAGCGGGCTGCGGGACCTGCGGATTCTCCGGCACGTACTGTCCTGCCTCTCTCGACTTACGAGGTGTTTCGTCCGTCCAACAAGACGCGCTTCGGCGCTGCACCCTGAGATCCGGCTGCACTGCTCACCGTATGCAGACGGGCTGACCGGGGTCGTCGTTCCCGCGGAGGAGCTGCGGAGGGCGACGTCCTCCCACCGCAGTGCAGCGGAGTAGTCGGGGGGTGCAGATCCCGCGGCCGGCGGTGGCCGCGGGCGACCTGCGACGAACGGCCGAGCAGCAGGCCCGGCGCCGAGGTCGCGGACGTGGGCCGGGCCACGGCGGCGATCGGACCGGCCCCGTCCCACCGCGCACGGTCCGCAGACAGGACCGCTACGGTCCGCACGCGGCGCTCGCGGACCGCACACCACACCAGGCAGGCCCGCTCCCTGTCGTCGCCACAGGGGAATCCAGTGGAGGCAACGGCCCGCCCGATGCCATGCTGTGCGACGTGAACGGACCCGAGATCGCCCTCAGTTTCGCCCCTGAACTCCACCTTTTCGTCGGAGCGGAACGCAGCGCCGGCTGGACGCCCCTGGTGACCGACGGCGCCTCGACGCTCGGCCATATCGTCGAGTCGCTGGGCGTCCCGCTGACCGAGGTCGGGCGACTGGTCGTGGACGGTGCGGAGGCCTCCGTCTCCCACATCCCGCGGCAGGGCGAGCACCTCGCGGTGCACGCCGTCGCGCGGCCGCAGCACGTCCCCGGCGCACCCCTGCGGTTCCTGCTCGACGTGCACCTCGGCACCCTGGCCCGCCGGCTGCGGCTGCTGGGCGTCGACGCGGCGTACACCAACGAGGACCCGGGCGACGCGGCACTGGCCGCACTCTCCGCGAAGGAGCAGCGGGTGCTGCTCTCCCGGGACCGCGGACTGCTCCAGCGGCGCGAGATCTGGGCCGGCGCCTACATCTACAGTGACCGGCCGGACGACCAACTCCGCGACGTCCTCGGCCGGTTCGCCCCCGCACTGGACCCCTGGACGCGCTGCACCGCGTGCAACGGCCGCCTGACCGCCGCCGACAAGGACGCGGTCCAGGAGCAGCTCCAGCACGGCACGCAGCGCACCTACGACGTCTTCGCCCAGTGCACCTCGTGCGGACGGGTCTACTGGCGCGGGGCCCATCACGCCCGCCTGGAGGCGATCGTCCAGGAGGCGCTGCGGGCCGGCACCGGCTGAACCGCGACCGCCCGCACCCGAGCCCCGGCCCCCGCACGAATTCCGCGACCCGGGCGAGCGTGCCACCGGCGTCGGTGTGCGGCTGCCCGGTCCTTCCCGGCGCCCGCGCGGCATCCGCATGACCTGCGGTGTCGTCGACGAACAGGGCGCGCGCCGGGTCCGTCACGCCCGCCCGCCGCGGTGCGACGGCGTAGCTGCCGGGGTCGGGCTTGGCGCAGACGACCTCGCAGGACAGCACGGCGCCGTCGACCATGCCCAGCACTCCGGCGCGGGCGAGCGCGGCATGCGCCTCGGGCCAGGCATTGCCCACCAGCACGGTCCTGGCCCGGCCGCGCACCGCCCGCAGCCCGGCCATCAGGTCGGCGTCCCCACGCTGACGGCAGGCCAGATCCCGTCGGATCTCGGCGCTCAGCCCGCGGTCGGCGCCCAGCCGCCGCCGGACGCTGTCCCACCAGTCCTCCTGACCGGTCCGGCCGATCAGCACCCGGTCGTCGTTCCCGTCGAACAGCGCGGCCAGGAAGGCGTGTTGGGAGATGCCGAGTCGGCCGCCCCGCTCGGCTGCGTCCGCCGGCAGGTGATCCGGCGAGGGCACCGCGCCCACGTCGATGAGGATCGCGGGCGCGCCCGGACCTCCGATGTTCATCCGCCGGCCCCCTCGTCCCATGCCGCCCCGCCGTCTGGTCCGTCGCCCGCCCGACTCCTTCTGGACTCCACGGCGAGGACAACCGATTGACGCTACGTCATCGCAGACGCCACGCCGTGGAATGCGCCAGGCAGCCGGGCGAGTCGCCGGTGGCCTCCCCGTCGATGTCCGGTCATCGCCCCGGCGGTGTCTGTCGATGCGGTGCCTGGGAAACGCCCCGTCGTTCGCCGGGCGACGGGCCGTGCCTGGATTCCGGACTCTCCGTCAGCGCGCAGTCGCCCACGGTGGTCATCGCCCCCGGTGCGGCTCGCGCTGAGCCCCCTTTAGCGCGCCCGTAGTCCAACGTGATGACGACACGCCGGAGCCCCGCGCCGTCCAACGGGTGAATACGCCGCCCTCCGCCACCCGAAGAGCCGATGTCGTCCCTCGAATGCGGCGTTCTCCGGTGGTGCCGAGCCGGATTCCGACTGACGGTGATCACGTCGCTACTGCGATCCGATGTGCCGACGAAGTGTCAGCCTTCGCAGTCGCGCCGAAAGGAACAGTCTCCATGCGCACTGCCCGCACTCTGTTCGCATCTGCCGCCATCACAGCGGCACTCACCATCTCTGCCCCCGGCGCGAGCGCCCTGGGGCTGGTCGAGGACTTCACCTCGGGCAGCGCCACCTCCGTCAGCGGCAACGACAACGACCACGGCCGTGGCGACCGTGACGGCGGCGGCCGTGGCGGCCGTGGCGGCCGTGACCGCGGCGGCGACCGTGGCGGCGACCGCGGTGGTCGTGACCGCGGTGGCGACCGTGGCGGCGACCGTGGTGGTCGTGGCGGCCGTGAAGGCGGCGGCGACCGCGGCGGCGACCGCGGCGGTCGTGGCGGCCGTGACGGCGGCGGCCGTGACTGGGGTCGTGACTGGGACCGCGGCCACGGCCACGGTCACCACCGCAGCCCGCACGGCGGCGTGCACACCGGTGGTGGCGCCCTGGCCATGCACGTGATCGGTGACTGGGGAAGCGGCTACGGCGACGACGACGGCGGTCGTGGCGGTCGTGGCGGTCGTGACGGCGGCGGCCGTGGCGGACGTGACCGCGGTGGCGACCGCGGCGGCGACCGTGGCGGCGACCGCGGTGGTCGTGACCGCGGTGGCGACCGCGGCGGCGACCGTGGCGGTGACCGCGGTGGTCGTGGCGGCCGTGACGGCGGCGGTCGTGACGGCGGCGGCCGTGGCGGCGACCGTGGTGGTCGTGACGGCGGCGGCCGTGGTGACGGCGGCTGGGGTCGTCGTCCGAGCGGTGGCGTCCACACCGGTGGCGGCGGGATGGCCATGTCCGGCAGCGGTCTGGCCGCCGGCTCCGTCCTGATGCTCGGTGGTCTGGGCGCCGGCGCCTACATGCTGCGTCGCCGCAACACGTCGGGCACCGCGGCCTGATAAGGCTGCCCCCTCCGGAGGTCGATGTGCAGTCGCGGCCACCGTCCTCGTGGGACGGTGGCCGCGGCGATTGCGGGTCCACCCCACCGGCGCCGCGCGCCCGGCACCGACCCGCGTGCCGGGCGGCGACGTCGCCCGCCCTTTGCACCTCGCCCCGCCCGCTCACGAAAGGGCCCCTCATGACAACCCAGCAGTCGCCCCAGCCGAATCCGAGTTCCGACTCGCCCGAGAAAGCCGTACCCCGCTCCGTGGGACGCGGCCTGATCTGGGCCGCGGGAGCGTTTCTGCTGGGTTCCTTCCTCGTCTACAACTCCGTGGACACCTCGGCGGACGCCAAACCGCTGTCCTCTTTCTCCGCCGGCCAGCAGGCCCACCGGCCGATCTCCGATCTGGCGTTGGCCCGCTCCGCCCCGAAGCGGCTGACGATCCCGGAGATCGCCGTGGACGCGCCCTTCACCCGGCTCACCCTCGGCCCCACCGGGCAGCTCAACGCGCCCCCGGCCGCCGACACCAACCTCGTCGGCTGGTACCAGGACGGTGCCGCACCGGGGGAGCGCGGCGCCGCGATCGTCGCGGGGCACGTGGACACCAAGACCGGCCCGGCGGTGTTCCTCCAACTGGAGACCCTCAGGCCGGGGAGCACCGTCGAGATCACTCGCGAGGACGGCATCATCGCCACGTTCAAGATCGACTCCGTGGAGACCTTCAGCAAGGCGAACTTCCCCAACGACCGGGTCTACGCCGACACTCCGGACGCCCAACTCCGCCTGATCACCTGCGGCGGCTCCTACGACCGGAAGGCCAAGGACTACACGGCCAACGTGGTGGTCTTCGCCCATCTCGTCTCGTCGAAGCACGTCTAGGACGCGTCGAGTCCCCGCGCGGTGCGGCGCGCCGCAAGTGTCTGAGGGAGCCGGGTACCGGGGCCCGGGTCGGCCGAACGCCGGCCCGGGCCCCCGTTTTCCGGACGCCTTCGCGACGGCACGCAGGGGAAGGGCACCGTTCGACGCGGGGCCCCGGGCCGCTCACGCCACGGAACGGACAAGGACACCATGCCGAACAGCAGGCACCGCATTCCGCTCCCTGACGGTGTGAGATGAGCGCCGGGCGTGGGAAGCCGCCCGGCCGGCGCCCGGCTCGGAAAGCGGCCGGCGGTGGCAGCGCCGCCACCGACCGCCTTCTGCGCATCGCGCTGCGCCGGCGCAAGAAGCCGCTGCGTGCCGCGGACGTGATGATCACCGACCGGCCGGCGGTGCGCCGGGCGGTTTCGGCGGCCGCGCTCGGCAACACGATGGAATGGTTCGACTTCGGCGTCTACGCCTACCTGGCGGGCACCTTGGGAAAGGTGTTCTTCCCGGCCAGTTCGCCCGGCGCGCAGGTCGTCGCGTCGTTCGCGACGTTCGCCGCGGCATTCGTCGTGCGCCCCCTGGGCGGCCTGGTCTTCGGACCGCTCGGCGACCGCATCGGCCGCCAGCGGGTACTGGCCGCCACCATGATCATGATGGCGGCCAGCACCTTCGCCATCGGCTTCCTGCCCGGCTACCACGCCGTCGGCTTCGCCGCGCCGATCCTGCTGCTGATCTGCCGACTGGTCCAGGGATTCTCCACCGGCGGCGAATACGCCGGAGCCACCACCTACATCGCCGAATACGCCCCCGACAAACGACGCGGATTCCTCGGCAGCTGGCTCGACTTCGGCACCTTCGTCGGCTACTCGCTCGGCTCCGGCCTGGTCACCGTCCTCACCGCGGTACTCGGCGAGGACGGACTGGTGTCCTGGGGATGGCGGCTGCCGTTCCTCGTCGCCGGACCGATCGGACTGATCGGCCTGTACATGCGGATGCGGCTGGAGGAGACCCCGGCCTTCCAGCGCGAGGCCGAACAGGCCCACCAGGAGGCGGAGGCGGTCCGCGCCGCGGGCGGCGAGGACCCGGTGGAGGTCGCCCGCCAGTCCGGACACGGCAGGCTGAAGGAGATCTTCACCCGGCACTGGCAGGCCGTGCTGATCTGCATGGGCCTGGTGCTGCTCTACAACGTCACCAGCTACATGGTGACGTCCTACCTGCCGACCTTCATGAGCGAGACGCTCGGCGAGGACCCGCTCACCGCGCAGCTGCTGATCCTGGGCACCATGATCGTGGTGGCGCTGACCATCACCACCGTCGGCCGCACCTCCGACCGCTGGGGCCGCCGCCCCGTCTTCATGGCCGGCAGCATCGCCCTGATCGCCCTGGCCGCCCCCGCGTTCCTCCTCATCCGGGCCGGCGGCATCCTGCTGCCCGCCCTCGGCTGCCTGATCCTCGGCCTGCTCCTGGTCTGCTTCGCCGGCACCTCCGCCGCCACGCTCCCCGCGCTCTTCCCGACCCGACTGCGGTACGGCGCACTGTCCATCGCCTACAACATCTCCGTATCGCTCTTCGGCGGCACCACGCCGCTCTTCGCCTCCGGGCTGGTGCAGCTGACCGGGAACCACATGGTCCCCGCGTACTACCTGATGGGTGCCGGCGTGGTCGGCTTCGTCGCGACGCTGTTCCTGCACGAGACGGCGGGCAAGCCGCTGCGGGGCTCCGGACCGATGGTGGAGACCACCGAACAGGCCCGGAAACTGGTCGCCCACAGCCGCACCGAGTCCGGGCGCCGGGCCCGGGACGTCTGGATCCGCCTGCGGCACCCCTGGGCCCGGCCCTGACCAGGCTCCCGCCACCGGGCCGCTACGACCGGACGGTGCCGTCCCAACACCATGTCGTACGGCGCGGACGCCCGGGCAGCGCGAGCCGTCCGGTGGCCCACAGCAGCGTCGACCAGGGGTCCGCCCCCACCAGGACGTCCGGGAACAACCGGGCCAGCACCCGCGCGCACACCTCGGCCGGCGGCTCCCAGTCGAGCCCCAGCCCCGCGGCCAGATCGTGGGTGTGGACCACCGTCTCGACGATCCCCATCGCCGCGAACCCCTCCGGGTCCGACACCCCGAACACATGGTGGGCGCGTGCCTGCGGCGGCGTGGTCCGCACCATGGCCACCAGCAGCGCGCCGCATGCCTCCAGGGTCTGCAGGAGACCGGCGGGCCCGGCCGCGCGGTCGGCGTGCACCGCGTTCGCCGGACCACCGGGGCGGCGGGCCTGCCAGACGAAAGGCACCTCGCGGTCCAACGGCGGTGTGCGTGGCCCCAGTTGGACGGCGTAGGCGAAGAGGTCGTCACTGAGGTGTTCGACGGTCTCCCAGCAGTCCCACTCCAGCGACCCGGCCCGTCCGCCGTCCCACGCCGAGGCGGGCGCGGTGTGCAGGAGGTCCACCGCGAGCCCTACGGCGCGGGCGAGATCGTCGGCGGTCACGGGACCTGGGGTGGCGGGCGAGGGCCGGTGCGTCGCGTCGGCCGGGCTGCTGCTTGATCGGGACATGCCTGGACGGTACCGCGCGGGCCGGGGACCGGGGGAGGCCCGAACGACGGGGCGCGGGCCGGTCGTCCGCATACCGGAGCGGTGGTGGCATGACGCACGCGAACTCCGACGCGCTGTCGGTAACTGTCCGTATTTGACGGACTATCATCAGCGCCATGTCCGCCCCAGAACTGATGCGTATCGTGTCCCGAGACTCGCCGATGGCTCTGGCCCAGGTGGAGCGTGTCCGCGCCGCACTGGCCGCGCTGCACCCCGGCATCATCACGGAGGTCGTCCCCGTCAAGACGACCGGAGACCGGTGGCTGGGGTCGCTCTCCCAGGTGGAGGGCAAGGGCGCGTTCACCAAGGAGGTCGACGCCGCCCTCCTGGCCGGCGCGGCGGACCTCGCGGTGCACTGCGTCAAGGACATCCCCGGTGACCGTCCGCTGCCCGTCGGCACGACGTTCGCCGCCTTCCTCAAGCGGGACGACGTCCGTGACGCCCTGATCCACCCGGGCGGCCTCTGCCTCGACGAGCTGCCCGCCGGCACCCGTATCGGTACGTCGTCGGTGCGTCGGATCGCCCAGCTCGCCGCCTCGCACCCGCACCTGGAGTGCGTGCCGATGCGCGGCAACGCCAACCGCCGCATGGAGAAGCTGGCCGCAGGAGAGGCCGACGCCCTGCTGCTGGCGCTCTCCGGTCTGGAGCGGATCGGACGCACCGACACCGTCACCGAGATCCTGCCGGTGGACCTCATGTGCCCGCCGATCGGCGCGGGCGTGCTGGCGCTCCAGTGCCGGGAGGACGACGCCGACACCATCGACGCGGTGAGCGGCCTCGGCGACCCGGCGACGCACCGGGAGACCCTCGCGGAGCGGATGCTGCTGCACGTCCTGCAGGGCCACTGCAACAGCCCGATCGCCGGGTTCGCGAGCACCGACCGCCGCGGGGAGCTCTCGCTGCGGGCCAGCGTCTTCACGCCCGACGGCAAGACCGTGCTGCATGCACACGAGTGGGCCGGCCCGCTCACCCCTGAGACACTGGGGACGTCCGTCGCCGTGGCGCTGCTGCGCCAGGGCGCCCGCGAGCTGATCGACGGCATCGCGCACTGATCCCGTCGAGCACCCGCACGCGAGCAGGGAGTGCGGTTCATGCGTCCTCGGATGCCCGCCGAGTGGGCTGAGCACGAGACCTGTCTGATGGCCTGGCCGAGCCGGGAATCCCGGTGGGGAGCGGCCTTCGCGGCCGCTCGGCGGGAGTACGCCGAGGTGGCCCGGGCGGTCTCCGCGTTCGAACCGGTGCTGATGATCGCCGCGCCGGGGCAGGGCGCACCGGCCCGTGCGCAGTGCGGCGCGGGCATCGAGGTCGTCGAGCTGCCGCTGGACGACTCCTGGCTGCGGGACTCGGGGCCGCTCTTCGCGTTCACCGAGGACGGCCGGCGGGTCGGCGTCGACTTCCGCTTCAACGCCTGGGGCGGCAAGCACCGCCCCTGGGATGACGACGACAGGTTGGCCGCGCGGCTGCTGGACCGGTTGCGCATCGACCGGGTGCACTCCGAGATGGTGCTGGAGGGCGGGGCGATCACCGTCGACGGCGAGGGCACGCTGATCACCACCGAGCAGTGTCTGCTGAACCCCAACCGCAACCCGGGGATGGGGCGTGCGGACATCGAGGCCGAACTCGGCCGGCGCCTGGGGATCGGCAAGGTGATCTGGCTGCCCTACGGCGGGCTGGCGGACACCGCGACCGACGGCCACGTGGACAGGGTCTGCGCCTTCGTGGCTCCGGGGAAGGTCGTCGCCTTCGCACCCGCTGACGAGCGGCATCCCGATCACGCCCGGATGCGGGCCAACCGCGCGGTCCTGGAGGCGGCCACCGACGCCCGGGGCCGGGGGCTGGAGATCGTCGAACTGCCGCAGACCGCGTACGGCACGGTCGAGGGCGGGGGCGTCGAGATCGGATACCTCAACTTCTACCTCGCCAACGGCGGGGCGGTGGTCCCGGTCGGCGGCGGCGACCGGGACCGGGAGGCGCTCGAGGTGCTCGCCGCCGTCCTGCCCGGCCGCCGGGTGGTCGGCGTGCCGGCCCCGGCGCTCGCCTTCGGCGGCGGCGGGGTCCACTGCGTCACCCAGCAGTTGCCGGGGGTCTCCCGCACCGGTTAGGGCCGGTCCGACGGGTCGGCGCCGGACCGGCCCCGGCCGCGGACCCGTTCAGGACTGCGGGCGCTTGCCGTGATTGGCCGGGTGGTTGCGGCGTGACTTCTTCTTGCGGCGACGCTTCGACGACATGGGTTCTCCCTTCCGTACGAGGCAAATGGTGCATGTCCGGCATATCTACCATCCCGCTCGAACTTCTTCCGGGGGGAGTGATGGTGGTGTCGGGGGCGCTCATTTGACGCTCCGGCGCCACAAAGTGCCGCGAGAGACCGGCATTTGGTCGGGAGCACCCCCTCGCACCCGCTAAGCTTGCTGGATACAAGCAATGTATCCAGTGGATCACCTGGATCGCGTTTTCACGCATGCACGCATTCGGTGCGAAGGATCACGACGATGAGCAACAGCACGGCCCATGCCTCCGACGGGGCGGAGGTCTCTGAGATCACCGCCGCTTCGAGCCTGGACGAGGCGGCCGAGGGGCTGGGGACGGTGATGGTCCGTTTCACCCGGCTGATCGCCGCCTGGAAGCAGCGGGTCAAGCACGACGCCGGCGCCGCCGACCGGGTCCTGCTGGCCAGACTAGTCTGCGGCGGCGACCAGCGGGCAACCGACCTGGCCGCCGACGCCTTCCTGGACCTTTCCACCGTCAGCAGGCAGGTGCGCTCGCTGGTCGAGCGCGATCTGGTCGCCCGTCGCCCCGACCCGGAGGACCGGCGCGGCTCGCTGCTGACCGCCACCGAGGCGGGCCGGGCCCGCTTCGAGGACTACCGGCGTCAGCGGGACGCCGAGCTGGCCGGGATCCTCGAATCCTGGTCGCCGCAGGACCGGGCCGACCTGATCCGGCTGATGAGCCGGCTCAACCACGACCTGGCAGAACGTCAACACTCACGACCGTGCTCCGGGGGAGACCAGGGCACCGCCGTGGAGCAGGGAGAGATACGTAGATGAGCACAGCCACCTCTCCGCCAGGGGCGCAAGCCAAGGCGATACCGGGGGCGGGGGTTCTCACCCACCGCCAGATCCTCACCATCCTCAGCGGTCTGATGCTGGGGATGTTCCTTGCCGCGCTCGACCAGACCATCGTCAGCACGTCCATCCGGACCATCGCCGACGATCTGCACGGCCTGAGCCAGCAGGCCTGGGCGACCACCGCCTACCTGATCACCTCGACGATCGCCACACCGCTGTACGGCAAGCTGTCCGACCTCCACGGCCGCAAGCCCTACTACCTGGCCGCGATCAGCATCTTCGTGGCGGGCTCGGTGCTCTGCACCTTCTCCACCTCGATGACCGAACTCGCCGCGTTCCGCGCCGTCCAGGGCCTGGGCGCCGGCGGTCTGATGTCGCTGGCGCTGGCGATCATCGGTGACATCGTCCCGCCCCGGGAACGCGCCCGGTACCAGGGCTACATGCTCGGTACGTTCGCCACCTCCAGCGTCGCCGGTCCGCTGATCGGCGGCGCGCTGGCCGGCCAGGCCCACCTGCTCGGCATCACCGGCTGGCGCTGGGTCTTCCTGGTCAACGTGCCGATCGGCATCATCGCGCTGTTCGTGGTCGCCAAGGTCCTCAACATCCCGCACACCCGGCGCAACCACCGCATCGACTGGTGGGGCGCGCTCACCATCGCCATCGGCGTCGTCCCGCTGCTGCTCGTCGCCGAGCAGGGCCGGGAGTGGGGCTGGACCTCGTCGAAGTCGATCAGCTGCTACGTGATCGGCGTGCTCGGCATCATCGCCTGGATCCTCGTCGAGCGCCGGATCGGCGACGACGCGCTGATCCCGATGCGGCTGTTCCGCAACGGCACCTTCAGCAAGACCAGCCTGCTGTCCGTGCTCATCGGCATGGGCATGTTCGGCGGGATGCTGATGATCCCGCAGTACCTCCAGATCGTGAAGGGCGCCAGCCCCACCAAGTCGGGCCTGGAGATGCTGCCGCTGATGGCGGGCATGATGATCGCCTCCATCGTGTCCGGCCAGATCACCTCCAAGACCGGCCGCTACAAGATCTTCCCGATCATCGGCACCGCGCTGATGATCGCCGCCATGCTGCTCTTCCACTTCCGCGTCCAGTGGGACACCGCGCTGTGGGAGACCATGGTCTACATGCTGGTCTTCGGCCTCGGCCTGGGCGGCTGCATGCAGACCCTGGTGCTGGCCGTGCAGAACGCGGTCCCGCCGAAGGACATGGGTGTGGCGACCGCCTCGTCCACCTTCTTCCGGCAGATGGGTGCCACCGCAGGTACCGCGATCTTCCTGTCGGTGCTCTTCACCACCGTCGGCGACAAGATCGGCGACGCGTTCAAGAAGGCCGCCTCCACCGCGCGGTTCCAGGAGGCGCTCAAGGACCCCGCGGTGCTGCGCGACCCGGCCAACAAGCCGGTGCTCGACATGCTCCAGCACCCCGGCAAGGGCGGCTCCTCGGGCGTGCTGAGCGACTCCTCGTTCATCCAGCACCTCGACCCGCGACTGGCCGAGCCGTTCAAGCGCGGCTTCGCCGACTCCATGCACACCGTCTTCCTGATGGGTGCGGTCGTCGTCGCGCTGGCCTTCGTCCTGATGTGGTTCATCAAGGAGATGCCGCTGCGGCAGATCTCCGGTCTGCAGGCACGGGCCCAGGCGGAGGCCGAGGCCAACGGCGAGGCCCCGGCGGCGGAGGCCGCCCCGGCCGCCGCACCGGCACCGGCGGAGGCGGCCCCGGCCGCCGCGGCAGTCGCCTCGGACCCCGGTCCGGACGTGTCGGGACCGGTCATCCACGGCACCGTGCGGGACAGCGGCGGCCAGCCGGTACCGCAGGCCGCGGTCACCCTGATCAGCGTCGGCGGCCGGCAGCTCGGCCGCACCGCGACCGACACCGACGGCGGCTACGCGCTGCCGACCACCGGCCCCGGCACCTACGTCCTGATCGGCTCCGCAGGCGCCCGCAAGCCGCAGGCGCTGACGGTCGTGGTGGGCGCCGAACCGGCCGCCTTCGACCTGACGCTGAGCGGCGCGGCCGGGCTGTCCGGTGAGGTCCGCGAGGAGAAGAACGACGACCCGGTACCCGGTGCGCTGGTCGTGGCCACCGACGTGCGCGGTGAGGTCGTGGCCTCCGGCGTGGTCGGCCAGGACGGCGGCTTCACGTTCAACGAACTGACCCCGGGCAGCTACACCCTGGCCGTCAGCGCGGAGCGCCACCGCCCGTCCGCCCTCCAGGTGGAGGTCGCCGCCGGCACCCGCAACTGGTACGAGATCCGGCTGACACTGGGCGCCCAGGTGCGCGGCACCGTCCGCACCGCCCAGGGAGGCGCGGTCAACGACGCCCGGATCACCCTGCTCGACCCCACGGGCAACGTCGTGGGCAGCGCCACCAGCGGTCAGGACGGCGAGTACGTCTTCACCGACCTCGACAGCGGCGACTACACGCTGATCGCCAGCGGCTATCCGCCGGCCGCCGCCCCGCTGCGGCTGGCCGCCTCCGGCCAGGCCGAGTGCGATATCGAGCTCAGCCACGACACGGTGAACTGACCCCCGCCGCCACGTGCGGCACGGGAAGGGCCCGGCGACTTCGGTCGCCGGGCCCTTCGCCGTACGGGGACCTTGCAAGGGATCGGGACCGCTACGGCTGCGGCTGGATCACCTGGTCATCGGCAGCGGCACCCGCGGTGGCGGAGTCGGCGTGCCGGGAGGTGAACGGACACGTCCAGTCCTTCTCCGTGAACCGCCCCGAGAAGTGCCGGGCCGGCTGCTCGTACTCGTACGCCACGAAACTCGGGTTGACCGAACCGTTGTTGCGGACCTCGCGCCGCCGGATCGCGTCCTGTATCGAGTAGAACTTCTCGCCGAGCATCATGAACTGCGTCAGGGAGTTGAACGCGACGGTCGGCGCGGGGGAGCGGCGACTGGCCCGGGACGCGCCCGGGTGCATCCCGACCAGGAAGAAGGACATCCCGCCCACGTGGAAACCGAACTCGGGCCGGCCGGGGTCGGAGGTGTAGCCCTCCTCCAGGCCGTGCTCGTCACTGTCGAGGTCGTGCATCAGCTGGAGGTGCCGCCACAGCGCCTCCTCATAGCCGGGCTCGTCGAGATCGCCGGGACCGTCGAAGGTCGCCACGAACGTGCGGAAGCTCTGGGACGACAGCAGCGGCCGGGTCTCGGCGGCGTACGCCAGCAGATCCCGGTGGTTCTGCTCGGCGGACCGCGGGTCGCCCAGCTCCCCGTAGTGCCGGTGGGTGAGGGCATCGCGCTTGAGGGCCGACCGCGCGCCCAGGCAGCTGAACTCGTGGGTGTGTATGAAGCGTTCCAGTGCGGCGCGGTGCACCGCGGTATGGCATTCGGTCATGGTGCGCCTTGTGAGTGGGTGGGTGGGTGGTGGGCGGCGGTCCGGGAAGATCGGCGGCTGTCGTGATCGACGGTGTGATGCATCGATCACCGTGGCAAGGATTTAACCGGACAAAGGTTCAACGCGAGGGGTTTTTCGTACGGAGCAGGGGGGCCGGTGCGGCGCCCGGCCGCAGAGGTGCCCACCGGCCCCGGGACGCGACCGGCGCCGACCCCGGCATCGCCGCCCCCCGCCTGGACCGTGACGCGCTGCGGCCCAGCCCACCCCCGCCTAGGCTGCCGAACATGAGCGAGCGTAGCGAGCGCACCACGGGACGCCGCGCGCCCGGCGCGGGCGCGGGAAGCGGGCTGCCGGTATGAACACACAGTTCGACGTGGTGGTTCTGGGCGCGGGCCCCGGAGGGTACGTCGCGGCCATCCGAGCCGCCCAACTCGGCCTGCGCACGGCGATCGTCGAGGCCAAGTACTGGGGCGGTGTCTGCCTCAACATCGGCTGCGTCCCCTCGAAGGCACTGCTCCGCAACGCCGAGATCGCCCACATCGTCGGCCGCGAGGCGAAGACCTTCGGCATCCAGGTCGACGGGCAGGTCACCTTCGACTACCGGGAGGCGTTCCTGCGCAGCAGGCGGGTGGCAGAAGGCCGCGCCAAGGGCGTGAACTTCCTGATGAAGAAGAACAAGATCGAGCAGTTCGAGGGCGTGGGCACGTTCATCGACCCGCACACCCTCCACGTCACGCTGGGCGACGGCCGGACCGAGACCCTCACCTTCGGCCACGCGATCATCGCCACCGGCTCGGTCACCCGGCTGCTGCCCGGCACCTCCCTGAGCCGCCGGGTGGTGACCTACGAGGAGCAGATCCTCTCCGACGAACTGCCGCGCAGCATCGTGATCGCCGGAGCGGGCGCCATCGGCGTCGAGTTCGCCTACATCCTGCACAACTACGGTGTCGAGGTCACCCTCGTGGAGTTCCTCGACCGCGTCGTCCCGCTGGAGGACGAGGAGGTCTCCGCGGAACTCGCCCGCCGCTACCGCAAGTTGGGCATCAGCGTCCTGCCCTCCACCCGGGTCGAGGGCATCGACGACTCCGGCGAGAAGGTCCGCGTGACCGTCACCACCGGCGGCCAGCGGCAGACCCTGGAGGCCGACCAGATCCTCCAGGCCGTCGGCTTCCAGCCGCGGATCGCCGGCTACGGGCTGGAGAACACCGGCGTCCGGCTCACCGAACGCGGCGCCATCGACATCGACGGCCGCTGCCGGACGAACGTGCCGCACATCTTCGCCATCGGCGACGTCACCGCCAAGCTGATGCTGGCCCACGCCGCCGAGGCGATGGGCATCGTGGCCGCGGAGACCATCGGCGGGACCGAGACCATGGAACTGGACTACGTGATGATCCCGCGGGTGACGTTCTGCCAGCCGCAGATCGCCAGTTTCGGCTGGACCGAGGCACAGGCCCGCGACCGGGGCTTCGACGTCCGGGTGGCCAAGTTCCCGTTCACCGCCAACGCCAAGGCCCACGGCATCGGCGAGACCGCGGGCTTCGCGAAGCTCATCAGCGACGCCCGGCACGGCGAGATCATCGGCGCCCACCTCATCGGGCCCGAAGTCACCGAACTCCTCCCGGAGTTGACCCTGGCGCAGAAATGGGACCTCACGGTCCATGAGGTGGCGCGGAACGTGCACGGTCACCCCACCCTCAGCGAGGCGATCCAGGAAGCGGTGCACGGCCTCGCGGGGCACATGATCAACATGTGAGCGCGGGGCACCTCCGGCAGGACCCGGTGCACGACCAGGCCGGGGAACGATCGTTGCACGTCGATGACGTCGGCCTCACCGTCGGCTCCGGAGATCCGGCCGGCGTCGTGTGCGGTCCGAGCGGACGCTCGAGTTATGCCGCCGTGGCGGCATACAGACCAGCTGGCAATGACCGCGCCCCGCCGCTGGTGAAGCTGCCGATGAGCGGCGCCTCAGAGGGCATCGCCGCCGGCTTCACGGCCCTGATCCCGGTGCTGGAGCGGGAGCAGTCCCGCGTGGCCGGTGGCATTGGTGCGCACCCGCCCCAGCAGATCACGAAGCGTCCGCCGCTCGTCGGCGCTCAGGCCCGCCAACAGCCCCTGCTCGACCTGCTGGTGGACGGGCCACAGGGCCGCGAGCGCCTGCTCGCCCTCCGGGGTGCGGGTGTAGGCGTTCTCCCGGTGTGCGAGCCAGCCGCGTTCCGTCAACGGGACCAGGAGGTCGTGGAGTTCCTGGGCGTCCACCCCCAGGTCGCGGCGGAGTTCGTCCGCCGGCGTGTGCTGTTCGGCCGTGACCACCATCAGCGCGATGACCTGGGCGGAGGAGAGCCCGGCGGCCTCGCGCGCGGCGCGGTCGAGGGCGTCCCGGATGAAGCGGCCGGTGAGCGTGATGTCGCGGCCCAGGCTGCCGCGGATGCGTTCGGTCAGCACGGAGAGCACCCTTTTCGTTCGCAGTTCGTACATCGAAATGCCGGCCGCCACACCGACGTTGAGCGATTCCACCGCCCCGGCCATCGGGATGGCGACCAGCAGGTCCGCCGCGTCGATGACCTCCTGGCCGACCCCCGACGTCTCGCCTCCGACGACCAGGGCCACCGGGCGTCCGTCCAGCGGGGCCAGTGCCTGGAGGTGACGGCCGTGCGGACTGGTCGCCACGATCTGGAATCCGGCTGTCCGTAGCGCCGCGACCGCCTCGGCGGGGGAGCCGAAGCGTCGCATGCGGGCGGTGAGCGCCGTGCCGCGCGAGGAGTCCAGTACCCGGCGGGACGTCATGTCCGTACCGGGGTCGGTCAGCACGATGTCGTCGATGCCGAGCGCCCGTCCGCTGCGGACAAGCGTGCCCAGGTTGCCCGGATCGGCGACGCCGTCGCAGACCAGCACGAAGTCGCCCCAGGGCGCGGACACTTCGGCTTCGGCGGGGAGCGCCGCGAGCGCCAGCCACGCCACCGGGCGGCCGGAGCCGGCCACCTGTCGCAGCACCCCGTCCCGGACCCGGTGCACGGCGACGCCCCGGTCCCGCAGCCGCCCGGCCAGCTGCTCGTCCTCGGGAGCGGACGCGCTCTGCGCGCGCAGCACCTCCCGCAGCGGCGTGCCGGCCGTGAGCACCTGCTCGATCAGCGAGCGGCCCTCCAGCACGCATGCGCCGGCCGCCGCGCGTCCCGCCCGGCTGCCCAGCGCCCGCACTGCCGCCACCCGGACGTCCTTGACGGACGTCACGACCTGTCCCGTATCGCCGGCCTCGACCGTGGCCGGCCGGCTGCTTCCGGTCCCGTTCACGGCGCGATGGTCTCACGGCGAGGGGTCGGGACGGCCGGGCCTGTGGAGGGCCGGGCACGGTCCGGCTTCGGCGGGCCCCGGTGCGGGCGTTCCCCGGCTCGTTCGTCCACGCGTCCGTGACCGGCGATGATGGTGGGTGTCGGAACAACGGGAGGTGGGTCATGAACCTGGTGCCGCACGAGGAAGGCGGTGGGCCGGCGTGCCTGCTGCACCAGGTGTGCCCGGAATGCGGTCGGATCCGCGAGCGCCCCACCGACCCCGGGTGCCCGCACTGCGCACCGCCGCCGGGTGGCGCCGCACGGTCGCGGGACCGCGACGCCGAGGGCAGGGCCCGCAACGCCCGCCCCCGCGACGGGCTCGGGCGGCCGCTTCCCTACGGACAGGAGGGGGTGCCCCGACAGTCCGAGGGTGTGATCCGCACGCCCGCGCAGACGCTGGCGGAGGCGCAGCGGCTGTTCGCCGAGGGGATGCCGTTCCATGCGCACGAGGTGCTGGAGGACGCGTGGAAGTCCGCGCCCGCCGACGAGCGGCCGCTGTGGAAGGGCCTTGCCCAGATGGCCGTCGGCGTCACCCACGCCCTGCGGGGCAACACCACGGGGGGTGCCCGGCTGCTCCGCCGCGGTGCCGATGCCGTCGAGCCGTATGTGTCCCGGGCCCCGCACGGTCTTGATCTGGCGGCCTTGGTGGCATGGGCGCGTGACCGCGCCGTGGACGTCGAGCGGCACGGGGTGCCCGAGGGCGGCGACCTGGTGCCGCGCCTGCGCCGCGAGGGCGGGGAGGAAGGGCGCGAGCGGCACTGACGTCCGGGCCTGCGCACGGAGCGGCCCCCGCCCCGGCCGAACGCTGTGCGATCGGCCGGGGCGGGGGCGGGTTGCGCCGCCGTCAGGCGGCGAGTGCGCTGATGCCGAGCGCGAGGAGCGCTGCGACCTTGGCCAGCTCGAAGCCCACGTAGAGCAGGTGGGTCCGCGAGCGCGGCAGGGTCTCGCCGGCGAGGACCCGGTCGGACCGGCGGTTCAACATCGGCCGGATCACGGCGAGTTGGACGGCCAGGATCAGTGCGGTGACGGCGGCCGCCGCACCGATGGCCACGGTCGGGTGACCGACGGCCACCGCCACGATCACGACGGTGGCCAGGCCGATCTCGACCCTGTTGAGTGCCCGGAAGACGATGCGGCCGATGCCGAGCCCGATCGGCACGGTCACTCCGGGGGCGCGGAACTTCAACCGGGCTTCCAGGAAGGAGATCCCCAGCACCATCCCGAGCCAGAGGAAGGCGCTCGCCGCCGTGACAGCGGCTGATATGGCGTTCATCGGCTGCTCTGCCCTTCCGGTGTTCCGTGGTGCCGACCGGGCCGTTCCGGTCGGCATGGCCGCATTCCGCTTCCGCTTACTGCTGGCCGAGCCACAGGTCGGGCCCGAACACCTCGTAGTGGACGTCCTGCGCCGGCACACCCCGGCGCAGCAGGTCACCGCGGACGGCGCGCATGAACGGCAGCGGGCCGCACAGGTAGGCGGTGACGCCCTCCGGCAGTTCCACGGCGCCGATGTCGGCCCGGCCGGCGGACGCGCCGGGCTCCTGGTCGCTGGACTCCTCGTACCACAGGTGGAGGGCGGCGTTCGGCAACTCCCGGACGAGCTGCCGCAGTTCGGCGCGGTGGGCGTGGTCGGCGGGGGTGCGGTCGGCGTGCAGCACGGTGACCGGCCGGGTGGAACCGGTGGCCGCCAGGTGATTGAGCATGGCGAGCATGGGGGTGCTGCCGATACCGGCCGACGCCAGCAGCAGCGGCCCGTCGTCCTCGGCCAGGGTCAGGTCGCCGAACGGCGCGGAGACGGTGAGCACATCGCCCGCCTCGGCGTTCTGGTGCAGCCAGGAGGAGACCTCGCCGTCGGGCCGCACCTCCTCGCGGACGTGCTTGACGGTGATCCGCCACTCCGGGCGGCCGGGGGCGGCCGAGAGGCTGTACTGGCGGATCTGGTGGGCGCCGTCCGGCAGTTCGACCTGCACGCTCACGTACTGGCCCGGGCGGAAGGCGCCGCAGGGGCGGCCGTCGGCGCGCCGCAGCTCCAGGGAGACGATGTCGGGGGTCTCCTGGCGGCGCTCGACGATCGTCATCTGCTGCCAGATCTCGCCGTCGGCGGTGCCCGCCTGCTGGTAGAGCCCGGACTCGATGGCGATCAGCGCGTTGGCCATCAGCCAGTAGACCTCGTCCCAGGCCTCGGCGACCTCGGGGGTGACGGCGTCGCCGAGGACCTCGACTATCGCCGCGAACAGGTGCTTGTGGACGATCTTGTACTGGTCGGCGGTGATGCCGAGGGAGGCGTGCTTGTGCGCGATCCGGCCCAGCATCGCGTCCGGGCGGGTGTCGGGGTGCTCCAGCAGCATGCCGGCGAAGGCCGCGATCGAGCCGGCCAGTGCCTGCTTCTGCTCGCCGTTGGCCTGGTTGCCCCGGTTGAACAGGTCCCTGAGCAGTTCGGGGTGCGCGTCGAAGAGCTTGGTGTAGAAGAGTTCGGCGATGTCCCCGATGGCGGCGCCGACGGCGGGCAGCGTGGCGCGGACGACGGGGGTGGACTGCTGGGAGAGCACCGAGTACCTCCTGAAATTAGCTAACGATCTTCCAATTTAACGGCGTGCGGATATCGCTCGTCCCATGGGGGGCGGGGTTAATCCGGGGTGGCCGATCAGCCCGGGGGAGGGGTGGTCAGCCTGACGAGCACCGGCCCGGTGGGTGAGGTCACCAGGTCGGACACGGTCAACGGGTCGAGCGTGGCGTAGAACGCGTCCTGCGCCTCGCGCAGCGCTCGGCGTAGCCTGCACGCCGCGCGCAGCGGGCAGGGTGCATCGCCTTCACAGGTGACGACCTCGCCCTCGCCCTCCAGCTCACGCACCAGCCAGCCGACGGAAGCCCGTCGACCCAGGCTGGTGAGTTCCAGTCCGCCGCCGCGTCCCCTTCGGGCCTCGACCACGCCGAGGTGCTGCAGCCGACTGATCGCCTTCGTCATGTGCGTGTACGGCACATTCACCGCCTCCGCCACTTCCCGAGTGGTCAGAGACGCGTCCTGCTCCGAGACCGCCAGGCGCATCACGGCACGCAGGGCGAGATCAGTGAACTTCGTCAACCGCACGCTGTGACGGTATCAAATACGCATGTGGCATTCATATTTCCCGGGGGTCCTTCGCGGTGTGGAGTCCGTCACGGACTCGGCTACGCTCCACTCACCAGAAAGCCCGGCGCCGCAGCCGCTTCGAGGCAGGCGGCGCTGCACCAGGCACGTATCGGACGGTGACGACTGATGGCCCACGCGCACATCGACCCCCGCGACCCCCACCCCGCCCCGGCGCCGCAACTGCTCTGCGACGCCCGCGCGCTCACCGCGCACGCGGGCACGACGGCGGGGGCGCTGTGGCGGTTGGCCGAACCGGGACGCCAGCTCGACGCCAACCTCGTCCACCTCCCGTCCGGGGAGCGCGTCGACACCCACGTCGAGCCGGACCTGGACGTCTTCCTCTTCGTCGTCGACGGCGACGGCACCCTGGGGGCCACGCAGGGCCCGCAGGCGCTCGCCGAGGGCAGCGTCGTATGGCTTCCGCACGGCTCCGCCCGCAGTCTCGCCGCGGGCGAGCGCGGGATGTCCTACCTCACCGTCCACCGCCGCCGCCCCGGCATGCAGATCCGGACCACGCCCCCCGAGCCGTGGGCTGCCGCCGTCCCGGACTGATCGGCCGGCGCCGGGGTTGCGGCCGGTCAGGCGCGTGCCAGGCATGCCGTGCGCCAGTCATGCGGCCCACCGGGCGCGCCCCGGGCATCGGAATCCGGTCACGGTGACCGGCGCGGACGACGGGTGTCCCTCTCGGGCGGGGTGCGGATGCGTCGCGCGCAACGCGACGGGCGGGTGGGGGAGCAGGGGCGGGCGCGCACCCGACTGGCGAGAGCCGGTGGGTGCGCGCGCCGCCCCCTCGGCGTTCGGCCGTGCGCCCCGGGAAGGGCGAGCCGGCCGGTATAACGTTGCATATGCCGATTGACGAAGCCGCATCGCAGAAGCCGTCCGTCCGGTCCGCCGCATGGTCCGAACTCGACGAGGTGGCCGAGGAGGTGACGGTGGCCGTCATGGCGGCCTCCCGCCTCGTGATCGCCGTGTCGGCACGCGCGCTCGCCGCGATAGACGACACCGTGACCCTGCCGCAACTGCGGGCCCTGGTAGTCCTGGAGAGCTGCGAACCTCTCAAACTCGCCGCGCTGGCAACGACGTTGGACGTCAACCCGTCGACCGCGATGCGCATGGTCGACAAGCTCGAGGCCGCCGGACTGGTGGACCGCAGGACCAATCCCGCCAGCCGCCGCGAGGTCGTACTGCGTCTCTCGGCGGCGGGGCGGGCGATGGTGGAGCAGGTCCTCGCGCATCGCCGGGCCGAGATCCGCACGCTGGTCGGTCGGTTGCCGGCCGAGCAACGCGCGGGTCTCGTACCGGCGTTGCGGGCCCTGGTCCAGGCCGCCGGCGAGCTGGCCGTCGATCCCTTCGACGAGGTGCGGCGGATAGGCGGACTGGTCGAGGACCCGCTCGGCTCGGACGGGCGCGCCGGACTGGGATGACACCGGGCTAAGCGGACCGGGTGGCGGCGCGCCGCGCAGGTCAGCGCGGCGTGCCGGTCCGCCGCCGCTGCGCGACAGCGCGGGATGCGGTGCGGCGCGGGGTGGACGCGGCGCGGGCCCGGGAGCGGTACACGACATACGGCCGGACCAGATAGCCGACCGGGGCCGTGAAGGCGTGGACGAGCCGGCTGAACGGCCAGAGCGCGAAGAGGACCATGGCGAGCGCGGCGTGCACCTGGTAGACGAGCGGGGCGTGCGCCATCGCCGCGACGTCGGGGTCGAGGGTGAACAGACTGCGGAACCAGACGGAGACGCCGAGCCGGTAGTCGTAGGGGTTGGCCACGGAGGAGGCCGTCGCGGCCAGCCCGGCCAGGAGGACCGTGGTCAGCACGGGGTGGACGAGCCGGTCGCTGCGGCTGGTTGCCTGGCGGACGGCGGGCACCCGCAGCCGGCGCCACAGGAGGACGGCCAGGCCGCAGACGGCCGCGACGCCGGCCGCACCGCCTATGGCGAGGGCGAGGGCGTGGTACGTCGTCTCGCTCACCCGGAGGCGCTCGGTGAGCGATTCGGGCACGAGGAGCCCCATGACGTGGCCGCCGGCGACGAAGAGCAGGGCGTAGTGGAAGAGCGGGCCGCCGATGCGCAGCAGCCGGGACTCGTGGAGTTGGCTGGAGCGGGTGGTGAAGCCGAAGCGGTCGTAGCGGTAGCGCCAGAGCGTGCCGGCGACCAGGAGGGTCAGGGAGAGGTAGGGCAGGACGCCCCAGAGGGTGATGCGCACATGCGTGGTCACCGGCGGACTCCTTCGTCGTCCGAGGTGGTCAGGATCGGGAAGGGGACGGGGACGGGGGTGTCCGGCGCGGGTGCCGGCCGCGGTCCTGCGGGCACCGTGCGCCGGACGGCCCGCAGTACGTCGGCATACGGGCTGCGGTAGGCGTCGAGTGCCTGGCCGAGCAGGTCCAGGGCGCCGCGGTAGTGGTGGAGCAGGGGGGTGCCCGCCTGGGGGCAGCGGGCGGCGAATTCGAGCATCGTGGGCAGGTGGTCGGGGAGTTCACCGGCGGCCGGCTCCCAGCCGTGGGCGCGGTACCGGGCCTTGAGCGCGGCCAGGGACGCGCCGCGGCGGCGGGTGTCGCCGTCGGTGTAGTGGGTCAGGTGCAGGGTCCGGCGGCGGCTGCGGTCGAACGTGGTCACATAGCGCGCCGCCAGGTCCAGCGGCGGGATCGGTGCCGCCAGCCGGCAGAAGCCCCGCAGCAAGTCGGCATCCATGCCCTGGAGTTGGTCGAGGGTGGCGGCGACCTGGCCGGCCCGTCGCGGCCAGGACGAGTCGGGGTAGGAGAGGAGCAGGGCGGCCGCCTGGTGGAGGGCCCGGTGGCGGTTCATCGGCGCCGGCCCTTTCCCCCGCGGGGCGGGAAGAGGCCGCGCGGTGTGCCCCGGCCGTTCCAGTTCAGCAGGTTGATCCGCCCGGCGGGTCCGCTCGCCGGCGCCCCGGCGGGGGACAGCGGCGCGTGGAAGGCGTCCGGGTCGTACATGCCGGGCCCGCCGTGCCCGTCCAGGCTGCAACCGGTGTCCCCAGTTTCCGCGTCGCGGTCGGCGTCGACGGTGTATCCGGTGGGGATCACATACCGCTCCTCGTACTTGGCGAGCGCGAGCAGCCGGTACATCGCCTCGATGGAGTGCTCGTCCATGCCGACGCCGCGCGCGATGGCCGGATCCCGTTCCTCGCCGAGGTTGATCCGGCGCATATGCGCCCGCATCGCGGCGAGCCGGCACAGCGCGGCCTCGACCGGCACGGGGTCCCCGGCGGTGAAGAGCCCGGCCAGGTAGTCGAGCGGGATGCGCAGGGAGTCGATGGCGCCGAAGAGGGTGGCGGGGTCCTCGCCGTCGTGGCCGCTGCGGGTGAGGGCGTCGACGACGGGCGAGAGCGGAGGGACGTACCAGACCATGGGGAGGGTGCGGTACTCGGGATGAAGGGGCAGCGCGACCCGGTAGCGGGTGATCAGATCGCGCACGGGGGAGCGGCGGGCGGCGGTGATCCAGTCGTGCGGGATGCCCGACTCCTCGGCGGCGCGGACGACCTCGGGGTCGAACGGGTCCAGGAAGCAGTCGAGTTGGGCCTGGTACAGGTCCCGTTCGTCGGGGACGGCGGCGGCCGCGCCGGCCCGGTCGGCGTCGTAGAGCATGACCCCGAGATAGCGCAGCCGGCCGACGCAGGTCTCCGAGCAGACGGTGGGCTCGCCCGCCTCGATGCGCGGGTAGCACAGGGTGCACTTCTCGGCCTTGCCGGTGGCGTGGTTGAAGTACACCTTCTTGTACGGGCAGCCGCTGACGCACATCCGCCAGCCGCGGCAGCGGTCCTGGTCGACCAGGACGATGCCGTCCTCGATGCGCTTGTAGAGGGCGCCGGAGGGGCAGACCGCGACGCACGACGGGTTCAGGCAGTGCTCGCAGATCCGCGGCAGATAGAACATGAACGCCTGCTCGTACTCCAGCCTGACCTGGTCGTTCATCCGGCGCAGCACGGGATCGCCGGACAGGTGGGCAGGGCCCCCGCCGAGGTCGTCGTCCCAGTTGGGGCCCCAGGTGACCGCGGTGGGCCGGCCGTCGATCAGGGAGCGGGGGCGGGCGGTCGGCAGGTCCTCGCCCAGGGGCGCGGAGATCAGCGTCTCGTAGTCGTAGGTCCAGGGCTCGTAGTAGTCGTCGAGGGAGGGGAGTTCGGGGTTGGCGAAGAGGCGGGCCAGGCGGCGGGCGCGGCCGCCGGAGCGCGGCACGAGCCGCCCCCGGCCGTCCAGCCGCCAGCCGCCCTGCCACCTGTCCTGGTCCTCGTGGCCGCGGGGGTAGCCCTGGCCGGGGCGGGTCTCGACGTTGTTGAACCAGGCGTACTCGGTGCCCTGGCGGTTGGTCCAGGTCTGTTTGCAGGTCACCGAGCAGGTGTGGCAGCCGATGCACTTGTCGAGGTTCATGACCATGGCGACCTGCGCCATGCAGCGTCCGACGGTGGCGGGGCGACGGGGCATCTTCAGTACTCCACATGCTGGGTGCGGCGCCGGATCACGGTGACGGCGTCCCGCTGGTTGCCGGTGGGGCCGTAGTAGTTGGGGGCGAACGACAACTGGCCGTAGCCGCCGATGAGATGGGTGGGCTTGATCAGCAGGCGGGTGAGGGCGTTGTGCACCCCGCCGCGACGGCCGGTCGCCTCGGTGCGGGGGACGTTCACCAGGCGCTCCTGCACGTGGTACATGAACACCGTGCCGGGCGGCATCCGGTGCGAGACCACGGCCCGGGCGGTCACCACGCCGTTGGGATTGACCGCCTCGACCCAGTCGTTGTCCGCCGCGCCGATGGCCTCGGCGTCGGCCACGCTCATCCAGATCACCGGACCGCCCCGGGCGAGGGTCTGCATGAGGAGGTTCTCCTGGTACTCGGAGTGGATCGACCACTTCGAGTGCGGGGTGAGGTAGCGCACCGTCACCGAGCGGGAGTCGTCGTCGGCCGGGGCGGCGGTGCCCTGGACGGCCGCATGGTCCAACGGCGGGCGGTAGACGGGGAGTTGTTCGCCCAGCTCGGCGATCCAGTCGTGGTCGAGGTAGAAGTGCTGGCGTCCGGTGAGGGTGTGCCAGGGCTTGCGGTGCTCGGTGTTGACGGTGAAGGGCGCGTAGCGGCGGTCCGGGGCCTCCTTGCCGGACCATTCGAAGCTGGTGCCGACCTGGACCGGCCGGTCCTGGGTGTCGGAGAAGACCACCCGGCGCTCGCGGACCGCCTCGGCGAGCCCGGCGAATCCGCTGCCCGGACCGCACCGTTCGGCGAGCCGGTCGAAGCCCTCGGCGGCCAGGCGCCCGTTGGTGGTGCCGGACAGCGCCAGGATCGCCTCGCACAGCTTCACGTCGGTGTCCAGGAGCGGGCGGCCGCGGGCCGGACCGGCAGCGGCCCGCCCGCACCGCTCGGCCAGCCAACGGGCCTCCGGCGCCGGACGGACGGTGACCCCCTTGACCGTCATGCCCTGCTCCTCGGCGAGCGGACCGAATGCCGCCAGCTTCGCCGCGACGGCGGTGTAGTCCCGCTCGACGAGACTGAAGAGGGGCAGGTTGCGGCCCGGTTCCGGGCGGACACCGGCCTCCCGCCAGTCCCGCGGGGTGCCGCCGGGCTGGGCCGTCTCCCCCGGGGTGTCGTGCTGCGGCGGGGTGGCAACCAGGTCGTGGGCGGTGTCCAGGCGGCCGGCCGCCAACTCGCTGAACCTCGCCGCCAGTCCGTGGAAGATCTCGAAGTCGGTGCGTGCCTGCCAGGGCGGGCTGATCGCCGGGGAGAAGGCGTGCACATAGGGGTGCATGTCGGTGCTGGACAGGTCGTGCTTCTCATACCAGGTCGCCGCGGGCAGGACGAGGTCGGCCAGCAGCGTGGTGGAGGTCATCCGGAAGTCCAGGGCCAGCAGCAGGTCCACCTTCCCGCGGGGCGCCGTCCGGTGCCAGGCGAGGTCGCGCGGCCGGCTCCCCTCCGGCGCCTCCTGCGCACGGGCGTTGTCGCTCGCCCCCAGCAGGTGCCGCAGGAAGAACTCGTTGCCCTTCGCCGAGGAGCCGATCAGATTGGCGCGCCACACGGTCAGCACCCGCGGCCAGTTGGCCGGCGCGTCCGGGTCCTCGCAGGCGAACGCCAGGCGGCCCGCGGCGAGTTCGGTGGCCGCCCACTCGCCGGGGTCACGGCCCGACGCGTGCACCCGGCGGCCGAGTTCGAGGGGGTTGGCGGTGAACATGGGGGCGGAGGGCATCCAGCCGAGCCGCATCGACTGGGCCACCAGGTCCGCGGTGTGCCGCCCGGCGAAGGTGCCGGCCCCGGTCGGCGCGGCCAGCGCGCCGGCGTCCTGGGCGTCGTACCGCCACTGGTCGGTGTGCAGATACCAGTACGGCGTGCCGGCCACCTGCCGCGAGGGCCGCACCCAGTCCGCGGCCGACTGGAGCTGCTGCCAGCCGCTGTACGGACGGACCTTCTCCTGCCCCACGTAGTGGGCCCAACCGCCGCCGTTCACGCCCTGGCAGCCGGTGAGCAGCAGCAGGGTGAGGAAGGACCGGTAGACGGTGTCGGAGTGGAACCAGTGGTTGGTGCCCGCCCCCATCACGATCATGCAGCGGCCGCGGGTCCGCTCGGCCGTGTGCGCGAACTCCCGTGCCGCGCGCACCACCGCGGCCGCCGGCACGGAGGTGATCGTCTCCTGCCAGGCCGGGGTGTACGGCTGCGCGGCGTCGTCGTAGCCCTCGGGCCAGTCACCCGGCAACCCCGGCCGACGGACGCCGTACTGGGCGAGGAGCAGGTCGAAGACGGTGGTCACCCGGCGCCCGGCGATCGTCCGTACCGGTACGCCGCGCCGCACGGTGCCCGGGGTGTCGAAGCGCGGCATCAGCACCGGAGCGCAGGCACCGCCCTCCCGATGGAAGGAGAGCGCGGGCTCGATCCCGCCCAGGTCCAGGTTCCACCGGCCGGCGCCGCCCTTGGACCAGCGGTCCCCGAGGGTGCCGTTCGGCACGACCGGACGGCCGGCGGCCGCATCGAGCAGCACCGGCTTCCAGGCCGCCTCCTCATCGCCCGGGGCCAGCTCCAGGGTCGCGGCCGTGAGGAACTTGCCCGGCACGAACCCCCCGTCCCGCTCGTCGAGTTCGACCAGGAACGGCAGGTCGGTGAAGCGCTTGACGTACGCGGTGAAGTACGGGACCTGTCGGCGGACGAAGCACTCGGTGAGGACCACATGCCCCATCGCCATCGCCAGTGCCCCGTCGGTGCCGGGATGCGGATGCAGCCACTCGTCCGCGAACTTCGTCGCGTCCGCGTAGTCGGGGGAGACCACCACCACCTTCTGGCCCCGGTAGCGGGCCTCGGCCATCCAGTGCGCGTCCGGGGTCCGGGTCACCGGCACGTTGGAACCCCACAGCATCAGATAGGCCGCGTCCCACCAGTCACCGGACTCCGGTACGTCCGTCTGGTCGCCGAAGACCTGCGGCGAGGCGATGGGCAGGTCGGCGTACCAGTCGTAGAACGACAGCATCGGTGCGCCGATCAGTGCCAGGAACCGCGCGCCGACCGCGTGCGAGGCCATCGACATGGCAGGGATCGGCGAGAAGCCGGCGACCCGGTCGGGACCGTACGCCGCGAGGGTGTGGACGTGGGCGGCGGCCGCGATCTCCAGGGCCTCGTCCCAGCCGATCCGCACCAGGCCGCCCTTGCCGCGCGCCGACTGGTACCGGAGCCGCTTGTCCGGATCACCGGTGACCTCCGCCCAGGCCGCCACCGGGTCGCCCAGGCGCTCGCGCGCCTCGCGGTAGAGCTCCAGGAGCACCCCGCGCACATGCGGATAGCGCACCCTGGTCGGCGAGTAGGTGTACCAGGAGAACGAGGCGCCCCGCGGGCACCCGCGCGGTTCGTACTCCGGCCGGTCCGGGCCCACCGACGGGTAGTCGGTCTCCTGGGTCTCCCAGGTGATCACGCCGTCCTTGACGTACACCTTCCACGAGCACGAACCGGTGCAGTTCACCCCGTGGGTGGAGCGCACGACCCGGTCGTGTGCCCAACGTTCCCGGTAGGGCGCGTCGTTGACGCTCTGGTCGGTCCGGTAGACCGCCCGCAGGTCCGGTGTCGCGGGCGTCCTGCGCAAGGACGTCCCGATCCGCAGCAACTGCTCAGCGGCCAGCGCCGCGACTCGTTCCGCTTCCTTGCGGGTTCCGCGTCGTCCCACCACCGTTGCTCCTTTCCCAGCACGCAGGTAGCGGTTCCGACCAGCTGGCGATGGTCGCGTTCCGCTTGGACCAGCTTGACCATGCGGAGGACCTGCCGAGGGCGGGTCCGCGAAAGGGTTGATGAGAGCTATACGTAGTTTTTCTTGCGCTTTGCAATATTTGCCACTGGCACGTACTTAGTGATCATGACGGGGTGCGGGGGGGCGGGAAAATGCCTACCGAGGGTGACGCTGTGGGGTGCGGCGGACCGCTGGGCGAGCCGGTGGCCGCCCGCGGCGGGTGCGCCTCAGGGGGCCGGGTGCCCGGATTCGCCCGCGGCGTCGGCCAGCGCCCGCAACGCCCTTATCAGGCCGGTGCGTTCGCGTGCCGGGAGGCGGGCGACGATCGCCCCGATCTCCTCGCGGCGGCGCGCCAGCACGGTCTCGACGAGCCGCCGGCCGGTCGCGGTCAGGCGCAGGGCGACTTCGCGGCGGTTGCTGGGGTTGACCTGCCGGTCGACCAGGCCGGCGGCTTCCAGCCGGTCGACCATCCGCATCGCGGTGGAGGGGTTGACCTGCAATGCGGCCGCCAGTGCGGCGAGATTCACCGGGCCCCGGCCGTGCAGGACGATCAGGGTGCGGAACTGGGGGAGGGTCGGCGTCGGGTCCACGGCGGTCAGCGACCGGGCGGAGATCGCGAGGAAGATCTGGGATGCCGCCATCAGGGCCGCCGTGGCCTCCTCGGCGGTCTCCCGCAGATCACCGTCCGACGACGTCGCCACCGGCCCGTTGTCACGGTGCGTGCGCTGTCCCATCGCCTTGCTTTCGCGAAGCTCTCCCGCGGCCCGAAAGGGCGTGGAGAGCGGGAAACTTCCGTCTCCCGCACCATTCATCATTGCAGAGTGCAATGGTAATCTGAAGGTGAGGTCTCCGGAGCATCGAAGCATTCGCATCGAAGCATCTGAGAGGAAGCGATTCGCATGCCTGACCTCTCTCACCACACCACCGCGGACATCACCAGCCACCCCGACGTGCCCGAGATGCGGGAGCGTTACGAGCGTCTGCTCACCGGCAGGCAAGCGACCGCCCTCGACGGGCTGATCCTCCTCACCGGGACGTACGCGGCGATCTCGTCGTGGGTGGTGCACTTCCATGCCGCGAGCCCGGAACTCGCGGTGAACAACCTCATCATCGGCCTCCTGTTGGCCGTGATCGGTCTCGGGCTGACCCGGGTACCGGCACGCATGTACCGGCTGAGCTGGACCTGCGCGGTGATCGGAGTCTGGATGATCATCTCCCCGTGGGTCGTGACCGCCGGCCACACCGCGACTGCCGGAATGATCTGGAACAACGTCGTGATCGGAGCCGTGGCATTGATCCTCGGGCTGGCCGCCACGCGGCTGGCGATGACGGAGCCACGAGGGAAGTCCCGTACCTAGCCGAAGGGGACGGCGCCCGACCGTCCGGAGGAGGCGACCATGAGTCTCTCCCTGCATGACCGGCGGACCCTCGCCCAGATCGAGCAGTACTTCATGGCCGACGATCCGGACCTGGCGCTGCTGCTGACCACCTTCGGGCAGGACGGACCGCGGGGCCGGCGGTCGCTCCGGCTCCCGCGCGGCCGGGCCGGGACGGTCCTGGCCTACGCGACGGTGGCGGTCTCCGCCGTACTGCTCGTCGCGGCCTGCCTGGCGCAGAGCGTGGCGCTGCTGTGGGCGGCGGGCGCCGTCGCGGTCGCCTCGACGGTGCCGCGCCTGATGGCGAGGCTCCACGCCGCCGTTGAGCGCCGGCGCCAACTGCACGACCGGGTATGAGAACGACCGGACCAGCGGCCGCTCTTGGTACCCGGAACATCACTGGACGCAACGCCGTCGAGGGCGGTGCCTTCCCGGCGGGAGAACAGTCCCTGTGGAGGTACAGGAGGCGGGTGAGTTTGATGAAGTGCTTCGACTGCGCATGGGCCGAAGAGGTCGTCGATGCCGTCGGAATATGCCATCACTGCGGTGTCGGGGTGTGCATCCGGCACTCCCATGTCGCTCTGGCGCCCGGCCACCGGCTCGCCGGGGTCGGCCAGTCGACGCTGTCCCGGCCGGCCCGCGAGCTCACCTGCCTGACGTGCCACCTCGCCATGTCCCCCACGTACTCGGCCCAGAAGAAGCGAAGCGTGCACTGAGGAACCGGCCCGTGCAAGAGGTCTGCGGGCGCCCGTTCGGCTCCAGGCGGGCGGGGTGCGCTCTGTTGACGCTCTGGGTGCCGCACCTGCCCGTCTGGAGTCTTCGCCTGCCGGGATCTCCGTCCCCCACCCCTCCGGTGGGGGACGGAACGGTGCTGCGGGCCGGGCTTCCCAGGGGCCTCGTCCTCGTCCGGGGGCGGATCACCGCGGACCCCGGCGGAGGGAAGGTGAACAGTCGGAACGGGGATAGGAAAGTTTCCCACCAACTCCTGGACGGCCGGCGGCCGGAGCGCTAGCTTCGCCACCGTCCGGTCATGTACCTGCCCCGCGTTCGACTGCGTGAACGCGGGGCGGAAGCGGCGAGGGCCTCCCCTGCCCCGCCCCGACTCCGAGGAGTGGCATGTCCCCACGACCCCGATTCTCAGCTCCGTGGCGGTGCCTGGTGGCGGCGGGCGCCGCCCTCGCCGCGACCGCGTGCACCGGCGCGTGGGTGCCCACGGCCGCGGCCCTGCCCACCCACGCCGCCGCGGCCCGTACCGGGACCTGGTCCGGGCAGTTCAGCGGCTACGGCTCCGCCTCCTGGAAGAGCGCCTGGGGCGTCGCGTCGAAGGGTGCCTGGGGCCAGTCCGAGCTCAAGGGGATCAACGACTCCACCGCACCGGGCGACGGCTCGGCACTCCAAGTCACCTACGGCGCCGGCTCCTCGGCCCACTCCTGCTCGAACTGCCCCAACCCCGGGGGCGGCCAGTTCTACACCCAGCTCGACAAGATCGGCCGGTCCGACCTGGCACGCTCGACCACGCTGGACCTCAAGTACTCCCTCAAGCTCCCCAAGGGCTTCGACTTCGGCAAGGGCGGCAAACTGCCTGGCCTCTACGGCGGCGCCATCGCCGAGGAGTCCGGCGGCAACCACGGCAAGGGCTGGTCCACCCGCTTCATGTTCCGCGCCAAGTCCAGCCCCAACGAGGGAGAGGTCTACCTCTACACCCCCACCAACTCCGGCCCCACCGGCTACGGAGTGGACGTGGGCCTGGGCTCCTGGAAGTGGCGCGCCGACGGCGACTGGCACACCGTGGAGCAGCTGGTCGACCGCGCCGGCGGGGACGTCACCGTCTGGTACGACGGCAAGCAGGTGCTCCAGGCCGAGAAGACCGCCACCGGTATCGCCGACATCCCGTTCGGCGGCGTGTTCTTCTCCACCTTCTTCGGCGGCCACGACACCAGTTGGGGCCCGAAGACGACCGAGCGCGCCGAGTTCGCCGACTTCTCCCTGTCGGCCACGGCCCAGCACTGAGCGGCTCTCCGCACGAACTCCCCGCGCTCCCCTGCCACTTCGTCCCGCGCGCCCGCGCCGTGCTCGATACCGCGGGGCTATGGTGACGCCCTGATGCTGGTCGGCCAGAACCCGGAGGTGGGGCGACGGTGGGTGGACCCGGCCCGCGAGCTCGTCATCAGTTCCCGCTGGGGAGCCGGGGTGGAATCCCTGATCGCCGAGGTCTCGGAGGCGGTACGCCCGGGGTGAGCGCGCCGGAAGGGACGTGACGGCGGCAACTCCGGTCGGGCGTGCGGGAGTACGGCGGGGCGCAGGCGCCGGTGCGCGCCCGGCGAGCGCGCCGCGATGCCTCCACGGGCGGCCCCGGGTCCGCGGATATGCCCCATGGCGCGGATGCCCCGAACCGATACTGACGGCAGTTCTCCGACTGCCCGCCCGGCGCCGCCGACGGGCAGTCGCCACTTCCCGTCTCGACAGAGGAGCATTGCCATGCGTCGTATGCGTGCGCTCGCCGTCGCTTCGGCCGCCCTGGCGGTCACGTTCGGTCTCGCGCCCACCGTGGCCGCCGCCCCGGCCAAACCCGTTCACCGGGCGGCCTACAACTGCACCTCCGGATACTTCTGCATCTACAGCGACTGGAACGGCAAGGGCACCCGTTGTCAGTGGTCGCAGCGGAGCAAGGCGAACACCGCCGACGACTGCTCGTTCATCCAGCGGGGCCGCAACGTCTACTCCGTGTGGAACAGGACCGGCCATCGGGTGCAGTACTACACCCAGACCAACTACCACCACCGCGTCGGCTCCACCCAAGCCGGAGCGCGCGGCAACCTCCAGGGCAGCTACCAGATCCGTTCCTTCAAGCCGCAGTAGGCGGATGACGCCTCGTCGGTCGGGTCTCCGCGGGATTCCGGCGGAGTCCTGATCGCACCCTTGGAGGGAGCGCGAGGGCGGATCACCGTGGGGATCCGGGCGGGGCGGACCCCGGCGGGACGGGGCTGCGGGGCACCGCTGGACGGGCCTCGCGGCCCCGAGTGTCTGCCGGGCCGGGGCCGGGCCAGGCGGTCTCGCGCCGGCCCGGCCCCGGCCGGGTGTCCAGGTCACGGTGCCCGTGCCGGCCCAGCGTCGCAGCACGGGAACCCGGGCCAGGGGACGGCCGCGTCGAAAACTGAAATGGATTGCAAGTTTGGAATCCGCTGTGCTTTTATCTCAGGCATGTTCTCACCCGTCATCCGGACCCGGGGGCTGACCCGGACGTTCCGGCTCAAGAGCGGCCCCGTGCACGCCGTACGCGGCATCGATCTGACCGTCGACCGCGGCGAGATCCTCGGCTTCCTCGGCCCCAACGGGGCCGGCAAGACCACGACCCTGCGCATGCTCACCACCCTGCTGCCGCCCAGCGGCGGTGAAGCGGAGATCGCCGGATGCGATCTGCTCCGGGACCCGGCCGGTGTGCGCCGACGGATCGGCTATGTCGCGCAGTCGGGCGGGCTCGACCCCGCCTGCGCGGTGCGCGAAGAACTCCTCACCCAGGGCAGACTGCACCGACTGTCCCGGCGCGAGGCGGGCGAACGGGCCGATGAACTCGCCCGGGATCTCGGCCTGTTGGAGCTGATGGATCGGCCGACCGCGGCGCTCTCCGGCGGTCAGCGCCGCCGACTGGAGATCGCCCTCGGACTGGTCAACCGGCCCGAGGTGCTCTTCCTCGACGAACCGACGACCGGTCTGGACCCGGGCAGTCGCGCCGAGCTGTGGGACCTCGTCCGGCGCGTCCGCGTCGAACACGGCACCACCGTCTTCCTCACCACGCACTATCTCGACGAGGCCGATGCGCTCGCCGACCGCATCGTGGTGGTGGACGCGGGAACGGTCGTCGTCGAGGGAACCGCCGCCGAGTTGAAGAGCCGGTACGCCGGTGATGCCGCGGCCAGTCTCCAGGACGCCTTCTTGGCCATCACCGGACGCACCACGACCGAGGAACCCGTCGCCATCTGACCGGCCGACCGGCCCACCGGGCAGTCCAGGCCATCGCGACGGCCCAGGCAGTCCCGACAGTGCAGAGATCCCGGACCGCGCCGGCAGGCAGGCGGCGCAGTCACCGCAGACCATTCAGACGACTCAGAACACTCAGACCGACCAAGGCCCTCTTATGACGCTTCTCGCCGATACCGGCATCATCTTCGGCCGCTACCTGCGGGCGACCCTCCGCTCGAAGACCAGTCTCTTCTTCGGCATGCTCCAACCCTTGCTCTTCCTGGCCCTCTTCGGCCCCCTGCTGACCAGGCTGGACCTGGGGACCCGGGGCTCTTCCTGGCAGACGCTGGTGCCGGGGGTGCTCATCCAGCTTGCGCTGCTGGGTGGTTCATACGTCGGACTCGGGTTGCTGATGGACCGCAACCTCGGTGTGATCGACCGGATGCGGGTCACCCCGGTGAGCCCGTTGGCCCTGCTGTTGGGGCGGACCCTGCGCGATGTCGTCCAGTTGGTCGTCCAGTCGGTCGTGCTCGTCCTGCTGGGGCTGGTTCTCGGGCTGCGGGCGCCGCTCTTCGGTGTGGTGCTGGGGCTGTTGTTCGTCGCGGTGCTGTCGGGTGCGCTGTCGGCGCTCTCCTACGGTCTGGCCATGAACGTGCGGACGCCGCCGGAGTTCGCGGCCATCGCCAACACGGCCGGGATGCCGCTGATGCTGCTCTCGGGTCTGCTGCTGCCGATGACGTTGGCGCCCGGCTGGCTGGACGGCGTCTCGCGGGTCGTCCCGCTCCGCTACATCGTCGACGCCGTGCGCCAGGCGTTCCTCGGCCACTACGCGAATGGAACGGTCATGGTGGGAGCCGCGGTGACCGTGGCCCTGGCGGCACTCTGTCTGCTGGCGGGGACCCGGATGTTCGCCCGTATGCGGCCTTGAGCGGGCGCACGGACGTCGGCCCGGGGGCGGACCGTTGGCCGGGCGGGGCGGGACGGCGGGGTGCCGCTACGGTGTGATCATGACCGATTTCGCATGGGACATCCTCCTCCTCGGTGGCGCCTCCGGCGCGGGCAAGAGCTGCGCCGCCGCCCAACTCGCCCGTGAAAGGGGAGCGTTCGTCGTCGAGTTCGACGACGTGGTGAGCGCGCTCCACCGCTTCACCGAGGCCGGGCACCACCCCGCACTGCACCACTTCGACGGCATACCCGACACCTCGATGCTCGATGTCGACCACGTGGTGGACCTGCAGATCGCCACCGCCCGGGCGTTGGCACCCGCCCTCCTCGGCGTCGTGGACAACCGTCGCACCGTGGACGTCCCCGCCGTCATCGAGGGCGACTACCTGGATCCGGCGGCCGTCGCCGCGGCCGTGGCGGAGAGCGCGGCCGACGACCGCCGCGTACGTGCGGTGTTCCTGCACGAGGGCGACCCCGACCGGATCACCGCCAACTACGCGGACCGCGAGCCGGACGGCGGCCGTCAGACACACCGGGCACAGGTCAGCGCCCGGTACGCACACTGGCTCGCCGAACAGGCCGCACAGCACGGGCTGCCGGTGGTGCCCGCCAGGCCCTGGCACGACACGTCGGCGCGTATCGAGCAGGCCCTCGGCCGCTGAACCGACGTCTCTCGGTAACGGTGGCTCCCAACTCTCGTTATACGGGGACGAGTTACGCGCGCGTGAGGGCATCCCCGCAGACCAGAGCCCGGGTGGTGGCGAACGGCCGGACAGTGCCTGGCACGTTGCTCGGGATGGCTCGTCGGGGCAGGTGCGGGGCGGCCTCGTTCTAAGGTGGAACGCCGCCTGCGGGGAGGCCCCCGGGCGGCATTCGACGGTTGACCGCGTCCGACGGCCGTGACCGGGCCGGGGGCACAACGGACTTCGAGGTGAATGGACTTGACGGATGCGCAGCGGGCGACAGGGGCGGCCGATGAGGGTGTGGGGGGAGAAGAGGGGAGCGGTGGGCGTCGGCGGCTTCTGCTGCTCCTGCTGGTGGCGGGGGCGGTGTACGCGCTCGACCTGGTGAGCAAGCTGATCGCGGTGACGAAGTTGGAGAACCACGCCCCGGTTCCGGTGATCGGGGACTGGCTGGAGATCCGGGTGCTGCGCAACTCCGGCGCGGCGTTCGGGCTGGGCGGGGCGATGACGCTGGTGTTCACGCTCATCGCCGCGGCCGTCGTCGTGACGATCATCCGGCTGGCGCGCAAGCTCCGCAGCATCCCGTGGGCGATCGCGCTGGGTCTGCTGCTCGGCGGCGCGCTGGGCAACCTCACCGACCGGCTCTTCCGCGCCCCGGGCGGACTGCAGGGTGCGGTCGTCGACTTCATCTCCGTCCGCGACTTCAGCGTGATGAACCTCGCCGACTGGGCCATCGTCTGCGGGGGCACCCTGATCGTGTTCTTCTCCTTCCGCGGCTGGGAGTTGAGCGGCGGCGGGGCCGCCGCGGGCAGAGCCGGCGCGGAAGCCGTCGGGTCCTGAGGCAGCCCGGCATGCCGCGGGCCGGCGGGTGCCCCCGAGCCGTCCCGCGGCGGCGGCGTCGGTGGTCGCCGCCGGGTGACCGGTGGGTAATGTCGTCGCGCAGCGCCTCGGGCGGGGGTGCCAGGCGCTCCGGGCGGATGGCACCGTCCCGCCCGTCCCGAACCGTCATCGATCACAAAAGGGTGGTACTCCATGGCAGATGACGTTCTGACCGGCTTCGACCGCGGTACCTTCACCCACGACGGCGTCCGGCGCCGGATACTGCGGCGCGGCACCGGGCCCGCGGTGATCGTGATCGCGGAGATCCCGGGCATCACGCCCAAGGTGCTGGAGTTCGCGAAGCGGGTGGCCGACATCGGCTGCACCGTCGTACTGCCGGTGCTCTTCGGCACGCCCGGCCGCGAGGTCAACCCCGACAAGGTCGGTCGGCTGCACTCCAAGCTCTATATGAACTCGTCGATAGGGAAGGTGTGCGTGAGCCGGGAGTTCACCGTGCTGGCCACCGGGAAGTCCTCTCCCGTGGTGACCTGGTTGCGGGCCCTGGCGGCGCATGAACACCAGCGCTGCGGAGGGCCCGGGGTAGGGGCCGTCGGGATGTGCCTGACCGGCGGTTTCGCGCTGGCGATGGCCGTCGACGACCGGCTGCTGGCTCCCGTGCTGTCCCAGCCGTCGATGCCGCTGGCCCTCACCAGGCGCCAGGCCGCCGGCATCGACATCTCGCCCGAGGACCTCGCCGTCGTGCGTGGCCGCTGCCAGCGCGAGGGTCTTGAGGTGCTGGGGTTGCGGTTCCGCGGCGACCGGCTGGTGCCCCAGGAGCGCTTCGCCTTCCTCCGTCGCGAACTGGGCGATGCCTTCACCGCCGTTGAACTGGCGGACGAGGACGCCAACCCCGAGTCGCCGATGACGCCGCACTCCGTGCTGACCGAGCACCTCGTCGACGAGCCCGGCCATCCGACCCGTGCGGCGCTGGACGAGGTCCTCGGCCTCCTCCGCAGGCGCCTGCTGGAAGGGGATCGGGCGGCGGACCGCGCGACGGACGCGGAGGCGCCGTCCGGCGAGTGATCCAAGGCCCTGGGGCGTTGAGCAGCGAGTTTCCGCTCTCCCGGTCTCGATCATGGACATGACGTGCGGTAACGTCGAACCCGGCGTGGGGCGCGCCCGGCGGTGTCCGCACCTGCCGGGCCGCCCGACTCGCACGAACCGGCCAGGAACGAGCGCCGGTCCAGGATCCCCGGATTCCTGGATTTCCTCGATTCCCTGATCTCCGCGATCCGGGAATCGAGGAAACGCACAAGCACGAAAGACGGAGAAGCGCATGTCCCAGGCACCGCCCCTCAACAACCCGGCGCAGCACCCCGGCTACGCCGCGCCCGCCGAGCTGCCCAACGGCCAGGCGGTCGCCTCGATGGTGCTCGGCATCCTGGGGCTGCTGATCATCCCCATCGTGCTGCCGATCATCGCCCTGTGCCTGGGCATCTCCGCGCGGCGCAAGGCCGACCGCGGCGAGGCGGGCGGCCGCGGCATGGCGATCGCCGGCATCGTGCTGGGCAGCGTCGGCTGTGCCCTGGCCGTGCTCGCGATCGTCGTCGCGGTGGTCCAGTTCGTGAGCTCCGGCAGCCTCTGAGCCTCAAGCCGGTCTCCTGTGCGGGGACGTCGATGCCCTTCCGCGGCATCGGCGTCCCCGCGGCGTTTCGCCGTCAGGGTCGGGCGCGGAGCGGGGGAGGGGCCGCGGTACGGGGGAAACCGGGGCGGGGGTTGCGGGGTGGGGCGGAGGGGGCCCGTGGACATCGCCGCTGCGGAGGGGCAGCCGGGGCTGACGTTCGACGGTGCGCGGGTGACGATCCGATTGCGATCGCCGCGGTGCCGGTTCCCCGCCGGGGCGCCCTCGTTGGCCGGGCATGGAGTGTGGTGTCTGCGGGCCGGAGAGTGTCGGCACGCCGCGGCTACGCGGGGCCTACTGGCTGGATCAGCAGCACGTCAGGGCGGATCGCTGTTGTTCGTGGTGCGTGCCGCGGGAGGTACCGGCGGTGCCACGCGTGCATCGCGCGGTGGTCGCCGTCGCGGCGATGGTGGTGGCGGTGCTGCTCGTGCTGACCACCGTGCTGGGTGCCTACTTGCGGTGAGTGCGGTCCTTCCGCCGTGGCGCCGGCAGGGGGTAGACGTCGTCGGCCGCGGTCAGGGGACGGTGGCGCAGGTCCAGATAGGCCCGGACGGAGACGCCGGGCCGCCCCGGCGTCTGCCAGGGCGCCGACGGGCCGCTCGAACGCCACAGACGCCCCAACTCGGCGGCGGCAAGGGTGGCGGTGGCCTCGTCGGCGGCGGTGACGTCGATCACGACCATGCCGGGCTCGCTGACATGTTCCTCGTGGATATGCACAGTTCTGTATGACCTATTTCGCACCGCGGCGTAAGGAAAAGCCAGCACGGTTCATCCGAACGTGGTTGGCATGTGGTGTGGGTTGACAGGTGGGGCGGGTGTGCGGGGCGTTCAGGCGGGGGAGTGGGAGGCGTGCAGCCGGGCGTAGAGGCCCTGGGCACGCAGGAGTTCGCCGTGCGTGCCCTGCTCGGCGATCCGGCCGGAGTCCATCACCACGATCAGGTCCGCGTCGCGGATCGTCGACAGACGGTGGGCGATCACGAAGCTGGTGCGGCCCGCGCGCAGGGAGTTCATGGCCTGCTGGATCAGCACTTCGGTACGGGTGTCCACCGAGCTGGTCGCCTCGTCCAGGACGAGGACGGCCGGCCGGGCGAGGAACGCCCGGGCCACGGTGAGCAGTTGCTTCTCCCCGGCGCTGACGGTGCCCGACTCGTCGTCCAGCACGGTGTCGTACCCCTGGGGCAGGGTGCGGATGAACCGGTCGGCGCAGGTCGCGCGGGCCGCCTCCTCGATGTCCGCACGGGAGGCACCGGGCGAACCGTAGGCGATGTTCTCCGCGATCGTGCCACCGAACAACCAGGTGTCCTGGAGCACCAGCCCGAAACGGGAGCGCAGATCGTCCCGGGTCATCGTCGCGGTGTCGGTGCCGTCCAGGAGGATGCGCCCGGAGTCGGGCTCGTAGAACCGCATCAGGAGATTGCCGAGGGTGGTCTTGCCGGCGCCGGTGGGACCGACGATCGCCACCGTGCTGCCCGGTTCCACACGGAGCGAGAGGCCCTCGATGAGAGGGGTCTCGGCGGCGTAGCGGAACGAGACGTTCTCGAAGGCGACCCGGCCCTCGGCGCGGGCCGGGGAATGCGCGGGACGCGGGTCGGGGGTCTGCTCGGGGGCGTCGAGCAGGGCGAAGACGCGCTGGGCGGAGGCGATGCCGGACTGCAACCGACCCGCCACCGACGCGATCTCCACGATCGGCTGGCTGAACTGGCGCGCGTAGAGGATGAACGCCTGGACGTCGCCGAGCGTCAGGGAGCCGCTGACGACCTTCCACGCCCCGATGACGGCCACCAGCACATACCCGAGGTTGGTGACGAACATCATGACCGGCTCCATGGCACCGGAGGCGAACTGCGCCTTGGCGGCCGCCTGGTACACCGCGTCGTTGCAGGCGTCGAAGCGCTCCTCGGCCGCCGCCCGCCGGTCGAACCCCTTGATCAGCGCATGGCCGGAGCACATCTCCTCGACGTGCGCGTTGAGCGCGCCGTTGGCGGACCACTGCGCGGCGTAGTGCGGCCGGGCGCGCTTGCCGATCCGGGCCGCGAGCAGCGCCGCCACCGGCACGCTCAGCACCATCACCGCGGCCAGCGACGGCGAGAGCACCAGCATCAGCACCAGCATCGTGAGCAGCGAGAAGACCGAGGTGATCAGTTCGCCGAGGGTCTGCTGGAGAGTCTGCTGAAGGTTGTCGATGTCATTGGTGGTCCGGCTGAGCAGCTCACCGGCCGGCTGCCGGTCGAAATGCCGCAGCGGCAGCCGGGTCAGCTTCTCCCGGGCGCTGCGCCGCAGTTCGTGGTTGGTGCGCCACACCGCGGACGCCACCAGCCGCCCCTGCGCCAGGATGAACAGCGACCCCACGACGTAGAGCACCAGCAGGATCACCAGCAGCCGGCCGACCGCGCCGAAGTCGACGCCGGGAGCCGGGCCCGCGCCGCGGCCGAGCACCCCGTCGGCGATCAGATCGGTGATCCGGCCCAGCAGCAGGGGCCCGAACGCGTTGAGCACGATCCCGCCGACGCCCATCAGCACGGCGAGCGCCACGACGCGGCGGTGCGGACGCAGCAGGCCGACGAGCCGGCGCACCGGCCGGGCCACCGCCTGCTCCTCCTCAGGGACGTCCGGCGAGACCATGGGCGGCTTCCTCCTCGGTGAGCTGCGAGAGCGTGATCTCGCGGTAGATCGGGCTGGTGCGCAGCAGCGCCTCGTGGGTGCCCTGGGCGACCACCCGCCCCCGGTCCAGGACGACGATCCGGTCCGCGTCGCGGACGGTGGAGACCCGCTGCGCCACCGTGATCACCGTCGCGCCCGCGGTGTGCGGCACCAGCGCCGCCCGCAGCGCGGCCTCGGTCGCCTGGTCGAGTGCCGAGAAGCAGTCGTCGAAGAGGTAGACGGCCGGGCGGCGCAGCAACGCCCGGGCGAGGGACAGCCGTTGGCGCTGCCCGCCGGAGACGTTGCCGCCGCCCTGGGTGATCTCCGCGTCGAGCCCGCCCGGCATCCGCTCGACGAAGTCGGCGGCCTGGGCGACGCGGAGCGCCTCCCACAGGTCGTCGTCGGTGGCGTCCGGCACCCCGAAACGCAGATTGCTCGCCACCGTGCCGGAGAACAGGTACGGCCGCTGGGGCACATACCCGATGGTGGCGGCGAGCACGTCCGGAGCCAGCTCGCGGACGTCGGTGCCGCCGACCCGTACCGTCCCGGCGGTCGCGTCGGACAGTCGCAGCACCAGGTTGAGCAGGCTCGTCTTGCCGCTGCCGGTGCTGCCGAGCACCGCGATCCGCTCGCCCGGCTCGACCGCCAGGTCGACATCGTGCAGCACCGCGTCCTCGGCGCCCGGATAGCGGAACCCGGCGCCGGACAGCTCCACCCGGCCGGCGGGGCCGCTCAGCGGCCGCGGCGCGGACGGCGGCGCCACGCTCGTGTCGGTGTCCAGGACCTCCGCGATCCGGTCGGCGCAGACCCGGGCGCGCGGCACCGACAGGAACACGAACGCGAGCATCACCACCGACATCAGGATGAGCGACAGATAGCTGAGGAAGGCGCTGAGCGCACCGATCGGCACATGGCCCGCGTCGATCCGCCGGGACCCGGCCCACAGCAGTGCGAGGGTGAACCCGTTCATGACCAGCAGCACGACCGGCAGCATCGTCGCGATGAGCCGGCCCACCCGCTGCGAGAGGTCCAGGAACGCGTCGTTGGTCTGCGCGAAGCGCTGCCGCTCGTGGTCGTCGCGGACGAAGGACCGCACCACCCGCACCCCGGTGATCGCCTCGCGCAGCAGCCGCCCCAGCCGGTCCAGCGTCAGCTGCATCCGCGCATACAACGTCCCCATCCGGGCCAGCAGCAACCCGAAGCAGACCGTCACCACCACGACCAACGCCACCAGCAGCAGCGCCAGCGGCACGTCCTGGCGCAGCGCCAGCACCACGCTGCCCAGACACATCAACGGCGCGCAGACCACGATGCCGAAGCCGGACTGGGCGAGGTTCTGCACCTGCTGCACGTCGTTCACCGACCGGGTCAGCAGGGACGGGGTCCCGAACCGACCGACCTCGCGGGCGGAGAAGTCCAGGATGCGGCGGAAGAGCGCGGCCCGCAGATCACGGCCCATCGCCGTCGAGGTCCGGGCGGCCAGCGCCGCCGCCCCGAGCGCGGCGGCGATCTGCACCAGGGCCACCGCCACCATCACCGCGCCCAGTTCCGTGATGCGACCGCGGTCGGCGCGCACCACCCCCTCGTCGATGAGCGCGGCACCGAGCGTCGGCAGCAGCAACGTGCCCAGGATCTGCACGAACTGGAGGGCGATCAGCGCGACCGTCGCCCAGGCGTAGGGGCGCAGCTGTGCCCGCAGGAGTTTCAACAGCACGGAGGAACACCCCGGTTGACGGCGGCCCGCGGCCGCGCAGTGGAAGGAGTCGGCCGGCCCGCCGACCCGGCCATTGCACCGCAGTCGGCACCCGAATTTCCCTAGTGTTGGGTTCCCCAACGCGTTTTTGACGGCCTGCCACTCGGGAATTCCCTAGAAAGCCCGGGATGCGTTGACAGCATCTTCGGCGGCTTGCGAGCGTGCGGGTGTCTATCGTCCGGACTGCGTATTCGATGCCAGGTCGTGGCCGAGCTCAAGCGTTTGGACGGTCTCTTTCCGTGTCCGAGAAGGGTTTGCCATGTCCAAACGAGCGCTGATCACCGGAATCACCGGCCAGGACGGCTCCTACCTGGCCGAACACCTGCTGTCCCAGGGCTACCAGGTGTGGGGCCTGAACCGAGGCCAGGCCAACCCGCGCAAGTCCCGCGTCAGCCGCCTGGTCAGCGACCTCAACTTCGTCGACGGCGACCTGATGGACCAGGCCAGCCTGGTCTCCGCGGTCGACACCGTGCAGCCCGACGAGGTCTACAACCTCGGCGCCATCTCCTTCGTGCCGATGTCCTGGCAGCAGGCCGAACTCGTCACCGAGGTCAACGGCATGGGCGTGCTGCGCATGCTGGAGGCCATCCGCATGGTCAGCGGCCTGTCCACCTCCCGCACCGTCAGCCCGCGCGAGCAGATCCGCTTCTACCAGGCGTCCTCCTCGGAGATGTTCGGCAAGGCCGCCGAGACCCCGCAGCGCGAGACCACCCTCTTCCACCCGCGCAGCCCCTACGGCGCGGCCAAGGCCTACGGCCACTACATCACCCGCAACTACCGCGAGTCCTTCGGCATGTACGCGGTCTCCGGGATGCTCTTCAACCACGAATCGCCCCGCCGCGGCCAGGAGTTCGTCACCCGCAAGATCACACTGGCGGTCGCCCGCATCAAGCACGGCCTCCAGGACAAGCTGGCGCTCGGCAACCTCGACGCGGTCCGCGACTGGGGCTACGCCGGCGACTACGTCCGCGCCATGCACCTGATGCTCCAGCAGGACGCCGGCGACGACTACGTCATCGGCACCGGCCAGATGCACTCGGTGCGCGACGCGGTCCGCATCGCCTTCGAACACGTCGACCTGGACTGGCAGGACCATGTCGTCATCGACCCCGACCTGGTGCGCCCCGCCGAGGTCGAGGTGCTCTGCGCCGACTGCACCAAGGCGGAGGAGCGCCTGGGCTGGAAGCCGGAGGTCGACTTCCCCACCCTCATGCGCATGATGGTCGATTCCGACCTGACGCAGGTCTCCCGCGAAAACGAATACGGCGACCTGCTGCTCACCGCCAACTGGTAGCGGCTCCCGAGCATTCGAACACTAGGGAATTCCCGCCGGAATTCCGACGACACTCGCCACATGGATTCTCCCGGTGAGTGGCGAATCCAGGTGGCGATCCGAACGTCCCGCCCACGCGGTGCGATGAAGCCGGACGCCATTCACGTGCGGCCGTCGGCTGTCGAGATGGGTTGAGTTGAGATGGACAACGAACAAAAGCTCCGGGACTACCTCAAGCTTGCGACGGCCGACCTTCGACGCGCGCGGCGGCGGGTCAACGAACTGGAGACGGCGGCCCAGGAGCCGGTGGCCATCGTCGGCATGACCTGCCGCTACCCCGGAGGCGTCCGCAGCCCCGAGGACCTCTGGCACCTGGTCGTCTCCGGTGAGCACGGCGTCAGCCCGTTCCCCACCGACCGCGGCTGGGACCTGGAGGCGCTGTCCACCGCACCGACCGCGGCCGGCGGATTCCTGCACGACGCCCCCGAGTTCGACGCGGACTTCTTCGGCATCTCCCCGCGCGAGGCGGTCGCCATGGACCCGCAGCAGCGCGTGGTCCTGGAATCCGCCTGGGAGGCGTTCGAACGCGCCGGTATCGACCCGACGTCCGTCAAGGGCAGCCGCACCGGCGTCTTCCTCGGCGCCATGGCCCAGGACTACCGGGTCGGTCCCGCCGACGGCGCCGAGGGCTTCCAACTCACCGGCAACACCGGCAGCGTGCTCTCCGGCCGCATCTCCTACACCTTCGGCACGGTCGGCCCCGCCGTCACCGTGGACACCGCCTGCTCCTCCTCCCTCGTCGCCGTCCACCTCGCCACCCAGGCTCTGCGGGCCGGCGAGTGCACCCTTGCCCTCGCCGGCGGCGTCACCATCATGTCCGGGCCCGGCACCTTCATCGAGATGGGCCGGCAGGGCGGACTCTCCGCCGACGGCCGCTGCCGCTCCTTCGGCGACACCGCCGACGGCACCGGCTGGGCCGAAGGCGTCGGCATCCTGGTCCTGGAACGCCTCTCCGACGCCGTCCGCAACGGACACCAGGTCCTGGCCGTCGTCCGCGGCACCGCCGTCAACCAGGACGGCGCCTCCAACGGCCTGACCGCCCCCAACGGCCCCTCCCAGCAACAGGTCATCCAGCAGGCCCTGGTCAACGCCCGCCTCGCCGCCGGGGACATCGACGTCGTCGAGGCCCACGGCACCGGCACCACCCTCGGCGACCCCGTCGAGGCCCAGGCACTGCTCGCCACCTACGGCCAGCACCGCCCCGAGGACCGGCCGCTGCTGCTCGGCTCGGTCAAGTCCAACCTCAGCCACACCCAGGCCGCCGCCGGCGTCGCAGGCGTCATCAAGATGGTGATGGCGATGCGGCACGGCGTCCTGCCCCGCACCCTCCACGCCGACGAACCCACCCGCCACGTCGACTGGTCCCAGGGCGCCGTGCGGCTGCTCACCGACCACACCGACTGGCCCGACACCGGTGCCCCGCGCCGCGCCGCCGTCTCCTCCTTCGGCATCAGCGGCACCAACGCCCACACCATCATCGAGCAGGCCCCCGAGTCGCAGCCCGCGGACCCCGCCGAGACCACGCACACCACCCCCGCCGCGGCCCCCGGCATCGTCCCGGTCCTGCTCTCCGGCCGCACCCCGGACGCCCTGCGTGCACAGGCCGCGGCCCTGCACACCGCCCTCACCGCGGACCCGCGCCCCGAGCCGCTGGACCTCGGCTACTCCCTGGCCACCACCCGCGCCGGGCTCGAACACCGCGCCGTCCTCCTCACCGCCGACCGCCCGGAACTGACCGCCGGCCTCACCGCACTCGCCGACGCCGCCGACCCGGCCGACGCCCCCGCCTGGACCACCGGCACCGCACGCGCCGAGACCCGGCTTGCCGTGCTCCTCACCGGCCAGGGCGCCCAGCGCCTCGGCACCGGACGCGAACTCGCCGCCCGCTTCCCGGCGTTCGCCACCGCCCTCGACGCGGCACTGGACGCCTTCACCCCGCACCTGGACCGCCCCCTGCGCGAGGTGCTGTGGGGCACCGACGCCACCCTCCTGGACCGCACCGAGTACGCCCAGCCCGCCCTCTTCGCCGTCGAGGTCGCCCTCTACCGGCTGATCGAGTCCCTCGGCGTCCGCCCCGACCACCTCGCCGGACACTCCGTCGGCGAGATCGCCGCCGCCCACCTCGCCGGCGTCCTCACCCTCCCCGACGCGGCCACCCTCGTCGCCGCCCGCGGCCGCCTCATGCAGGCCCTGCCCGAGACCGGCGCGATGATCGCCGTCCAGGCACCGGAAGCCGACGTCGCCCCGCTGCTCGCCGGCCACGAGGACCGCGTCTCCCTCGCCGCCGTCAACGGCCCCTCCGCCGTCGTCCTCTCCGGCGACGAGACCACCGTGACCGCACTGGCCGAACAGCTCGCCGCCGACGGCCACCGCACCCGCCGACTGCGCGTCAGCCACGCCTTCCACTCCCCGCTGATGGCGCCGATGCTCGAAGACTTCCGCGCCGTCGTCGAGAGCCTCACCCTCCACCCGCCGTTGCTGCCGGTCGTCTCCAACCTCACCGGCAAGCCCGCCACCGTCGCCCAACTCACCTCCGCCGACTACTGGGTCGACCACGTCCGCCACGCCGTCCGCTTCGCCGACGGCATCGACTGGCTCGCCGGGCACGGCACCACCGCCTTCCTCGAACTCGGCCCCGACGGCGTGCTGTCCGCCATGGCCCGCACCTGCCTGGACGCCACCGACACCGACGCGGTCACCCTCCCCGCCCTGCGCGCCGACCGCCCCGAGGAACACACCCTCACCACCGCACTCGCCGGCCTGCACGTCCACGGCACCACCGTCGACTGGGCCGCCTACTTCGCCGGCACCGGCGCCCACCGCACCGACCTGCCCACCTACGCCTTCCAGCGCCGCCGCTACTGGCCCAAGGCCCTCCAGAGCAGCACCGCCGACCTGCGCTCCGTCGGCCTCGGCGCCGCCCACCACCCCCTGCTCTCCGCCGCCGTCTCCCTCGCCGACGCCGGCGGCGTCCTCCTCACCGGCCGCCTCTCCCGGCAGACCCACCCCTGGCTCACCGACCACACCGTCCGCGGCACCACCCTGCTGCCCGGCACCGCCTTCCTCGAACTCGCCGTCCGCGCCGGCGACGAGGTCGGCTGCGACCGCGTCGAGGAACTCACCCTCGCCGCACCCCTGATCCTGCCCGAACAGGGCGGCGTCCAGGTCCAGTTGTGGATCGGCAACCCCGACGCCGCGGGCCGCCGCACCGTCAACGTCCACGCCCGCCCCGACACCGGCGACGACGCCCCCTGGACCACCCACGCCACCGGCGTCCTCACCACCGCCGACCCGGACCCCGCCACCGACCCGCACCCCGCCCTCGACACGGCCGCGTGGCCCCCGGCCGGCGCCGAACCGCTGCCGTTGGACGGCCACTACGACCGGCTCGCCGACGCCGGCTTCGGCTACGGCCCGCTCTTCCAGGGCCTGTCCGCCGCCTGGCGCCACGGCGACGCGGTCTACGCCGAGGTCACCCTGCCGGAGGCCGGCCGGTCCGACGCCGAGGCGTTCGGCATCCACCCCGCCCTGCTCGACGCCGTCCTGCACGCGGCCCCCTTCACCGGCCTCGGCGAACGCGGCCGCGGCGGCCTCCCGTTCTCCTGGGAGGGCGTCTCCCTCCACGCCGGCGGCGCCACCACCCTCCGCGTCCGCCTGACCCCCGTCGCCGACGACGCGCTCGCCCTGACCGTCACCGACGGCACCGGCGCCCCCGTGCTCTCCGCCGACTCGCTCGTCCTGCGCTCGGTGGACTCCCACCGGCTCGACACCGCGGCCGCGCTCGCCCGCGACGCCCTGTTCCGTCTGGACTGGACCCCCGTCCACCCGACCGCCACCGACCCCGGCACCGTGGCCCTCGTCGGCACCGACCCCTTCGGCCTGCGCACCCACCCCGCGCTCACCGACGCCGCCCACCACCTGGACCTCACCGCCCTCGCCACGGCGGACGGCCCCGCCCCGTCCACCGTCCTGCTGCCCCTCGCCGGCCACAGCGGCCCGGCCACCGGGGACGACGACACCGACCCGGCCGCGTCCGCACACCGCTGCGCCGCCGACGCCCTTGCCGCCGTACGGACCTGGCTGGACCACCACGAGCGCTTCGCCGCATCCCGCCTGATCCTCGTCACCCGTGGCGCGACGACCGGCCACGACGTGGCCGCCGCCGCGGTGTGGGGCCTGGTGCGCTCCGCGCAGTCCGAGAACCCGGGCTGCTTCGCCCTGCTCGACTTCGACCCCGACACCGACCCCACGGCCCTCCCGCCGACCGCCCTCACCTGCGAGGAGCCGCAACTCGCCGTGCAGGGCGACACCCTGCGGGCGGCCCGCCTGGTCCGCCGGACCCCCGAGGGCAACGACGACGCCGGTGCGGCGTTCACCGGCGAGGGTGCCGTCCTGATCACCGGTGGCACGGGTGGTCTGGGCGCGGTACTGGCCCGGCACCTGGTGGCCGAGCACGGGGTGCGGGACCTGCTGCTGGTCGGCCGCCGCGGCGAACAGGCCCCCGGCGCGGCCGAGTTGGTGGCGGAGCTGACGGAGTGCGGCGCGCGGGCGCGGGCCGTCGCCTGTGACGTGACCGACCGGGATGCGGTCGGGGAACTGCTCTCGACGCACCCGGTGTCGGCCGTGATCCACGCCGCCGGTGTGCTCGACGACGGCATGGTCGCCGCGCTGACCCCGGAGCGCCTGGCCGCCGTGCTGCGGCCGAAGGTGGATGCCGCCTGGCACCTGCACGAGGCCACCCGTGACCTGGACCTGGACGCGTTCATCGTCTTCTCCTCCGTCGCGGGCGTCTTCGGCAGCCCCGGCCAGGCCAACTACGCGGCCGGCAACGCCTTCCTGGACGCGCTCATGGCGCAGCGCCGGGCCGCCGGCCTGCCCGGCCTGTCACTGGCCTGGGGCCCGTGGGAGCAGACCGGCGGCATGACCGGCACCCTCACGGACACCGAGGCCGACCGGCACGCCCGCTCCGGCGTCCCGCCGCTCTCCGTGCCGCAGGGCCTCGCCCTCTTCGACGCCGCCCTGACCGGCACCGACACCACCTGCGTCCCGGTCCGCCTGGACCTGCCCGCCCTCCGCGCACAGGGCGACGTCCCGCCGCTGCTGCGCTCGTTGATCCGGGTCCGCACGCGCCGCACCGCCGTCGCCGGCTCCGCGACCGCCGGCAACCTCGCCCAGCGCCTCGGCCGACTCGACCAGGACGGCCGCGACGAACTGGTCCTGGACCTCGTGCGCGGCCAGGTCGCGCTGGTCCTCGGCCACGCGACCGGCAACGACATCGACGCCGGCCGCGCCTTCCGCGACCTGGGCTTCGACTCGCTGACCGCCGTCGAACTGCGCAACCGCCTCAACACCGTCACCGGACTGCGGCTGCCCGCCACCCTGGTCTTCGACTACCCGACCGTCCGCCACCTGGCCACCTACGTCCTGGACGAACTGCTGGGCACCGACGCCGAGGTGGCGACCGTGCAGCACGGTGCGGTGGCCGTGGCGGACGACCCGATCGTGATCGTGGGCATGGCCTGCCGCTACCCCGGCGGCGTCACGTCCCCCGAGGACCTGTGGCGCCTGCTCACCGAGGGCACCGACGCCGTCTCCGGATTCCCCACCAACCGCGGTTGGGACGTCGAGTCCCTCTACCACCCGGACCCCGACCACCCGGGCACCGCCTACACCCGCTCCGGTGGATTCCTGCACGAGGCGGGGGAGTTCGACCCGGCGTTCTTCGGGATGAGCCCGCGGGAGGCGCTGGCGACCGACTCGCAGCAGCGTCTGCTGCTGGAGTCGTCGTGGGAGGCGATCGAGCGGGCCGGTATCGACCCGCAGAGCCTGCGCGGCAGCCAGACCGGCGTGTTCGCCGGTGTGATGTACAGCGATTACAGCGCGATGCTGGCGAGCCCGGAGTTCGAGGGCTTCCAGGGCAGCGGCAGCTCGCCGAGCCTGGCATCGGGTCGCGTTGCCTACACGTTGGGCCTGGAGGGCCCGGCGGTGACGGTGGACACCGCGTGCTCGTCGTCGCTGGTGGCGATGCACTGGGCGATGCAGGCCCTGCGCAGTGGCGAGTGCTCGCTGGCGTTGGCCGGCGGTGTGACGGTGATGTCGACGCCGGCGGTGTTCGTGGACTTCGCCCGGCAGCGCGGACTGTCCCCGGACGGGCGGTGCAAGGCGTTCGCGGACGCGGCCGACGGCGTCGGCTGGTCCGAGGGTGTGGGCATGCTGGTGCTGGAGCGCCAGTCCGACGCGCTCCGCAACGGTCACGAGATCCTGGCCGTGGTGCGCGGCTCGGCCGTCAACCAGGACGGTGCCTCCAACGGCCTGACCGCGCCCAACGGTCCGTCGCAGCAACGCGTCATCCGCCAGGCACTCGCCAGCGGCGGCCTGTCCGCCGGTGACGTGGACGTGGTCGAGGCGCACGGCACCGGCACCACGCTCGGCGACCCCATCGAGGCACAGGCGCTGCTGGCGACCTACGGCCAGGAGCGGGACGCCGAGCAGCCGTTGCTGCTGGGTTCGGTGAAGTCCAACCTCGGACACACCCAGGCCGCGGCCGGTGTCGCCGGTGTCATGAAGATGGTCATGGCGATGCGGCACGGTGTGCTGCCGCGGACCCTGCACGTCGACGCGCCGTCGTCGCATGTGGACTGGTCCGAGGGCGCCGTCGAGCTGCTGACCGAGGAGACCGCCTGGCCGGAGACCGGCCGGGCCCGTCGCGCCGGCGTCTCGTCCTTCGGCATCAGCGGGACCAACGTCCACGTCATCGTCGAGCAGGCACCGGACGCCAAGGCACCCGCGGCGGCGAAGCCGCGGCGCACGCCGGGCGCCGTGCCGCTGCTGCTCTCCGGACGCAGCCGGGATGCCCTGCGCGGCCAGGCAGCACGCCTGCTGGGCCACCTCCAGGCCCGCCCCGAGGCGTCGCTCACCGATGTCGCGCTGTCCCTCGCCACCACCCGGTCCCGCTTCGAGCAGCGGGCCGCCGTCGTGGCACCGGACCGCACGCAGCTCCTCGCCTCGCTGAGCGCGCTCGCCACCGGACGGCCGGACCCCGCCCTCGTCGAGGGCGAGGCCGCCGGACGCGGCAGGACCGCGGTGCTGTTCACCGGACAGGGCAGCCAGCGCGCCGCCATGGGCCGTGAACTCTACGAGGCGCAGCCGGAGTTCGCCGCGGCGTTCGACGCGGTGTGCGCCGCGCTCGACCCGCTGCTGGACCGGCCGCTGCGCGAGGTGGTGTTCGCCGAGCCCGGCACCGACGAGGCCGCACTGCTGGACGAGACCGGCTGGACGCAGCCGGCGCTGTTCGCCGTCGAGGTCGCGCTGTACCGACTGGTGGAGCACTGGGGCGTCCGCGTCGACCTCGTGGCCGGGCACTCGATCGGCGAGATCGCGGCGGCCCATGTCGCCGGCGTGCTGACGCTCCCGGACGCCTGCCGGCTGGTGGCGGCGCGTGCGTCGCTGATGCAGGCGCTGCCGGCCGACGGTGCGATGGTCGCCGTGCAGGCCACCGAGGACGAGGTCGTCCCGCACCTGACGGACGCGGTGGCGATCGCCGCCGTCAACGGGCCCGAGTCCGTGGTCGTCTCCGGCGACGCGGACGCCGCCCAGCAGATCGCCGAGGCCTTCGCCGCCCGCGGGCGGAAGACCAAGCGGCTGCGGGTGAGCCATGCCTTCCACTCGCCGCACATGGACGGCATGCTGGACGCCTTCCGCACCGTCGCCGAGGGACTGACGTACCGGGCGCCGCGCATCCCGCTGGTCTCCGACCTCACCGGCGAGCGCGCCGACGACGCACAGCTGTGCACCGCGGAGTACTGGGTGCGGCACGTCCGCGAGGCCGTGCGGTTCGCCGACTGCGTGCGGACCCTGCGGGAAGCCGGGGTCACCACCTTCCTGGAACTGGGCCCCGACGGGCTCTTGACCGCGATGGCCCAGGACACCCTCGGTGACGACCCGGACGCCGAACTCGTGCCGTTCCTGCGCGCCGACCGCCCCGAGGAGCCGGCCGCCGCCACCGCCGCGGCCCGCCTCCAGGTGCGCGGCGTGGACGTGGACTGGGCGGCGTACTTCGCCGGAACCGGCGCCCGCCGCACCGACCTGCCGACGTACGCCTTCCAACACGCCTACTACTGGCCCCAGTTGCCCACCCCGGTCACCGCCGGCAACGCCGACCCGGCCGACCAGGAACTGTGGGCCGCCGTCGAGCGCGGCGACGCCCGCGAACTGGCCGGCATCCTCGGCCTGGGGGAGGCGGACCTCACCCCGCTGGACTCCCTGCTGCCCGCACTCACCTCCTGGCGGCGCGGCAACCAGGAGAAGCACCTGCTCGACACCCTCCGCTACCGGGTGGAGTGGACGCCCCTGCACAAGCCGGCCGCCCCCGTCCTCGACGGCACCTGGCTGCTGGTCGCCTCCGACACCACCGCGACCGACGAGGCCGCCCTCCTGGACGCGCTCGCCGACGCCCTCGGCACGCACGGCGCACGGGTGCGCCGCCTGGTCCTGGACGCCTCCTGCACCGACCGCACCGCGCTGGCCGAACGCCTGGCGCAGACCGACGGCGTGGACGCCACCACCCAACTGCTGTCCGTGCTGCCGCTCGACGAGCGCGCCGCCGACGGCTGCCCGACGCTCACCCGGGGACTGGCACTGACCCTGGCCCTGGTCCAGGCCCTCGCCGACACCGGGGCACAGGGCCGACTGTGGACCGCCACCCGCGGCGCCGTCTCCACCGGCCCCGCCGACCCCGTCAGCCACCCGGTCCAGGCAGCCGCCTGGGGCCTGGGCCGCGGCGTCGCCCTGGAGCACCCGCGGCTGTGGGGCGGCCTGGTCGACCTGCCGGACACCTTCGACCAGCGGGCCGGACAGCGCCTCGCCGGCATCCTCGCCGTCAAGGACGCCCCGGACGGCGAGGACCAGGTGGCGCTCCGCGCGACCGGAGTCTTGGGCCGCCGACTGGTCCGCCACACCGTCGACGCACTGCCCGCCGAAGGGGAGTTCACCGCCTCCGGCACCGTCCTGATCACCGGCGGCACCGGCGGTCTGGGCGCCGAGGTCGCCCGGTGGCTGGCCCGCTCCGGCGCCCAGCACCTCGTCCTGACCAGCCGCCGCGGCCCCGACGCGCCCGGCGCCGCCGAACTCCGCGCCGAACTGGCGGAGTTCGGGTCGAGCGTCTCCGTCGTCGCCTGCGACGCCGCCGACCGCGACGCGCTCGCCGCCGTCCTCGCCGACCTGCCCGAGGACCTGCCGCTGACCGGCGTCGTGCACACCGCGGGCGTCGGCCACTACGGCCCCGTCGACACCCTCACCACCGCCGACCTGGCCGCCCTCACCGCCGCCAAGCTCGCCGGCGCCGCCCACCTCGACGCCCTGCTCGGCGACCGCGAACTGGACTTCTTCGTCCTCTTCGGCTCCATCGCCGGCGTCTGGGGCAGCGGCAACCAGAGCGCCTACGGCGCCGCCAACGCCTACCTCGACGCGCTCGCCCTGCACCGCCGCGCCCGCGGCCTGGCCGCCACCTCCGTCGCCTGGGGCCCCTGGGCCGAGGCCGGCATGGCCGCCGACGACACCGTCTCCGCGACCCTGCGCCGCCAGGGCCTTGGCCTGCTCGACCCGGCCCCCGCCCTGACCGAACTGCGCCGCGCCGTACTCCGCCAGGACGTCACCGTCACCGTCGCCGACGTGGACTGGCAGCGCTACGCACCGCTGTTCACCTCCGCCCGGCCCAGCGCCCTGCTCCTGGGCCTGCCCGAGGTACGGGCACTGGCCGCCGAAGCGCCCGCCGGACCGGACGGCGCCGACGCCTCCGAGATCGTCACCCGCGTCCGCGCCCTCGACGAGCCCGCCCAACTCCGCCTGCTCACCGACCTGGTCCGCACCGAGTCCGCCACCGTCCTCGGCCACACCTCCGCCGACGCCGTCCCCGAGAGCCGCGCCTTCCGCGACGTCGGCTTCGACTCGCTGACCGCCGTCGAACTCCGCAAGCGCCTGGGCGCCGCAACCGGCCTGTCCCTGCCCAGCACCATGGTGTTCGACTACCCGACGCCCCGCGAACTCGCCCAGTACCTCCGGGCGGAGATCCTCGGCGCGGTCCTGGACGTCGCAGGCCCCGTCGCCACCGTCGCCGCCGACGACGAACCCCTCGCCATCATCGGCATGGCCTGCCGCTTCCCCGGCGGCGTCAGCTCCCCCGAACACCTCTGGGACCTGGTCGCCTCCGGTACCGACGCGATCAGCGACTTCCCCGTCAACCGCGGCTGGCAGACCGGGCACCTCTACGACCCCGACCCCGACCACCCCGGCACCACCTACTCCACCCAGGGCGGCTTCCTCCACGAAGCCGACGCCTTCGACCCCACCTTCTTCGGCATCTCGCCCCGCGAGGCCCTGGTCATGGACCCGCAGCAGCGCCTGCTGCTGGAGACCACCTGGGAGTCCTTCGAACGCGCCGGCATCCGCCCCGAAACCGTCCGCTCCAGCCTGACCGGCACCTTCGTCGGCTCCAGCTACCAGGAGTACGGCCTCGGCGCGGGCGACGGAGCCGAGGGCCACATGGTCACCGGCTCAAGCCCCAGCGTGCTGTCCGGCCGCCTGGCCTACGTCTTCGGCCTCGAAGGCCCGGCCGTCACCGTCGACACCGCCTGCTCCTCCTCGCTGGTCGCCCTGCACCTGGCCTGCCAGTCGCTGCGCAACGGCGAATCCACGCTCGCCGTCGCCGCCGGCGCCACGGTCATGACGACGCCCAACCCGTTCATCGCGTTCAGCCGGCAGCGCGCCCTCGCCAAGGACGGCCGCTGCAAGGCGTTCTCCGACGACGCCGACGGGATGACCCTCGCCGAGGGCGTCGGTGTGGTCCTCGTCGAACGGCTCTCCGACGCCCGCCGCAACGGCCACCCGGTCCTCGCCGTCCTCCGCGGCTCCGCCATCAACCAGGACGGCGCCTCCAACGGCCTGTCCGCCCCCAACGGCCCGTCCCAGCAGCGCGTCATCCGCCAGGCACTCGCCAACGCCGGCGTCGCACCCGGCGACATCGACGCCCTGGAGGCCCACGGCACCGGCACACCGCTCGGCGACCCCATCGAGGCCCAGGCACTCCAGGCCACCTACGGCCGCGACCGCGACCCCGAGCACGCCCTGCTGCTCGGATCGGTCAAGTCCAACATCGGCCACACCCAGTCGGCCGCCGGCGTCGCCAGCGTCATCAAGATGGTGATGGCGCTCCGCCACGGCCGACTGCCGCGGACCCTGCACGCCGAGGAGCCCTCCTCGCACGTGGACTGGTCGTCCGGGACGGTGCGACTGCTCACCGAGACCCGCGACTGGCCGGAGACCGGCCGCCCGCGGCGGGCCGCGATCTCCTCGTTCGGCATCAGCGGCACCAACGCCCACGTCGTCCTGGAACAGGCACCCGCCGAGGACACCCCGGCCGAAGCGCCGCCCGCCACCGCACCGGTGCCGCTCGCCGGCGGCGTCGTCCCGTGGGTGGTCACCGCCCGCAGCGCCGCCGCGCTGCGCGGCCAGGCCGACCGCCTCCTGTCCCACCTGGAGACCGCCGAGAGCGTCGAGACCGGCGAACCGACCGTCCGCCCGCTCGACATCGGACACTCCCTGGTCGCCGCCCGCGCCCGCTTCGAACGCCGCGCCGTGATCGTCCCACCCGCGGAAACCCCGGACACCGCCGACCTGTTGACGGCCCTGCGCGCCGTCGCGACGGACGGCCCCTCGCCCGCGGTCGCCCGCGGCCTCGCGGACGTCGAGGGCCGCACGGTCTTCGTCTTCCCGGGCCAGGGCTCGCAGTGGGTCGGGATGGGCGCCCGACTGCTCGATGAGGCGCCGGTCTTCGCCGAGCGGATGGCCGAGTGCGCCGAGGCGTTGGCCGAGTTCACCGACTGGTCGCTCCTCGATGTGCTGTGGGGCGCCGAGGGCGCGCCGTCGCTGGAGCGGGTGGACGTCGTCCAGCCGGCGTCGTTCGCCGTGATGGTGGCCCTGGCGGCGCTGTGGCGTGCGCACGGCGTGGAGCCGGACGCGGTACTGGGGCACTCGCAGGGCGAGATCGCCGCCGCGGTGGTCTCCGGCGCGCTGTCGCTGCGGGACGGCGCCCGCGTCGTGGCGCTGCGCAGCCAGGCGATCGGCCGTTCGCTGGCCGGGCGCGGCGGGATGATGTCCGTCGCGCTGCCGGTGGCGGAACTGGAGCCGCGCCTCGCACCGTTCCAGGGCCGGGTGTCGGTCGCCGCGGTCAACGGACCGCGCTCCGTCGTGGTCGCCGGCGAGCCCGAGGCACTGGACGGGCTCCAGGCCGGTCTGACCGCCGAGGAGATCCGCGCCCGGCGGATCGCGGTGGACTACGCCTCGCACTCGCACCAGGTCGAGGACCTGCACGACGAACTGCTTCAGGTACTGGCCGAGCTGTCGCCGCGCCCGTCGGAGGTGCCGTTCTTCTCGACGGTCACCGGCGACTGGCTGGACACCACCGGGATGGACGCCGACTACTGGTTCCGCAACCTGCGCGGACGGGTGCGGTTCGCCGACGCGGTAGGGGAGTTGCTGGCGGCGGAGTACCGCGCGTTCATCGAGGTCAGCTCGCATCCGGTGCTGTCCATGGCGGTGCAGGAGGCGATCGACGAGGCCGGCGTGCCGGCCGTCGCCGCCGGCACCCTGCGCCGCGACCAGGGCGGCACCGACCGCTTCCTGCTGTCGGCCGCCGAGGTCTTCGTCCGCGGCGTGGACGTCGACTGGGCGGGCCTGTTCGAGGGGACCGGTGCGTCCCGGATCGACCTGCCCACCTACGCCTTCCAGCGCGAACACCTCTGGGCCGTCCCGCCCGCCCCGGAGGCCGCCACCGGCACCGACCCCGACGACGCGGCCTTCTGGGACGCCGTCGAGCAGGCGGACGTCTCCGCACTGACCGCCGCGCTCGACACCGACGAGGAATCCGTCGCCGCCGTGCTCCCGGCACTGTCCTCCTGGCGCCGGGCCCGCCGCGACCGCTCCACCGTCGACGCCTGGCGCTACCGCGTCGCCTGGAACCCCCTCGGCGGCCCCCTGCCCCACCCGTCGCTGACCGGCACCTGGCTGCTGGTCACCGCCGACGGCATCGACGACACCGACGTCGCCGGCGCGTTGGAGACCCACGGCGCCACCGTGCGGCGCCTGGTCCTGGACGCACAGTGCACCGACCGGACCGTCCTGCGGGAACGGCTGGCCGGTGCGGAGGACGCGACCGGCATCGTCTCCGTCCTCGCCGAGGCCGAGCGGACCGACGCGGTGCCGGGCACCTCCCTGGTGCTCGGTACCGCCCTGACCGTCATGCTCCTCCAGGCACTCGGGGACGCCGGAATCGACGCCCCCGTATGGGCGTTGACCCGCGGCGCGGTCTCCACCGGCCGCACCGACCAGCTCACCGCACCCGTCCAGGCCCAGGTCGCCGGCATCGGCTGGACCGCGGCCCTGGAGCACCCGCAGCGCTGGGGCGGCACCGTCGACCTGCCCGCCACCCTCGACACCCGGGCCGGCCAGCGGCTCGCCGCCGTCCTGTCCGGCGCCCTCGGCACCGACGACCAGCTGGCGATCCGGCCCTCCGGCGTCTTCACCCGCCGCATCGTCCGGGCCGAGGCCGCCACCGGGCAGCCCGCCGGCCGATGGGTGCCGCGCGGGACCACACTGATCACCGGCGGCTCCGGCACCCTCGCCCCGCACCTGGCACGGTGGCTGGCAGCCCAGGGCGCCGAGCACCTGGTGCTGGTCAGCCGACGCGGCTCCGACGCCCCCGGGGCGACCGAACTCGCCGCTGAGCTGGCCGACTTGGGGACCCAGGCGACCCTCGCCGCCTGCGACATCACCGACCGGGACGCCGTCGCCGCGCTCCTGGACGGCCTCAAGGCCGACGGGCGCACCGTCCGCACCGTCGTCCACACCGCCGCCACCATCGAACTGCACACCCTGGACGCCACCACCCTGGCCGACTTCGACCGGGTGCTGCACGCCAAGGTCACCGGCGCCCAGGTCCTCGCCGACCTCCTCGACGACGCCGAACTGGACGACTTCGTCCTGTACTCCTCCACCGCCGGCATGTGGGGCAGCGGCGCCCACGCCGCCTACGTCGCCGGCAACGCCCACCTCGCCGCCCTCGCCGAGCACCGGCGCTCCCGCGGACTGCCCGCCCTGTCGCTGTCCTGGGGCATCTGGGCCGACGACCTCAAACTGGGCCGCGTCGACCCGCAGATGATCCGCCGCAGCGGCCTGGAGTTCATGGACCCGCAGCTCGCGCTCAGCGGCCTGAAGCGGGCACTGGACGACGACGAGACCGTCATCGCCGTCGCCGACGTGGACTGGGAGACCTACCACCCCGTCTACACCTCCGGCCGCCCCACCCCGCTCTTCGACGAGGTGCCCGAGGTCCGGGCGCTCACCGCGGCCGCCGAGCACGCCTCCGGAGCCGACGCCGAGGGCGAGTTCGCCACCGCGCTGCACGCCCTGACCGACGCCGAGCAGCAGCGCACCCTGCTGGAGACCGTCCGCACCGAGGCCGCGGCCGTCCTCGGACTGTCCTCCGCCGAGGACCTCACCGACCAGCGGGCCTTCCGCGACGTCGGCTTCGACTCGCTGACCGCCGTGGCCCTGCGCAACCGGCTCGCCGCCGTCACCGGCCTCACGCTGCCGTCGACGATGGTCTTCGACTACCCCAACCCGGCCGCGCTCGCCGCCTTCCTGCACGGCGAGCTGGCCGGCACCAAGGCCGCCGGCGCCGCCGTCACGACCGGCGCGCCCGCCGACGACGACCCGATCGCCGTCATCGGCATGAGCTGCCGCTACCCCGGCGGGGTCAGCTCCGCCGAGGACCTCTGGCGGATCGCCCTGGACGAGGTCGACGCCATCTCCGGCTTCCCCGCCGACCGCGGCTGGGACGCCGAGGGACTCTACGACCCCGACCCCGACCGGGCCGGCCGCACCTACTCCGTCCAGGGCGGATTCCTGCGCGACGTCGCCGAGTTCGACCCCGGCTTCTTCGGCATCTCGCCCCGCGAGGCCCTGTCGATGGACCCCCAGCAGCGCCTGCTGCTGGAGACCGCCTGGGAGGCCTTCGAGCACGCCGGCATCGACCCGGTCGCCCAGCGCGGCAGCCTGACCGGCACCTTCGTCGGCGCCAGCTACCAGGACTACGCCTCCGGCGTCCCCAGCAGCGAGGGCTCCGAAGGCCACATGATCACCGGCACGCTCTCCAGCGTGCTCTCCGGCCGGGTGTCCTACCTCTTCGGCTTCGAGGGCCCGGCCGTCACCCTCGACACCGCCTGCTCCTCCTCGCTGGTCGCCCTGCACCTGGCGTGCCAGTCGCTGCGCAACGGGGAGAGCTCCCTGGCCCTGGCCGGCGGCGTCAGCATCATGTCCACCCCGATGTCGTTCGTCGGCTTCAGCCGGCAGCGCGCGCTGGCCGAGGACGGCCGCTGCAAGGCGTACGCCGACGGCGCCGACGGGATGACCCTCGCCGAGGGCGTCGGCCTGGTCCTGCTGGAGCGCCTGTCCGAGGCCCGTGCCAACGGGCACCAGGTCCTCGCCGTCATCCGCGGCTCCGCCGTCAACCAGGACGGCGCCTCCAACGGCCTGACCGCCCCCAACGGCCCCTCCCAGCAACGCGTCATCCGCCAGGCGCTGGCCAACTCCGGTGTCGCGCCCGGCGACATCGACGTCCTGGAGGGCCACGGCACCGGCACCGCCCTCGGCGACCCCATCGAGGCCCAGGCGCTCCTGGCCACCTACGGCGCGGACCGCGACCCCGAACGACCGCTGCTGCTCGGCTCGGTCAAGTCCAACATCGGCCACACCCAGATGGCCTCCGGCGTCGCCAGCGTCATCAAGCTCGTCCGCGCCCTCCAGGAAGGCGTGGTGCCCAAGTCCCTGCACATCGACCAGCCCTCCACCCACGTCGACTGGTCCTCCGGCACCATCGGACTGCTCACCGCCCGCACCCCGTGGCCCGAGACCGGCCGGCCCCGCCGCGCCGCCGTCTCCTCCTTCGGCCTCAGCGGCACCAACGTCCACGCCGTCCTGGAACAGGCCCCCGCGGACGACGAGTCCACGCCCGCCGACCCGCCGCGCGACGCCCTGGTGCCGGTCCTGGTCTCCGGTCGCGGCGAGGCCGCACTGCGCGCCCAGGCCGCCCGCCTGCTCGCCCTCGTCGAGGAGCGGCCCGAGGTCCACCTCACCGACCTCGCCCACTCCCTGGCCACCTCGCGCGCCGCCCTGGAGCGCCGCGCCGCGGTCCTCGCCACCGACCGCGCCGAACTGCTCCGCGGTCTGCACGCACTGCGCGACGGACAGCCCGGCGCCGGCCTCGTCCAGGGCACCGCCGGACGCGGCCGCACCGCCTTCCTCTTCACCGGACAGGGCAGCCAGCGGGCCGGTATGGGCCGCGAACTCTACGACCGCCACCCGGTGTTCGCCGACGCGCTGGACGCGATCCTGGCCCGTCTCGACGACGGCCTGGAACGGCCGCTGCGCGAGGTGCTGTTCGCCGCACCCGGCTCCGCCGAGGCCGCACTGCTGGACCGGACCGGCTACGCCCAGCCCGCGCTGTTCGCCGTCGAGGTCGCGCTGTTCCGCCTGCTGGCGTCCTGGGGCCTGGCCCCGGACTACCTGGCCGGCCACTCCGTCGGCGAGCTCGCCGCCGCACACGTCGCCGGCGTGCTGTCCCTGGACGACGCCTGCACCCTGGTCGCCGCCCGCGGCCGGCTGATGCAGGCGCTGCCCGAGGGCGGCGCGATGGTCGCCCTGGAGGCGGCCGAGGACGAGGTCCTGCCGCACCTGGCGGACCTCGCCGACCGGGTGTCCGTCGCCGCCGTCAACGGACCGCGCTCCGTGGTCGTCGCCGGCGTCGAGCAGGACGTGCTCGCCCTCGCCGAGACCTTCGCCGCCGACGGACGGCGCACCAAGCGCCTGCGGGTGAGCCATGCCTTCCACTCGCCGCTGATGGACGCCATGCTCGACGACTTCGCCGCCGTCACCCGCGGGCTCACCTACCACCCGCCGACCATCCCGTTCGTCTCGAACGTCAGCGGCGGCCTGGCCACCGCCGACCAGGTCTGCACGCCCGAGTACTGGGTCGGGCACGTCCGCGCCGCCGTCCGCTTCGCCGACGGCATCGACTGGCTGTCCACCCAGGGCGACGTCCGCACCTTCCTGGAGCTCGGCCCGGACGGCGTGCTCAGCGGCATGGCCCGGGAGAGCCTCACCGACCCCGCCCGCACGGCACTGCTGCCGACCCTGCGCGGCGACCGGCCGGAGGAACCGGCCCTGGTCACCGCCGTCGCCGCGGCCCACGCACACGGCACCGCCGTCGACTGGACCGCCTACTTCGCCGACCACGGCGCGCGCCGGGTGGCCCTGCCGACCTACGCGTTCCAGCGCGAGCGCTACTGGCCCGACACCACCGCCGCGGCCACCACCGCCGCCGCACCCGGCTCCGCCCTCGACGCCGAGTTCTGGGCCGCCGTGGAGCGCGACGACGTCGCCGCCCTCACCGCCTCCCTCGACCTCGACGACACCACCGTCACCGCGATGATCCCCGCGCTCACCGCCTGGCGGCGTCGCCGCGGCGAGCAGACCGCACTGGACTCCTGGCGCTACCGCGTCACCTGGAAGCCGCGCGGCGGCACCACCGCGCCCACCACCCTCACCGGCCGCTGGCTCGTCCTCGTCCCGCACGACCAGGACGAGACCACCGCCGCCTGGGCCGCCGAGGTGGAGAACGCCCTGGGCACCGCCACCGTCCGGCTGCCGGTCAGCACCCCCGACCGGGCCGACCTGGCCGCCCGCCTGGCCCAAGTCACCGACGACGAGGGCCCGTTCGACGGCGTGCTCTCCCTCCTGCCGCTCGCCACCGGCGACGCCGGCCACCCCGACGCGCCCGCCGCCCTCACCCTCACCACCGCCGCCCTCCAGGCGCTCGGCGACGCCGGGATCGACGCGCCGCTGTGGAACGTCACCCGCGGCGCCGTGGCCGTCGGCCGCGCCGACCGGATCACCGCCCCCGACCAGGCCGCCGTCTGGGGCCTGGGCCGCGCCGTCGCCCTCGAACTCCCCGGCCGCTTCGGCGGCACCGTCGACCTGCCCGCCACCCTCGACGCCCAGGCCGCACGCCGGCTGCGCGCCGTACTGGCGGCCACCGACGGCGAGGACGCGGTCGCCATCCGCCCCTCCGGCGTCTTCCTCCGCCGCCTCGCGCACGCCCCCGCAGGACCCGACACCACCCGCACCGCCTTCGACCCGGCGGCCGGCACCGTCCTGATCACCGGCGGCACCGGCGGCATCGGCGGCCACGTCGCCCGCCGCCTCGCCCGCGACGGCGCCACCCACCTGCTGCTCACCAGCCGCCGCGGACCCGACGCACCCGGCGCCGCCGAACTCCGCGCCGAACTGGAGGCGCTGGGCGCCCGCGTCACCCTCACCGCCTGCGACGCCGCCGACCGCGACGCGCTGGCCGCCGTCCTCGCCGAGATGCCCCACGACGCCCCGCTGACCGCGGTGTTCCACACCGCCGGCGTCGTCGACGACCACGTCCTGGACGCGCTCACCCCGGAGAGCTTCGCCACCGTGCTGCGCGCCAAGACCGTCGCCGCGCACCACCTGCACGAACTCACCGCCGACCGCGACCTGACCGCGTTCGTGCTCTTCTCCTCCACCGCCGGCGTGCTCGGCGCCGCCGGACAGGGCAACTACGCGGCGGCCAACGCCCAGTTGGACGCCCTCGCCGAACACCGCCGCGCCCAGGGGCTGCCCGCACTGTCCGTGGCCTGGGGCCCGTGGGCCGGCGCCGGCATGGTCGCCGACGACACCGAACTGACCGACCGGGTCCGGCGCGGCGGCTTCGAACCGCTCGCCCCCGAACCGGCCGTGCGCGCCCTGCTGCGCGCCGTCGAGCACGACGACACCACCGTCGCCCTCGCCGACATCGACTGGGAGCGGTTCCTCCGCGCCTTCGCCGCCGTCCGCCCGCAGCCGTTCGTCGCCGACCTCCCCGAGACCGCCCAGACCACCCCGGCGACCGCCACCGGTGCCGCCACCGGCCTGCGGCAGCAGCTGGCCGAACTGCCCGAAAACGAACGCCCGGCAGCCGTCCTGGACCTGCTGCGCACCCACGTCGCCGCCGTCCTCGGCCACGCCGACCCGCGCACCGTCGAGGACGACCGCGCCTTCCGCGACCTCGGCTTCGACTCGCTGACCATCCTGGAACTGCGCAACGCCCTCAACGCCGCCACCGGCCTGAGCCTGCCCGCCACCCTCGTCTACGACCTGCCCACGCCCCGCGCGATGGCGGACTTCCTCCTCGCCGAACTGCTCGGCACCCTGCCCACCGACACCACCGCCGCCCTCGCCACCACCGCCACCGACGACGACCCGATCGCCGTCATCGGCATCGGCTGCCGCTTCCCCGGCGGCGTCACCTCTCCCGAGGAACTCTGGCAACTCCTCGACGAGGGCCGCGACGGCATCAGCCGCTTCCCCGACGACCGCGGCTGGGACCTCGCGGCCCTGGGCGCCGGCGCCTCCGCCACCCTCGACGGCGGATTCCTCACCGGCGTCGCCGACTTCGACGCCCGGTTCTTCGGCATCTCACCCCGCGAGGCACTGGCCATGGACCCCCAGCAGCGGCTGCTGCTGGAGACCACCTGGGAGGCCCTGGAGCGGGCCGGCATCGACCCGGCCGGCCTGCGCGGCTCCACCACCGGCGTCTTCGTCGGCACCAACGGCCAGGACTACCCGACACTGCTGCGCCGCTCCGCCTCCGACGTGGCCGGCTACGTCGCCACCGGCAACACCGCCAGCGTGATGTCCGGCCGCCTCTCCTACGCGCTCGGCCTCGAAGGCCCCGCCGTCACCGTCGACACCGCCTGCTCCTCCTCCCTCGTCGCCCTGCACTGGGGCGGCCGGGCACTGCGCACCGGCGAGTGCGACCTCGTCGTCGCCGGCGGCGTCTCCGTCATGGCCAGCCCCGACTCCTTCGTGGAGTTCTCCACCCAGGGCGGCCTGGCCCCCGACGGCCGCTGCAAGGCGTTCTCCGACGCCGCCGACGGCACCGCCTGGTCCGAAGGCGTCGGCATCCTCGTCCTGGAACGCCTCTCCGACGCCCGCCGCAACGGACACCAGGTCCTCGGCCTGATCCGCGGCACCGCCGTCAACCAGGACGGCGCCTCCAACGGCCTGACCGCCCCCAACGGCCTGTCCCAGCAACGCGTCATCGCCCAGGCCCTCGCCGACGCCCGCCTCGCCCCCGCCGACATCGACGCCATCGAGGCCCACGGCACCGGCACCACCCTCGGCGACCCGATCGAGGCCCGGGCCCTGATCGCCGCCTTCGGCCGCGACCGGGACGCCGAACAGCCGCTGCTGCTCGGCACCGTCAAGTCCAACCTCGGCCACACCCAGGCCGCCGCCGGCGCCGCCGGCGTCATCAAGATGCTGCTGGCGATGCGGCACGGCACCCTGCCGCGGACGCTGCACGTCGGTACCCCCTCCGGCCACGTCGACTGGAGCGCCGGCACCGTCGCCCTGCTCGACGACGCCCGGCCCTGGCCCGAGACCGGACGGCCCCGGCGCGCCGGCGTCTCCGCCTTCGGTGTCAGCGGCACCAACGCCCACGTCGTCATCGAACAGCCCCCGGTCGACGACACCGCCCCGGCCACCGCGCCCGCACCGGAGAACGCCCCCGCCGTCGTGCCGTGGATCCTCTCCGGCCGCAGCCGCGAGGCGCTCCAGGCCCAACTCGACCGGCTCACCGCACACACCACCACCCACCCCGACCTCACCCGCCAGGACATCGGTCGTTCGCTGGCCACCGACCGCACCCTCTTCCCGCACCGCGCCGTGCTGCTCGCCGGCCCGGAAGGGGCGCGCGAGGCCGCCCGCGGCACCGCACCCCGCACCCCGGGACGCACCGCCTTCCTGTTCTCCGGACAGGGCGCCCAGCACGCCGAGATGGGCCACGACCTCTACCGGCACTTCCCGGCCTACGCCGACGCGCTGGACGCCGTCCTCGCCCGGTTCGACACCGTGCTGGACGTCCCGCTGCGCCCGGCGCTGTTCGCCGCGCCCGGCACCCCCGAGGCCGCGCAGCTGGACGAGACCGGCTGGACGCAGCCCGCGCTGTTCGCCGTCGAGGTCGCCCTGTTCCGCCTCGTCGAATCCTGGGGCGTCACCCCGGACTTCGTCGCCGGCCACTCCATCGGCGAACTCGCCGCCGCCCACGTCGCCGGGGTCCTCTCCCTGGAGGACGCCTGCACCCTGGTGGCCGCCCGCGCCGCCCTGATGCAGCAACTCCCGGCCGGCGGCGCCATGGTGGCCGTCGAGGCCACCGAGGACGAGGTCACCCCGCTCCTCACCGACGACGTCGCGATCGCCGCCGTCAACGGGCCCCGGTCCGTCGTCGTCGCCGGCACCGAGGACGCCGTCCGCACCGTCGCCGACCACCTCGCCGCCGAGGGCCGCCGCACCCGGCAGCTGCGGGTCAGCCACGCCTTCCACTCGCCGCTGATGGACCCGATGCTGACCGAGTTCGCCCGGGTCGCGGGGACCCTCACCTACCACGAGCCGCGCATCCCGTTCGTCTCCACGCTCCTGGGCGCCCCGGCCGCGGCCCAACTGCGCACCCCGGACTACTGGGTGCGGCACGTCCGCGAGACCGTACGGTTCGCCGACGGCGTGCGCGCCCTGCACGACGCCGGCGCCACCGCCTTCGTGGAGATCGGCCCGGACGGCGTGCTGTCCGCCCTGGCCGAGCAGACCCTGGACACCGCCCCGGCCGTGGTCGTGCCGCTGCAACGCCGCGACCGCGCCGGGGAACTGGCCCTCCTGGAGGGCCTGGCCACCCTGCACGCCCACGGCGCCGGCCCGTCCTGGGCCGCCTACTTCGAGGCCACCGGCGGCCACCGGACCGACCTGCCCACCTACGCCTTCCAGCGCGAACGGTTCTGGCCCGAGCCCGGCGCACCCGCCGCCACCGCACCGGACCCGGCCGACGCCGCCTTCTGGACGGCCGTCGAACGCGCGGACGTCGAGGGCCTGGCCGCCTCGCTCGGCCTGGACGGCGACACCGTCACCGCGATGGTGCCGGCGCTGTCCGCCTGGCGACGCCGGCACGGCGCCGAGACCGCCGCGGCGGCCTGGCGCTACCAGGAGACCTGGACCCCGCTGCCGGCACCGGACGCCACCGCACCGGCCGGCCCCGCCCTGCTGCTCGCCCCGGCCGGACACACCGAAGCGGCCTGGGTGACCGCCGTCGCCGACGCGCTTGGCACCGACACCGTCACCGCCGAACCGGCCACCCTCGAAGAGCAGTTGACGACACCGGACGCCGGTGGCTGGTGCCTCGTCGTCTCCCTGCTCGCCGCCGCCTCCGACACCCTTCCCGACGACGCGGCCCGGCCCGCCGCCCTCCTCGCCACGCTGGCGGAGGCCGGCATCGACGCACCCCTGTGGTGCGTCACCCGCGGCGCCGTCTCCGTGGCGGGTCAGCCCCCGACCGCCCTCGGTCAGGCCGCCCTGTGGGGACTCGGCCGGGTCGCCGCGCTGGAGCACCCGGAACGCTTCGGGGGCCTGGCGGACCTGCCCGTCGACCCCGACGACCACACCGCCGCACTGCTCGCCGCGCACCTGGCCGCACCGGGCACCGAAACCGAGATCGCCCTCCGCGCCACCGGCGTCCACGGCCGCCGCCTGACCCGTACCCCCGCCGACCCCGACGGCGCCATCTGGCGACCGACCGGCACCGTGCTGGTCGTCGGCGGCACCGGCGCCATGGGCGGCCACACCGCCCGATGGCTGGCCCGCGAGGGCGCCCGCCACCTCGTCCTGGCCCACCCCGAGGGCACCACGACCCCCGCGGCCACCGAGGCCCTCACGGCCGAACTGACCGCGCTCGGCGCCCAGGTGACGCTCACCGCCTACGACACCACCGCACCGGAGGACTGGGCCGCACTCCTCGACGCGCTGCCCGAGGACGGCCCCCTCACCGCCGTCGTCTACGCGGCCGAGGACGACGCCACCGCCGACACCGCGGCCGACCTCACCGCCGCCCTCGCCCCCGTCACCGCCCTCGGCGCCGCGCTCGCCGGCCGCCCCCTGGACGCCTTCGTCCTCTTCGGCTCCATCGCCGGGGTCTGGGGCGTCCGCGGCCGGGCCGCCGAGGCCGCCTCCGGCGCCTACCTCGACGCCCTCGCCCGCACCTGCCGCGACCGCGGCACCCCGGCCCTGACCGTCTCCTGGGGCGCCTGGACCGAACTGGCCGACGCGTCGCTCGCCGCCCACCTGCGGATGAACGGCCTGCCGGTGATGGACGCCGACACCGCACTGACCGCCCTCGCCCGGGCCGTCGCCGAGGGCACCGCAGCCGAGACCGTCGCCGACGTCCGCTGGGAGACCTTCACCCCCCTCCACCACGAGGCCCGCCGCACCGCCCTGTTCGACACCCTGCCCGAGGCCCGCACGGCACTCGCCGAGGCCGCCCGGGACCGCGCCGAGGGGCGGACCGCCGCCGGCGACTACGGCCGATGGCTGGCCGAACAGCCCGCCGCCGACCACGACCGCATCCTGCTCGACCTCGTCACCGACAAGGCCGCCACCGTCCTCGGGCACGCCGACCACGGCCTGCTCGAACCCGACCTGCCCTTCCGCGACCTGGGCTTCGACTCGCTGACCGCGGTGGACCTGCGCAACCAGCTCACCGCGGCCACCGGCCTCGCCCTGCCCGCCACGCTCGTCTTCGACCACCCCAACCCGGCCGCCCTCGCCGCCCACCTGCGCACCGAACTCCTCGGCGAGGACACCGAGTCCGCCGCCGTGGTCGCCGCCCCCGTCGCCACCGGCGACGACCCGGTCGTCATCGTCGGCATGGCCTGCCGCTACCCCGGCGGCATCACCTCGCCCGAGGACCTGTGGCAACTGGTCAGCGACGAGATCGACGCGGTCGGCGACTTCCCGACCGACCGCGGCTGGGACCTGGCCGCGCTCGCCGGCGACGGCCCGGGCCGCAGCGCCACCGCCCAGGGCGGATTCCTCTACGACGCCACCGACTTCGACCCCGGCCTGTTCGGCATCTCGCCGCGCGAGGCGATGGTCATGGACCCGCAGCAGCGGATCCTGCTGGAGACGTCCTGGGAGGCCCTGGAGCGCGCCGGCATCGACCCGGCGACGCTGCGCGGCAGCGGCACCACCGGCGTCTTCGTCGGCGGCGGCTCCGGCGACTACCGCCCGCCGGCGGAGATCGGACAGTGGCAGACCGCCCAGTCCGCCAGCCTGCTCTCCGGACGCCTCGCCTACACCTTCGGCATCCAGGGCCCCACCGTCTCCGTCGACACCGCCTGCTCCTCGTCGCTGGTCGCCCTGCACCTGGCCGCACAGGCCCTGCGCGCCGGCGAATGCTCGATCGCCCTGGCCGGCGGCGTCACCGTGATGGCCACCCCCGTCGGATTCGTCGAGTTCAGCGCCCAGGGCGCCCTGTCGCCCGACGGCCGCTGCCGCGCCTTCTCCGACGACGCCAACGGCACCGGCTGGTCCGAAGGCGTCGGCATGCTCGTCGTCGAACGGCTCTCCGACGCCCGCCGCAACGGCCACCGCGTCCTGGCCGTCCTCCGCGGCTCCGCCATCAACCAGGACGGCGCCTCCAACGGCCTGACCGCCCCCAGCGGCCCCGCCCAGCAGCGCGTCATCCGCCAGGCACTCGCCAACGCCCGCCTCGCCCCCGCCGACATCGACGCGGTCGAGGCGCACGGCACCGGCACCACCCTCGGCGACCCCATCGAGGCCCAGGCCCTGCTCGCCACCTACGGCCAGGACCGCGAACGCCCCGTGCTGGTCGGCTCGTTGAAGAGCAACCTCGGCCACACCCAGGCCGCATCCGGCGTCGGCGGCGTCATCAAGATGGTCCTCGCCATGCAGCACGGCCAACTGCCGCGCTCCCTCTACGCCGAGAACCCCAGCTCGCACGTCGACTGGACCGCCGGCAACGCCCGCCTGCTCACCGAGCGCACCCCCTGGCCCGACGCCGACCGGCCGCGCCGCGCCGCCGTCTCTTCCTTCGGCGCCAGCGGCACCAACGCCCACACCATCCTGGAACAACCGCCGCTCGACGAGCTCCCCGCGCGGCCCGCGGACGACGGCGCCCCGCTGCCGTTCCTGCTCTCCGGCCGCTCGCAGAACGCCCTGCGCGCCCAGGCCCGCCGCCTGCTGGCCCACCTCACCGCACACCCCGACACCCCCGCCACCGACCTCGCCTACTCCCTGGCGACCACCCGGGCCGCCTTCGAGCACCGGGCCGCCGTCACCGCCACCGACCACGACGGCCTGCACACCGGTCTCACCGCCGTCGCCGAGGGCACCACCGCACCGCAGACCGCCGAACACCACCTCCAGCGCACCGGCAAACGCGCCGTGCTCTTCTCCGGCCAGGGCTCCCAACGCCTGGGCATGGGCCGCGAACTCCACGAGCGCCACCCGGTGTTCGCCGAGGCCTTCGACGCCGTACTGGCCCGCCTGGACAGCCACCTGGACACCCCCCTGCGGGACGTCGTCTGGGGCGCCGACGAGGAGGCGCTGAACGCGACCGGACACACCCAGCCCGCCCTCTTCGCCGTCGAGGTCGCGCTGTACCGCCTGGTCGAATCGTGGGGCGTCCGGCCCGACTTCGTGGCCGGCCACTCCGTCGGCGAGCTCGCCGCCGCCCACGTCGCCGGCGTCCTCTCCCTGGACGACGCCTGCCGCCTGGTCGCCGCCCGCGCCGCCCTGATGCAGCAACTCCCCACCGGCGGCGCCATGATCGCCGTCGAGACCACCGAGGACGAGATCACCCCGCTGCTCACCGACGGCGTCTCCCTCGCCGCGGTCAACGGCCCCACCGCCGTGGTCCTCTCCGGCACCGACGACGCCGTGACGGCCCTGGCCGACACCCTCGCCGAACGGGGCCGCCGCACCACCCGGCTGAAGGTCAGCCACGCCTTCCACTCAGCCCTCATGGACCCGATGCTGGAGCGCTTCCGCACCGTCGCCGAGGGCCTGGAGTACCACCCGCCGCGCCTTCCCGTGGTCTCCAACCTCACCGGCGACGTCGCCGCCACCGAGGACCTGTGCACCGCCGACTACTGGGTGCGCCACGTCCGCGGCACCGTGCGGTTCGCCGACGGCGTGCGCACCCTGACCGACCGCGGCGTGCACCTCTTCCTCGAACTCGGCCCGGACGCCGTGCTGTCCGCCATGGCCCGGCAGAGCGCCCCGGACGCCGTCGTCGTCCCCGCCCTGCGCCGCACCCGCGGCGAGGAGGAGACCCTGGTCGCCGCCCTGGCCCAGCTGCACGTCCACGGCACGGGGCCGCGCTGGGACGCGTACTTCGCCGGCCGCGGCGCCCGGTGGCTGGACCTGCCGACGTACCCCTTCCAGCGCGGCCGCTTCTGGCCGGAGGTCATCCCCGGGACGGCCGCGGCCGCCCCGGCGGCCGGAGCGCCCGCCGAGAACGACGCGGCCTTCTGGGACGCCGTCGCACAGGAGGACTTCACCGCATTGGAATCCGTACTCGATGTGGAGAGCGACACCCTCTCCAAGGTGCTGCCGGCCCTGATGGACTGGCGCAGCCGCCAGGCCGACGAGTCCCAACTCGCAAGCTGGCGCCACCGGATCGTCTGGAAGCGGCTCACCGGCGCCGCCGTCGCGCACCGCAAGGCGCTCAGCGGCACCTGGCTGGCGGTCCTCCCCGAGGGCCTTGCCGACGACCCCTGGGTGACCACCACCCTCGACGGCCTCGGCACCCACCTCGTGCACCTGGAGGCGGCCACCGCCGACCGGGCCGCACTGGCCGACGCGATCCGCGCCCACACGGCCGACGGCACCCGCCTCGGCGGCGTGGTCTCCCTGCTGGCCCTGCGCGAGGAGCTGACCGGCGCCGTACCCGAGGGCACCGCCCTGACCACCGCCCTCCTCCAGGCCCTCGGCGACGCCGGCGTCGACGCCCCCCTGTGGTGCGTCACCCGCAGCGCCGTCTCCGCCGGCCGCACCGACCGACCGCACCGCCCGCTCCAGGCCGCCCTGTGGGGCCTCGGCCGGGTCGCCGCGCTGGAGTACCCGCAGCGCTGGGGCGGCCTGGTGGACCTGCCGGAGGAGCCCGACGAGCGGTCCGCGGCCGGCCTCGCCGCCGTCCTGGCCGGACTGGACGGCGAGGACCAGGTCGCCGTCCGCGGCACCGCGCTGCTCGGCCGCCGCATGGTCCCGGCCCCCGCCCGCAATCCCTCCGCACCCTGGAACCCGACCGGTACCGTCCTGATCACCGGCGGCACCGGAGCCCTCGGCGCACACGTCGCCCGCCGCCTGGCCAAGGACGGTGCCGCGCACCTCGTCCTGCTCAGCCGGCGCGGCCCCGACGCCCCCGGCGCCGCCGAACTCCGCGCCGAACTCGACGCGTTGGGCACCGCCGTCACCATCGCCGCCTGCGACGCCGCCGACCGCGACCAGCTGACCGCCGTCCTGGACGCGCTCCCCGCCGACCGGCCGCTGACCGGCGTGGTGCACGCCGCCGGCGTCCTCGACGACGGCATCCTGGACCGGCTCACCCCCGAACGCTTCCAGGACGTCTTCCGCGCCAAGGTCACCTCCGCCCTGCTGCTGGACGAACTGACCCGCGACCGCGACCTGGCCGCCTTCGTCCTGTTCTCCTCCGCGTCCTCCGCGGTCGGCAACCCCGGCCAGGCCAACTACGCCGCCGCCAACGCCGTCCTGGACGCCGTCGCCGAACAGCGCCGGGTGCTCGGCCTGCCCGCCACCTCGGTCTCCTGGGGTGCCTGGGGAGGCGGCGGCATGGCCGACACCGACGGCGCCGACGAGGCCGCCCGGCGCGCCGGCGTCGGCGCCATGGACCCGCACCTCGCCGTCGAGGCGCTGCTGCGCCTGGTCGCTGAGAAGGAACCGACCGCCGTCGTCGCCGACGTGGCCCTGGACCGGTTCGCCGGCGCCTTCGGCGGCGCCCGGCCCAGCGCGCTGCTGCGGGAGATCCCCGGCTACCGCGAGAGCCTCGCCGCCCAGGCCGAGGCGGAGACGGCGGACGGCGGCCTGGCCGCCCGGCTCGCCGCACTGCCGCCCGCCCGCCGCCCGGACACCGTCGTCGACCTGGTGCGCACCCGCGCCGCACAGGTGCTCGGCTACCCCGACACCGACGCGGTCGGCGCCGAACGGACCTTCCGCGACCTGGGCATCGACTCCCTCGGCGCCGTCGAACTGCGCAACCAACTCGGCGCAGCGACCGGCCTGAGCCTCCCGGCGACCCTGGTGTTCGACCACCCGACCCCCGCGTCCATGGGCGCGTACATCCTCGACCGGCTCTTCCCCGACGAGCCGGCCGCAGCCGAGGACGAGAGCGAGATCCGGGCCCTCCTGGCCACCGTGCCGCTGGACCAACTGCGGGAGATCGGCGTGCTGGAGCCCCTGCTCCAACTCGCCGGACGCGGCGGCCGGGCCGCGGAGGACGACGACGGCGAATCCGTCGACTCGATGACAGTGGCAGACCTGGTGCGGGCCGCGCTCAACGGCCAGTCCGACCTGTAGCGCGATTGATGGAGCAGACGATGAACGCGCCCGAGAACCCCGACAACACCGTAGTCGCCGCGCTCCGCGCCGCGGTCAAGGAGACCGACCGGCTCCGGCGGCAGAACCGGATGCTGGTCGCCGCGGCCAAGGAGCCGATCGCCGTGGTCGGCATGGCCTGCCGCTTCCCCGGCGCCGTCAACTCCCCAGAAGCACTCTGGGAGATGGTCGCCGACGGCACCGACGTGATCTCCGGATTCCCCGAGGACCGCGGCTGGGACCTCGACGCGCTGCGCAACAGCGGCACCGACGCCCGCGACACCTCCGTCAGCCAGCGCGGCGGATTCCTGGACTGCATCGCCGACTTCGACCCCGGCTTCTTCGGGATCTCCCCGCGCGAGGCGGTCACCATGGACCCCCAGCAGCGCCTGCTGCTGACCACCGCCTGGGAGGCCGTCGAACGGGCCGGTATCGACGCCACCACTCTGCGCGCCACCCGCACCGGCGCGTTCATCGGCACCAACGGACAGGACTACGCCTACCTCCTCGTCCGCTCCCTGGACGACGCCACCGGCGATGTCGGCACCGGCATCGCCGCCAGCGCCGCCTCCGGACGCCTCTCCTACACCCTCGGCCTCGAAGGCCCCGCCCTCACCGTCGACACCGCCTGCTCCTCCTCCCTGGTCGCCCTGCACCTGGCCGTCCAGGCCCTCCGCAACGGCGAATGCGGTATGGCGCTGGCCGGCGGCGTCAACGTGATGGCCACCCCCGGCTCACTGGTCGAGTTCAGCCGCCAGGGCGGACTGGCCCGCGACGGCCGCTGCAAGGCCTTCGCGGACGCCGCCGACGGCACCGGCTGGTCCGAGGGCGCCGGCATCCTCCTGCTGGAGCGGCTCTCCGACGCCCAGCGCAACGGCCACCCGGTGCTCGCCGTGGTCCGCGGCTCGGCCGTCAACCAGGACGGCGCCTCCAACGGCTTCACCGCCCCCAACGGCCCCGCCCAGCAACGCGTCATCCGCCAGGCGCTGGCCAACTCCGGCCTGACCACCGGCGACATCGACGCCGTCGAGGCGCACGGCACCGGCACCCCGCTCGGCGACCCCATCGAGGCCCAGAGCATCCTCGCCACCTACGGCCAGGACCGCACCGCACCGGTGCACCTCGGCTCCATCAAGTCGAACATGGGCCACACCCAGGCCGCCTCCGGCGTCGCCGGCGTGATCAAGATGATCATGGCGATGCGGCACCGCACCCTCCCGCAGACCCTCCACGTCGACCAGCCCTCCACCCACGTCGACTGGACCTCCGGCGCCGTCGAACTCCTCACCGAGACCCGCCCCTGGCCCGAGACCGGCCACCCGCGCCGCACCGGCGTCTCCTCCTTCGGCGTCAGCGGCACCAACGCCCACGTCATCCTCGAACAGGCCCCGGACACCCCCGCCCCGGCCACCGGCACCACCCCCTCCCGCACCCCGCGGGCCCTGCCCTGGCTGCTCTCCGCCCGCACCGAGGCCGCCCTCCGCGACCAGGCCACCGCACTCCTCGCCCACCTCGGCACCGGCACCACCCACGCCGCCCTGGACACCGCGTACTCCCTCGCCACCACCCGCGCCGCCCTGGAACACCGGCTCGCCGTCGTCACCGACCCCGACGGCACCACCGGCCGGGACGCCCTGGCCGCCTGGCTGGCCCACGGCACCGCCCCCGACACCCACGAAGGCCACCCCGCCGGCCGCACCCGCTGCGCCGTCCTCTTCTCCGGCCAGGGCGCCCAACGCCTGGGCATGGGACGTGAGCTGCACGCGGCCTTCCCGGTGTTCGCGCAGGCCCTCGACGCCACCCTGGACCTGCTCGACGTCGAACTGGGCGGCTCCCTCCGCGAGGTGATCTGGGGCACCGACGACGCCCCGCTGAACGAGACCGGCCACACCCAGCCCGCCCTGTTCGCCGTCGAGGTCGCGCTCTACCGCCTCGCCGAATCCTGGGGCGTCACCCCGGACTTCGTCGCCGGCCACTCCATCGGCGAACTCGCCGCCGCCCACGTCGCAGGCGTCCTCTCCCTGGAGGACGCCTGCCGCCTGGTCGCCGCCCGCGCCACCCTGATGCAGGCACTCCCGGCCGGCGGCGCCATGGTGGCCGTCGAGGCCACCGAGGACGAGGTCACCCCGCTCCTCGCCGACGGCATCGCGATCGCCGCCGTCAACGGACCGACCTCACTCGTCGTCTCCGGCGAGGAGAGTGCCGCCCTCGCCCTCGCCGCCCGCCTGACCGAACAGGGCCGCCGCAGCACCCGGTTGAAGGTCAGCCACGCCTTCCACTCCCCGCTGATGGACCCGATGCTGGCCGAGTTCCGCGCGGTCGCCGAGGACCTGGACTACCACGAGCCGCAGATCCCGGTGGTCTCCAACCTCACCGGCGCGATCGCCGATGCCACCCTGCTCGGCTCGGCCGACTACTGGGTCCGGCACGTCCGCGAGGCCGTCCGCTTCGCCGACGGCGTGCGCACCCTCGCCGACGCCGGCGTCGGCCTCTTCCTCGAACTCGGCCCCGGCGGCACCCTCGCCGCCCTCGCCCAGCAGACCGCCCCCGACGCCGCCACCGTCCCCGTCCTGCGCACCGACCGCCCCGAGGAGCCGGCCGCGGTCGCCGCACTGGCCCGTCTGCACACCGCCGGCGTACCCGTCGACTGGCCGGCCTTCTACGCCGGCACCGGCGCCCGCCGCACCGACCTGCCCACCTACCCGTTCCAGTACGCACGCTACTGGCCCAAGACCACCTACCGGCCCGCCGACGCCACCGGCCTCGGCCTGGCCGCCGCCGACCACCCCCTGCTCGGCGCCGCCATGTCCGTCGCCGGCTCCGACGAACTCCTGCTGACCGGCACCCTGTCGCTGACCACCCACCCGTGGCTCGCCGACCACGTCGTCGGCGGCATGGTCTTCTTCCCCGGCACCGGCTTCCTCGAACTGGCCGTGCGCGCCGCCGACCAGGCCGGCTGCGACCGCGTCGAGGAACTGACGCTCGCCAGCCCGCTGATCCTGCCCGCCACCGGCGCCGTCCAGGTCCAGATCGCGGTCGGCGCCGCCGACCAGGACGGCGCCCGCGAACTGCGCTTCTTCAGCCGGCCCGGCACCGACCAGGACGCCGACTGGACGCAGCACGCCACCGGCCGGATCACCGACGGCGCACACCTCCTCGCCCTCGACACCACCACCTGGCCGCCCCGCGACGCCGAACCCCTCGACATCGACGGCCTCTACGGCCGCTACCGCGCCAGCGGACTCGACTACGGGCCCGTCTTCCGCGGCCTGCGCGCCGTCTGGCGCCGCGACACCGAGATCTTCGCCGAGGTCGCGCTGCCCGAAGGCGTCACCGACGCCGACGCCTTCGGCCTCCACCCCGCCCTCTTCGACGCCGTCCTGCACAGCACCCTCTACGCCTCCACCGGCGACCGCAGCCTCCTGCCGTTCGCCTGGAGCGGGGTGTCCCTGCACGCCTCCGGCGCGACCGCACTGCGCGTGCGGATCACCAGCTGCGGCACCGACGCCGTGGAGATCATCGCCACCGACCCGCAGGGCAGCCCGGTCATCTCCGTCGAAGCGCTGACCCTGCGCGCCGCCGGCCCTGACACCGGCACCGACGCCCGCCGCGACGACGTCAACTCCCTCTTCCGCATGGACTGGACGCCCCGCACCGTCCACGCCCCCGCCACCCCCGCCACCTGGGCCGTCCTCGGCGACGACGGGCTCGGCCTGACCGCCGCGCTCACCGCCGCCGCCCCCGACACCGTCGCCGGCCTCCCCGCCCCGCTCGCCACCCTCACCGAACTCACCGCCCACGGCGACCGGCCCGTGCCCGACATCGTCGCCGTGCCCCTGCGCGGCGACACCGACCGCGGACCGGCCGCCGCCCACGCCCTGACCCGCACCGTCCTGGAACTGCTCCAGCAGTGGCTCGCCGAGGACCGCTTCGCAGGCTCCCGGCTCCTGCTCGTCACCCGCGGCGCGGTCGCCGACGGCACCCGCGCCCCGCTCGACCTGGCCGCCGCCCCGCTCTGGGGCCTGATCCGCACCGCCCAGTCCGAGAACCCCGGCCGCCTGCTCCTCGTCGACCTCGACGACACCGCCGCCTCCGCCGCCCAACTCCCGCTGCTGCCCGCCCTGTTCGACACCGACGAACCCCAGGCCGTGGTCCGCACCGGCACCGTCCGCGTCGGCCGGCTCGCCCGCCTCGACTCCGGACCGAGCCTCGTCCCCCCGCCCGGCACACCCTGGCGACTGGGCAGCCGCGCCAAGGGCAGCCTCGACGGCCTCGCCCTGCTGCCCCACCCCGAAGCCCACCGGCCGCTGGCCGGCCACGAGGTCCGCGTCGAGATCCGCGCCGCCGGCCTGAACTTCCGCGACGTCCTCAACGCGCTCGGGATGTACCCCGGCGACGCCGGCCTGTTCGGCTCGGAGGCGGCCGGTGTGGTCACCGAGACCGGACCGGGCGTCACCGGACTCGCCCCCGGCGACCGCGTCATGGGCATGCTCTTCGGCGGCTTCGGACCGCTCGGCATCGCCGACGCCCGCCTCCTGACCCCCGTCCCCGAGGACTGGTCCTGGGAGACCGGCGCTTCGGTCCCGCTGGTGTTCCTGACCGCGTACTACGCCCTGAAGGAGCTGGGCGGTCTGCGGCCGGGGGAGAAGGTGCTGGTGCATGCCGGTGCCGGTGGTGTGGGCATGGCCGCGGTCCAGATCGCCCGCCATCTCGGTGCGGAGGTCTTCGCCACTGCCAGTGAGGGCAAGTGGGAGGTGCTGCGCTCGCTGGGCGTGGCGGACGACCACATCGCCTCGTCCCGGAGCCTGGACTTCGAGACGGCGTTCGCCGCCGTCGCCGGCGACGGCGGGCTGGACGTCGTCCTGAACGCGCTGTCCGGGGAGTTCGTGGACGCCTCGATGCGGCTGCTCGGCGACGGCGGACGCTTCCTGGAGATGGGCAAGACCGACATCCGCGCCGGCGACACCGTCCCCGACCACCTCACCTACCACTCCTTCGACCTCGGCATGGTCGACCCCGACCACATCCAGCGGATGCTGCGCGCCCTCGTCGACCTCTTCGACCGCGCCGCCCTCACCCCGCTGCCGGTCCGCAGCTGGGACGTGCGCCGCGCCGGCGAGGCGTTCCGCTTCATGAGCCTGGCCCAGCACATCGGCAAGATCGTGCTGACCGTGCCGCGGTCCCTCGACCCCGACGGCACCGTCCTGATCACCGGCGGCACCGGCGGCCTGGCCGGCCTGCTCGCCCGCCACCTCGTCACCGCACACGGCGCCCGCCACCTGCTGCTCGCCGGCCGACGCGGCCCCGACGCGCCCGGCGCCGCCGACCTGGCCGCCGAACTGACCGCCCTCGGCGCCGACGTCACCCTCGCCGCCTGCGACGCCGCCGACCGCGACGCCCTGGCCGCACTGCTCGCCACCGTGCCCGCCGACCACCCGCTCACCGCCGTCGTGCACACCGCCGGCGTGCTGGACGACGGCATCCTCACCGCCCTCACCCCCGACCGCCTCGCCGCCGTCCTGCGCCCCAAGCTCGACGCCGCCTGGCACCTGCACGACCTCACCCGCGACCACGACCTGGCCGCGTTCGTGCTGTACTCCTCGACCTCCGGCGTCATGGGCGGCCCCGGCCAGGCCAACTACGCGGCCGGCAACGTCTTCCTCGACGCACTCGCCGCCCACCGCCACGCCCACGACCTGCCCGCCACCTCGCTGGCCTGGGGCGCCTGGGAACAGGGCGCCGGCATGACCGGCGAACTGACCGACCACGACCTCCACCGCGTCAGCGACGCCGGCGGCCTCCCACTGCTCTCCGCCGAACGCGGCCTCGCCCTCTACGACGCCGCCACCGCCACCGCCGAACCCCTGGTCGTCCCCCTCGGCCTCACCGGCGGCGCACTGCCGGCCGCGGCCGGCATCCCCGCCGTCCTGCGCGGCCTGGTCCGCAGCACCGGCCGCCGCGCCCGGGCCGGCTCCGCCGGCGTCTCCCGCGCGGGCCTCGCCGAACGCCTCGCCACCCTGCCCGAGGACGAACGCCCGCCGTTCCTCGTCGAGTTGGTGCGCACCGAGGCCGCCACCGTCCTCGGCCACGGCTCCGCCGACCCCGTCGACGCCCGACGCGAGTTCCGCCAACTCGGCTTCGACTCGCTGACCGCCATCGAACTGCGCAACCGGCTCGGCAAGGCCACCGGCCTCACCCTGCCCGCCACGCTCATCTTCGACTACCCCACCCCCGAGCAGCTCGCCGCCTACCTCCACGACGAACTCCTCGGTGCCGACGCCGCCGTGACCGTCACCGCGGCCGCACCGGCCCCCGCCGCGGACGACGACCCGATCGTCATCGTCGGCATGGGCTGCCGCTTCCCCGGCGGCGTCGGCTCCCCCGAAGAGCTGTGGGACCTGGTGGCCGCCGACACCGACGCGATCACCGGGTTCCCCGCCGACCGCGCATGGGACCGCCACCCCCTGCTCGGCGGCGCCCCCGGCGCCCTCTCCGGACAGGGCGGATTCCTCCGCAACGTCGCCGACTTCGACGCCGAGTTCTTCGGCATCTCGCCGCGCGAGGCCCTCGCCATGGACCCGCAGCAGCGCATCCTCCTCGAAGTCGCCTGGGAAGCCGCCGAACGCGCCGGCATCGACCCGCACACCCTGCGCGGCAGCTCCACCGGCGTGTTCATGGGCGTCAGCGGCCAGGACTACGCCGGCCTGGTCATGCGCTCGCGCGACGACATCGCCGGCCACGCCACCACCGGCCTCGCCGTCAGCGTCGTCTCCGGCCGCCTCGCCTACGCCCTCGGCCTGGAGGGCCCGGCCCTCTCCGTCGACACCGCCTGCTCCTCCTCCCTGGTCTCCCTGCACCTGGCCGCCCAGGCACTGCGCGCGGGGGAGTGCACCATGGCCCTGGCCGGCGGCGTCACCGTCATGACCACGGCCGCCAACTTCACCGGCTTCTCCCGGATGGGCGGCCTCGCCCAGGACGGCCGCTGCAAGGCGTTCTCCGACTCCGCGGACGGCACCGGCTGGTCCGAGGGCGCCGCCGTCCTCGTCCTGGAGCGCCTGTCCGACGCCCGGCGCGCCGGCCACCGCGTCCTCGCCGTGGTCCGCGGCTCGGCCGTCAACCAGGACGGCGCCTCCAACGGCCTGACCGCGCCCAACGGCCCGTCCCAGCAGCGCGTCATCCGCCAGGCCCTGGCCAACGCCGGACTGGCCCCGGCCGACGTGGACGCCGTCGAGGCGCACGGCACCGGCACCCCGCTCGGCGACCCCATCGAGGCCCAGGCCCTGATCGCCACATACGGCCAGGACCGCAACCCCGAACACCCGCTGCTGCTCGGCTCGATCAAGTCCAACATCGGCCACACCCAGGCCGCCGCCGGCGCGGCCGGCCTGCTCAAGATGGTCCTGGCCATGCGCCACGGCACCCTGCCGCGCTCCCTGCACATCACCGAACCGTCCTCGCACGTGGACTGGTCGAACGGCACGGTCCGCCTGCTCACCGACCAGACCGCCTGGCCGGAGACCGGTCGGGCCCGTCGCGCCGGCGTCTCCTCGTTCGGCATCAGCGGCACCAACGCCCACATCATCCTGGAACAGGCACCGGCCGAACCCCGGCCCGCAGCCGGCGAGACCCGGCCCGCACCGACCGTGGTCGCCTGGCCCGTATCCGCCCGCACCCCGGCCGCCCTCGACGCCCAACTGGACCGCCTGCGCACCGCCAGCACCCTCCCGCCCCTCGACACCGCCCACTCCCTGGCCACCGGCCGCTCCCTCTTCGAGCACCGGGCCGTGCTGCTGGCCACCGCGGACGGCGTCACCGAGGCCGCCCGCGGCGAGGCCGGCGAACGCCGCACCGCCTTCCTCTTCTCGGGGCAGGGCGCGCAGCGGCTCGGCATGGGACGCGAACTGCACGCCGCCTTCCCGGAGTTCGCCGAGACCTTCGACGCGAC